>CAZGYG010000003.1:0-12835 GCA_964530335.1 uncultured Rhodospirillaceae bacterium | reverse complement strand
CAGCGATGCTAGGTCTGGCAGCGATGCTAGGTCTGGCGGGTGGGTCCGGAAGTGTTCCGATTCGCCGATCAATATCTTGAGGTCGGCGGCTTCGGCCCAGCGCCGGGCCCGGGCGATGCCCTCGCGCTCGACGGCACCGGTGGTCTCGCGCAGGCCGGCGGTGTCGGCGACGATCGCCGGCAGGCCGGCGAGATCGAGGTGGACCTCGACGATATCGCGGGTCGTCCCCGCCTCGGGCGTGACGATGGCCGCCTCGCGCCTAGCCAAGCGGTTGAGAAGGCTGGATTTTCCTACGTTGGGCGGACCCACGATTGCAACCCGAAAACCGTCGCGCAGCCGTTCGCCCCGGTTGCCGTCGTCGAGGTGGGCGCGGATCGCGCGGCCGAGAGCCCCAATCCGGGTCATCACGCGGTCCAAGGTGCCCGCAGGCAGATCCTCGTCGGGGAAGTCGATCGCCGCCTCGAGCCCGGCCATGCCGGCGATCAACTCATCGCGCCAGCCATCGTAGATCCGGCCCAGCCCGCCCTGGAGCTGTTCCAACGCCTGGGCGCGCTGGGCCTCGGTCTCCGCCTCGATCAGGTCGGCGAGACCCTCGGCGGCGGTCAGGTCGAGTTTGCCGTTGGCGAACGCCCGGCGGGCGAATTCGCCCGGTCCAGCCGGCCTCAACCCGGGCAGCCGGCCGAGCGCCCCCAGGACCGACGCGGTCACCGCCCGCCCGCCATGAAGGTGCAGTTCGGCCATGTCCTCGCCGGTTTCGCTGGCCGGCCCGGGCAGCCAGAGCACCAAGGCCCGGTCGAGCGTCGCGCCCGACTTCGGCTCGCGCAACCGGCGCAAGACCGCCTTACGTGGCGGCGGCAAACCGCCCGCCATGGCCGAAAGCGCGCCGCCGGCCTCGGGCCCCGAGACGCGGACGACCGCGATCGCCGCCAGCCCCGGCGCGGTCGAAAGCGCGAATATCGTCACGAAACCCGGCTTCCTGGCCCGTCAACGGCGGTTCGGGCCGTCCTCGGGCTTGAGCATCAGGCGTTCGACCCGGCCGCCGTCGCGCACGTGGCGGGTCAGTATTTCCTCGACATCGGCCTGGGAGGTGTAGCGGTACCAGATGCCGTCCGGATAGACGACCATGGTCGGCCCGAGCTCGCAGCGGTCGAGGCAGCCGGAAACGTTGATGCGCACCCGGCCGAGCCCCATGGCCTTGGCCCTGGCCTTCATGTGGTCGCGCAGCGCGACCGAACCCTTGGCCGAACAGCAGCCGCGCGGATGGCCTTCGGGCCGCACGTTGGTGCAGCAAAACACGTGCAAGTCGTAATAGAAGGCCGGGTCGCCTGGTTTGTTCATTATTTGTTCTTTGAGCCGCTCTTGGCCCAGAGCGCCTGCAACGCCTCGAGCCCTTGGGCACGCGAAGTCAACCACGACTTGATCATGGCCTCGGCATCGAGCGCCTTGAGCGATTCCGCCGTCTTGGCGGCAAGACCTTCGACCACCTGACGGTGCAGCGGGCCGAGATCGGGCAGGCCAAGGAAAGTTCGGAGTTCTTCGGGCGTGCAGTTGATATCGAATTTGATCTTCACGGGCGCCCTCGGAGTCGAGTATTCGCGAGTAGGACTTAAACGCAGTCGATTATGTGCTTGCCGCCGGCGCGGCGCGCGGCCAAGTTAGGCCAAGGTGCGAGCCCGCGCAACGCCGCGACCCGAAAGACCCCCATGCCCAACGCCCTGGCCGGCGAATCCAGCCCCTACCTGCTCCAGCACAAGGACAATCCGGTCGATTGGCGGCCTTGGGGTCCGGCGGCCCTGGCCGAGGCGCGGGCACGCAACCGCCCGATCCTGCTTTCGGTCGGCTACGCCGCCTGCCATTGGTGCCACGTCATGGCCCACGAGAGCTTCGAGAATCCGGCGATCGCGGCGCGCATGAACGAGCTGTTCGTCAACATCAAGGTCGATCGGGAGGAGCGGCCCGATATAGACCACATCTACCAGGCCGCGCTCGCGCTGCTCGGCCAATCGGGCGGCTGGCCGCTGACCATGTTCCTGACCCCCGAGGGCGAGCCTTTCTGGGGCGGCACCTACTTCCCGCCCGAGCCGCGCTATGGCCGCGCCGGGTTTCCCGACATCCTGGCCTCGATCGCCGATGCGTTCCACCGCGCACCCGACAAGGTCGCGAGCAACCGCAAGGCCCTGGTGGGCGCGCTCAACGATCTGGCGCGCCAGGCCCCGGCCCAGACGATCGACCTAAGCCTCGCGGACCAGGCGGCGCGGGCGCTGCTCGGCGCGGTCGACCTGGCCCATGGCGGGCTCGGCGAGGCGCCCAAGTTTCCCCAGGTGGCGGCGTTCGAGGCGCTGTGGCGCGCGTGGCTGCGTACCGGCGCGGATGAGTTCCGGGTCGCGTCCCTGGTCACCGCGGACCGCATTTGCCAGGGCGGCATCTACGACCATTTGGGCGGCGGCTTCGCGCGCTATTCGGTCGACAAGCGCTGGCTGGTGCCGCACTTCGAGAAGATGCTCTACGACAACGCGCTGCTCGTCGGCTGGCTGGTCGAGCTTATGCGCGAGACCGGCTCGCGGCTCTACCGCGCGCGCATCGCCGAGACGATCGGCTGGGTGCTGCGCGAGATGCGCGTCGCCGACGGTTTCGCCAGCAGCCTGGACGCCGATTCCGAAGGCGAGGAAGGACGCTTCTACGTCTGGAGCGAGGCCGAGATCGACGACGTGCTCGGCGCCGACGCGCCGCTGTTCAAGCGCCACTACGACGTGGACGCCGATGGCAACTGGGAAGGCAAGACCATCCTCAACCGCGGGCGCTCGGAGCTGGCGGACGAAGCGACCGAAGCGAAGCTCGCGGGACTGCGGGCGCGCCTGCTCGATGCCCGCGCTGGCCGCGTACGTCCGGGCTTCGACGACAAGGTGCTGGCCGACTGGAACGGGCTGATGATCGCGGCGCTGGCCGAGGCGAGCTTCGCCCTCGACGAACCCGTTTGGCTCGCGGCGGCGGAGTCCGCGTTCGGTTTCGTGGTCGAGCATATGGCCGAGCCGGACGGCCGCCTGCGCCACAGCTACCGCAATGCCCGGTTCGTCGCGCTCGCCGTGCTCGACGACTACGCCGACATGGCGCGCGCGGCGCTCACGCTCAACGAGGTCACCGGCGATACCGGCTATCTCGAACATGCCAGGCGCTGGGTCGGGATCGCCGACCGGCTCTACGCTGACCCGGCGGGCGGCTATTACTTCACCGCCGTCGACGCCGAGGCGCTGATCGTGCGCACCAAGTCGGCGATCGACAGCCCGTGCCCGTCGGGCAATGGGGTGATGGCGGCCAATCACGCGCGCCTCACTTGCCTCACCGGCGATGACGCGCATAGGGCCAAGGCCCAAGCGACGCTGGCCGCGTTCGGCGCCGAGGCGCGCCGCAACATCTACGGGCTATCGACCCTGTTCAACGCCGCCGAGACCCTCGAGCGCGCGGTGCAGATCGTCATCGTGGGTGAGCGCGGCGAGGCAGGGACGGATGCACTGCTGCGCGCCGTCGCCGGCGTCAGCCTGCCCAGCCGCGCGCTCCAAGTGGTCGCGGCCGACGGCGCCCTGCCCGCCGCCCACCCCGCCGCAGGCAAGGGCCGGGTCGATGGCCAGGCCACCGCCTATGTCTGCGTCGGGCCGACCTGCTCGCCGCCGGTCACGGCGCCCGACGCGCTGGCCGACGAGCTGCGCCGCGCCCGGCGGGCAGCCTAGCGATCCTGGCTTCGGGAGATGTCTCTGGTTGATCTGGATCAATTGTTCGCTTGGCGCAGCCGTTTAGTATACATATTGCATTCGTGGACTTGCATTCGTGGACAATTTTCCGGAGGGGGTCAGGACATGACTCGCAAGCTTTTTCGCGGCTCGACGGGCACCGCTCTGCTGGTGGCCTCGCTCGCGTTCGCATGGGGCCTTGCCGGCGGCCAAACCATGGCGCAGGAAGCGGAGGACATGGAGGACTGGACCCATGCCCACGAGATGACCAGCGTGTGGGACATCGCGCGCGGCGGCGAGCTCTACGACAACTGGATGGCGGTCACGGAGGTCGACCCGCCCGAGGGCAACCACCCCGCGTATCCGGCCGAGGGCGAGAAGTCCGGCGCCTCGACTTGGCGCTGCAAGGAATGCCACGGCTGGGACTACATGGGCGCCGCGGGCGCCTACAGTAGCGGCTCCCACTTCACCGGGATCACGGGCGTGACCGGAGTGGCGGGGAAGAATCCCGAGGAGATTCACGCCATCATCATGAACGAGACCCACGGCTACACCGAGGCGCAGATTCCCCACGCCGCCATGGAGAAGCTCGCCCTGTTCCTGAGCCAGGGCCAGATCAACGTCGATCGCTACATCGACCGGGCGACCAAGGCCGCGCGTGGTGACGCGGGCCGCGGCGCCGGTTTCTTCCAGAACGTCTGCGCCGTGTGCCACGGCTTCGACGGCAAGGCCATGAACTTCGGCAGCGAGACCGAGCCCGAGTACATCGGCACCGTCGCGGCCGACAACCCGTGGGAGGCCCTGCACAAGATCCGCTTCGGTCAGCCCGGGGTCGGCATGGTCGCCCTCAACGTGCTGTCGATCGACGATCTGGTCGACATCCTGGCCTACACGCAGACCCTGCCGACCGAGTAGGAACGCGATTCGTCGGTCGGGGCACGCGGCGCGCCGCTTCTTGTAGGGGCGGGTCTTAGACCCGCCCCTACCGGTTGGCCCCCGGACCTGCGGGCCTTCCAGCCTGCTAACGCTCGACGATGCTCTTGCGCCGGGTCACGGGACGGTCGACGGTCGGCGGCGACTTGCTCGATGGCGCCGGTTCCGGCCGTGGCTCGGCCGGCGCCGACTTCGGGGCCGTCGTCGTCGGGTGTTCGGCCGCCCCCGGCTTCGTCTCGCCTGGCGGGGCGGGTGTCTTGGCCTGCCCGCGAGCCATCACGCGCGCAATTTCCTTCAGGTTGTGCGCCAGAATCTGCTCGACAAACCGGGGATTCGAACGACCTCGCGAGCGGCCTGCCGGCCGTTCCGCAGGCGAAGCCGCCGCTGGTTCCCCGGCTTCGCCCATGGTCTCGAAGCGCGCGGCGCGGCGCTCGATCACACCGCCCGCGATCCACGCCAAGATGCCCGGAAAGACGCCGGCGGCCAGCCCTGCGAAGATCTCCACGATCTCCTCGGCGCCGACGTAACCTTCGAGCACGCCGCTGTCATCCATGTCGATGAAGAAGGCGATCAAGATGCCGACGAACCACAACATGCCGAGCAGGCGTACGAACGTGCCGAACTTGCGCATGACGCCGAAGCCCTCCCGGCCCGACATGACGCGCGATGGTACACGCGCGCGCGCCGTCACCATAGCGACCGGGCGACCAGCGTTGGCGATGGCGATCCGAACCAACTAGAGTCGCGGCGGCGAACGAAGGGGGCACCATGGCGCGCGCGATTCGCATGCACAAGCACGGCGGGCCCGAGGTTCTGCGTTACGAGGAGGTCGATGCGGGCAAGCCGAGCGGCGGTCTTGCCCTGGTGCGCCAGACCGCGATCGGGCTCAACTTCATCGACGTCTACCACCGCACCGGGCTTTACCCGGTCACGCTGCCCTCGGGCATCGGCCTGGAAGCCGCGGGGGTCATCGAGGCGCTGGGCGCCGACGTGGCCGACCTCAAGGTCGGCGACCGGGTCGCCTACGCGGGCGGGCCGCTGGGCGCTTATGCCGACCACCGACTGATCCCGGCGGACCAGCTCGTGGCCGTGCCGGAGGGGATCGAGAACCGCACCGCCGCGGCCATGATGCTCAAGGGCATGACCGCCGAGTACCTGCTCCGGCGCACGATCAAGGTCGAGAGAGGCGACGCGATCCTGGTCCACGCCGCGGCCGGCGGGGTCGGGCTGATCCTAAGCCAGTGGGCGCACGCGCTTGGCGCCACCGTGATCGGCACGGTCTCGACGCCGACCAAGGCCGAGCTCGCCAAGGCGCACGGCTGCCATTACCCGATCGTCACGGCCGAGGAAGACTTCGTCGCGCGCAGCCGCCAGCTTACCGGGGGCAAGGGCGTGCGCGTGGTCTACGACTCGGTCGGCAAGGACACGTTCATGCGCTCGCTCGATTGCCTGGCGCCGCGCGGGTTGATGGCGCTGTTCGGGCAATCCTCGGGGCCGGTCGAGGCGTTCAACCCGGCGCTGCTCGCGGCCAAGGGGTCGCTGTTCCTTACGCGCCCGTCGCTGATGGCCTACAACGCCCGGCGCGCCGACCTGGTGGCGAGCGCCGGCGCGCTGTTCGAGATGGTCGAGGCCGGCAAGGTCAAGATCGAGATCAACCAGACCTACCCGCTGGCCGAGGCGGCGACGGCGCACCGAGATCTCGAGGCGCGCAAGACCACGGGCTCCACGGTGCTGCTGCCGTAGCGGCGCCTCACACGTCCTCGAACGCGCCGGCCGAACCCAGGCGCATCAGGCGCGCGCCGGCAAGATCGAAGTACCAACCGTGCAGACGCAGCCGGCCGGCGTCGACCCGGTCGCGGATCCACGGGAACGTCGCCAAATTGGCAAGCGAGCCCCTGATGCTCTCGTGCTCGCACGCGCGCTGGCGTTCGGCGCCGGGCGGCGAACTGGCCTCGGCGCGGGCGCGGGCCGGCGCGGCGATCGACATCCACGCGCCGATGAAGTCGTCGCCCCGACCGGCGAGCGGCGAACCCTCGAGCAGCGCCTGGATGCCGCCGCAGCGCGCATGGCCCATGACCACCACGTGCTCGACACCTAGCACGCGCACCGCGAACTCGAGCGCCGCGCTGGTGCCGTGGTAGGCGCCGTCGGGCGCGTAGGGCGGCACCAGGTTCGCCACGTTGCGCACGACGAACACGTCGCCGAGCCCGGCGCCAGTGATGCGCAGGGGATCGACGCGCGAATCGGCGCACGCCACGATCATGACGCGCGGCGCCTGGCCTTCGGTCGCCAGTCTCTCGTAGAACTCGCGGTTTGGCTCGAAGTGCCGGTCGCGGAATTCGCGAAACCCCGCGATCAACTCCTCGATCGAGCGCATGGGCATGGCTGATTCCCCGGCGGAACAAAGCGCTGTCGCCAGCGCGTCCGCGCGACGTCGCGCCGACCGCCCGCGGGGACCTCGCCTAAAGGGACGCGGCGGCGATGGGCTCGTCGTCCGCAGGAGACTCGTCCTCCGGGGGCGCGGTCACGACCCGATCGCGGCCGCTACGCTTCGCCTCGTAGAGCGCGAGGTCCGCCCGGCGCAGCACGTCCTCGTTGGACTCGGCGTCGACCCGCCACTGGGCCACGCCGGCCGAGATCGTAACGGGCGCCAGGGCGCGCCCCTGATGGCGCGGGGAAATCCGCGCCACCGCCTTGCGCACGGCCTCGGCCCGCATGGCCGCCAGCGCGATGTCGGCGCCGGGCATGATGGCGCAGAACTCCTCGCCGCCGTAGCGGCAGACAACGTCGGTGGCGCGGGTCATGGTCTTGAGTGTCGTGCCGACGGCATGGAGCACCTCGTCGCCCACGTCGTGACCGTATTCGTCGTTGACGCGCTTGAAATGGTCGACGTCGAACATGACAATGGAAACAGGCACGCCGAGACGCCGGGCGCGCGCGAACTCCACGCCGAGCGCCTCGTCCAGATACCGCCGGTTGAGCAGCCCGGTCACCGCGTCGCGGATCGATTGTTCGCGCAGGGATTCGCGCAACCGGAAATTGGCGATGGCGAGCGCCAGGTTCTCGATCAGAATCTCGAGGCGCTTCTCCACGGCCTCGGCCAGGCTGTCCGCCTCGTCGAGTACGCCGGGCGGATCTTCCAGGTACACGATGCCGATGGGCTCGCCGTGGGCGATCAGCGGCAGGCAGCGGTAACCGCGCCCGCCGAGGTCGCCCACGTGGGTGCAGCGGACGTCGTACGAGCCGTCCTTGACGCGGTGGACCTGGCCGCGCCGCATGGCCCAGCAGTCGGGCGCCTCGAACTCGGCCGCGACGCGCGTTTCGCCCCACGACGTGCCGAGCGTCATCGTATTGCGCGAATCGCGCAGCAAATAGAGCGCGCCGGGCCGATCGGGCAGCGCCTGCGGGACGTATTGCCCCACCACCGTGCCGAATTCCTCGAAGCTCATGCAGGTCTGCAGACGGTTGGCCATCTTGCTCAAGATCTCGATGGCCACGCCCTGGCTCTGGAGCGCGGCGACCGCGGCTTGGCGCGCCCGTTCGGCCTCGGCGTGCCGCAACTGGACGCTTTCCCGCGCGGCGGCCATTTCGTTGAACGACGCCGCCAGCCGGCCGACCTCGTCGAGCCGCTTCACCTCGAGGCGATAGCTGAAATCGCCAGCGCCGACCCGTCGCGTGGCCTCGACGAGCGGCGCGAGCGACCGGCTCATGCGGCGGTTGAGCTGCACGCTCATGCCCGCGAGCAGGGCGAGCAGCGCCAGGCCGCCGCCGGTGATCACGACCAGGGAGCGGCCGTGCGAGCCGGCCTGCATGGAGCCGAAACGCGCGAGCAGCATGTCGTTGCGCGCCACCATGGCCCCGACCAGCCCATCGACGCGCTCGGTGTAGCCGCGGACCTCGCGAATCATGGGCACCACGCCCGGGTCCATGGCGCCAGACTCCAGCCACACCCGAACAGATGAGCGCATCTGGTCCATGGCGCGGTCGCCGAACGACTCGATCTCGTCGAGCGCACGAATGTCCGAGACGGCCTGGCCCGGGTTCGGATTGCCGTCGTCGCCCGCCTCGACCAGCGCGCGATAGCGCTCGACGTGGCGTTCGAATTCGAGCGCGGCGAGTTCGAAGGTTCGCGCGCGCTCCGGATCGCCGGTCAGGAGGAAGCCCCGCTGGGTCGATTCGGCCTCGCGCAGGTTGCGATAGATGCCGCGCAGCTCATCGGTCGCCACCTTGATGGCGTCGTAACCGCGCAGCAGGCGCAGCGATTGCGTGAGGCTGATCAACTCCACGCCGACGATCATGAGGATCCCGGCGCAGACGATTCCGAACGTTACCCAGATGCCGCGCGAAATGCTCATCGCCGAGTCCGGCGTGGCCCCATTAATCGGTCATAACAAGGCACGGTCGAATCTCTTGCAAGCGAAATCATCGCCGCTGCGTTAGATCTCGAGTCGGGCGCCAGCTTCTGCCGGCCGATGAAGTAACGACTCGCGCCTACCCGACCCCGAGCTCCTTGGCCGTGGCGTCGAGCGCGGCGCGCGCCCGGCGCACCAGCTCGTCGATCTCGGGCTTGGTGATGACCAGCGGCGGCGAAAGCACCATGGCGTCGCCGACCGCGCGCATGATCAGCCCGTTCGCGGTCGAATGCCCGCGGCAGATCAACCCGGCGTGCTTGTCCTTGGGGAACGGGCGCCGGGCGCGCTTGTCGGCCGCGAGCTCGATCGCCGCCACCATGCCGACGCCGCGCACCTCGCCGACCAGCGGGTGGTCGGCGAGCTCGGCCAGCCGCGCCTGGAAGTGGGGCCCGGTCTCGGCGCCCACGCGCTCGACGATGCGCTCCTGCTGCAGGATCTCGATGTTCTTGAGCGCCACCGCGCAGGCGACCGGATGGCCCGAGTACGTCATGCCGTGGGCGACCTCGCCGGCCTGCTCGATGATCGGCTCGGCGACGCGGTCGTTGACCATGACCGCGGAGATCGGCTGGTAGCCCGACGACAGCCCCTTGGCCATGGTCATGAAATCCGGGTCGATGCCGTAGGTGTCGGAACCGAACCAGCGCCCGGTGCGGCCGAAGCCGCAGATCACCTCGTCGGCGATCAGCAGCACGTCGTGGGCGCGACAGATGCGCTGAACCTCGCCCCAGTAGCTCGCCGGCGGCACGATGACCCCGCCCGCGCCCATCACCGGCTCGCCGATGAAGGCGCCGACGTTGTCGGCGCCGAGCTCGAGGATCTTGGCCTCGAGCTCGCGCGCCACCCTGAGCCCGTACGCATCGGGCTGCTCATTGCCGCCGTCGCGGTACCAGTAGGGCGAGGCGATGTGGACGAAGCCCGGCAGCGGCAGGTCGAACTGCGGGTGCATATGGCTGAGCCCGCACAGCGACGCCGCCGCCAGGGTCGAGCCGTGGTAGCCGTCGCGGCGGCCGATGATCGCCTTCTTGGTCGGCCGGCCGACCGTGTTCCAATAGAGCCGGACGAACTTGACGATGGTGTCGTTGGCCTCCGACCCCGAGGTGTTGAAGAAGGCGTGGTTCAGCCCCTTGGGCGCGATCTCGGCCAGCTTGGCGGCCAGCTCGATCGCCGGCGGCGTCGCCGACTGGAAGAACGTGTTGTAGTACGCGAGCTCGAGCATCTGGTCGTGGGCGACGCGCGCCAGCTCCTCGCGGCCGTAGCCGATGTTGACGCACCACAGCCCGGCCATGCCGTCGATCAGGCGTTCGCCGTCGCTGGTCTCGATCCACACGCCTTTGGCGCGGGTGATCACGCGCACGCCCTTGGCGTTGAGATCCTTGGTATCGGTGAACGGGTGCAGGTGGTGGCGCGCGTCCAGCGCGCGCCAGTGGGCGGTGGTGTTGGCCCTCACGGGGGAGTCTCCTGGGTGGTCGATCAACGGCGGAAGAAACGGCGGCGGGGTGGTACCGCTAGCCAGGGCTCAAGGATTGAACCCAATCCGCGCGCACAGGATCAAGAGTTCGTGATGGCGTGAAATGATGTTCGCCATGGCCGGACGCTAACACGGGCCGCCACCCGGCGCCATCCGAGCTCAGACGTTGAGCAGCAGGTGCTCGCGCTCCCAACTGCTGATGACCGCCTGGTAGGCGTCGTGCTCGGCGTTCTTGACGTCGAGCAGGAGTTCGACGAAGCGATCGCCCAGCACCCGGCGCAGGCCCTTGCTGTCGTCGAGCTTGTCGAGGGCGTCGGGCAGGTAGCGCGGCAGGCCGTGGGCCCGGGTGTAGCCGGACCCGGTGATCGGCTTGGCCGGCTCGAGCCCTTCGATCATGCCGAGGTAGCCGCACGCGAGCGAGGCGGCGATCGCCAGATAGGGATTCACATCGGCCCCGGCGACCCGGTTCTCGACCCGCCGCCCGGCCTGGCCCGAACGCGGCACGCGCAGGCCGACCGTGCGGTTCTCGACCGCCCAGTGGACGTTGATCGGCGCGTCCGAATGACGCAGCAAACGCCGATACGAGTTCACGTAGGGGGCCAGGAGCGGCATCGCCGCCGGCAGGTGCTTCTGCAACCCGGCGATGTGGGCGTGGAACAACGCCGTGTCATTGCCGGCGTCGTCGGCGAACAGGTTGCGTCCGTTGGCCGCGTCGACCACGCTCTGGTGGATGTGCATCGCCGAGCCCGCCTCGTTCTCCATCGGCTTGGCCATGAACGTGGCGTAGATCTTGTGGCGCAGCGCGGCCTGCCGCATGGTGCGCTTGAACAGGAACACCGCGTCGGCGATCAGCACCGGCTCGCCGTGGTCGAGGTTGATCTCGATCTGGGCGGCGCCGGCCTCGTGGGTCAGGGTTTCGAGTTCGATGCCCTGAGCCTCGCAGTAGTTGTAGACGTCCTCGAACAGCGGGTCGAACTCGTTGACCGCGTCGATGCCGTAGGGCTGGCGCCCGGTCTCCGAGCGCCCCGAGCGGCCGACCGGCGGTTCCAGCGGGTAGTCGGGATCGGTGTTGACCGCGACCAGGAAGAACTCGAGCTCTGGCGCCACCTCGGGCCGCCAGCCGCGCTCGGCGTAAAGCTCGACGACCCGGCGCAGCACCGCGCGCGAGGCGATGTCGACCGGCCGCCCGTCGACGTTGACGCAGTCGCAGATGACTGCGGCGGTCGGTTCCTCGTACCACGGCACCAGGCGGATCGTGCGGGCATCGGGCACCAGCGTGATGTCGGGCGAGGTCACGTCGACCGTGTCGGAATCCGAATCGTCGCCGGTCACGGTCTGGCCCAGGATCGACTCGGGCAGGCGCAGCGTGCCCTCGGCGATGCTCTTGGCGAACCTGGCCGCGGGCAGGATCTTGCCGCGCGGGATGCCGGCCAGGTCGGGGACCAGGCACTCGACCTCGTCGACCCGGCGCTCCTTAAGCCACGCGTCCATGAACCCCTGCCCGTGCGGCGCGCGCCCGCGCCGCGTCGCCGAACGCGGCGAACAGCGCGATGGACAGCTTGTCCTCCCAGAAGCGCCATTCCGGGTGCCATTGCACGCCCAGCGCGAACGCCCGGGCGCCCTTGACGCCGACCGCCTCGATCATGCCGTCGGGGGCCGTGGCTTCGGCCTCGAGCCCGGCGGCGAGCCGGTCGATGCCCTGGCCGTGCAGCGAATTGACCCGCCACGTCTGCATGCCCGAAAGCCGGGCCAGCAGCCCGCCGGGCTCGAGCTCGATCTCGTGGGCGGGGCCGTACTTGACCTCGCGCGCCTCGTCCTGGGGGCTGCGGTGATCGGAAAGCCCCGG
Organism: uncultured Rhodospirillaceae bacterium; assembly: GCA_964530335.1. GTDB lineage: Bacteria > Pseudomonadota > Alphaproteobacteria > SP197 > SP197 > VGDP01. Next base: position 451 of record CAZGYG010000003.1, on the reverse strand, counting down.
CACTTCGTCGACGTGCTGGTGGAGCGTGCCGCCCAGCGCCACGTTGAGCTCCTGGATGCCGCGGCAGATCGCCAGCAGCGGCACGCCAAGCTCGATCGCCCGGCGCGTCATGGCCAGCATGACGTTGTCGCGCTGCGGATCGTGCAGCGTGCCGGGCCGGCTGGCCGGCCCGCCGTAATGGTGCGGCTCGACGTTGGACGGGCTGCCGGTGACGAGCAACCCGTCGAGCCGATCGAGCATGGCGTCGATGTCGTAGAGCGTGACCGGCGGCGGGATGTCGGGGCCAGGCCCGAACGCCGGCAGCAGGACGGGAAGCGCGCCGGCGCCGCGCGCCACGGCGGCGATGTACTTCTCGCCGACGCAATGGAACGGGTGAATCCCGATCTCGCGCGCGTCGCACGGGATGCCGATCAGCGGCAATGACATGATATTCCTCGCCTTCGGGGCCTTG
>CAZGYG010000002.1:57756-119052 GCA_964530335.1 uncultured Rhodospirillaceae bacterium | reverse complement strand
GACTCGCGCCTCGGACCGACCTGCCCGTATCGGCCGCTCTTGGGGGTCAAGCCGACATCCGCGCGCCGATGTTCGCTCCACCCCTGACCTCGGACATGCCGCGCCGATCACCATGAAGGCGGGACCTGACCCTTCAGAGACATGCAGAACACCTTAATTCTTCAATGCCCCGAATCACGACCGCCATGTCGCCCTCCGGATGGCTGAGGTCTGGGTACCAGAGGAATTGTTTGGAGAGATTCTGCGGCCGATTGACGGCCTGCGACCAAGACCGGCCTTAGCGTAGTAACTCGGCCAGTCGGATGCTTCATCATGACGAAGGAGCGTGCCTTGATCTCTGGAAAAATGGCCATATTGCCTGATTGGACGTCGTTCGGAACGGGCGGAACGCCGCGTGGACTGTGCAGCCGGCCAGTCGCTTCCTGGGAACCCCGTCATCTGCTATCGTCTACCCCGTTGCACAGGTCATCTGCGAAATGATTGCTAACCCGGCCTGCACGTGACCATCGACCGCGCCACCTGGGACGCTCGCCGCCGCAGGATCGAGTCGGTCCCCCTGCCGGCGACCCTGGGGGCGCTGGTCGACGCCGCCGCCGTGGCCTATGGCGACCGGCCCGCGTACGTGTTCTTCGAAGCCGGAACGTCGCTGACCTTTGTGCAACTCGCCCAGGCCGTGAACCGGGCCGCCAACGCTCTTCGGGCCCGCGGCGTTCGGCGCGGAAGCCATGTGGCGCTGATGTCGTGGAACGTGCCGGCGGTGCCGATCGTCTGGTTCGCGCTCGCCAAGCTCGGTGCCGCCATCGTCTGGGTCAACGCGCGCTACACCGCGCGCGAGCTCGACTACGTGCTCCGCGATTCGGATGCCGAGCTGCTGATCGTGCACCCGGACCTGGTGGGCGTGTACGAGGACATCGGGGCGAAGCTCGACAGCCTTGGTCCGAATCGTGTGGTCGTGCTGGGTCTGGACTTCGACGGCCTGATGGCCCGCGCCGCCGACACCTTTGAGGCGACCGAGCCGGTGGGCGCCGACGATCTTCTGAATATCCAGTACACGTCGGGGACCACCGGCTTCCCGAAGGGCTGCATGCTGACCCACCGCTACTGGATGACGGTCGGTTGGGTCGAGTCGCAGACCCTCGGGTTTCGGCTGCGGCGTGCACTCTACAACCAAAACCTGTTCTACCTGGATGGGCCGATCTTCCTGACGTTGGCGCTGTTCACCGGCGGTGCCATTTTCGTTGCCGACCGGCCGAGCGCCAGCCGATTCGTGGCTTGGGTGCGGCAGCACGGTCTGGAGTACTGCTACTTCCTCGAGGCGCTCTACCATCAACCGGAGACACCGCTCGACCACGGTTGTGGCCTCAAGCTCGTCTACCTGTTCGGGTTGACGCGGTCCCTCCACGCGCCGCTTGAGCAGCGCTACGGCTGTATCGCCCGCGAGGCGTTCGGCATGACCGAGTGCGGATCGGCGCTGTTCATGCCGATCGAGGCCGACGACATGGTTGGTTCCGGATCGTGCGGCTGGCCGGCGCCGTATCGCGAGACCGCCGTGCTGGATCCGTCCGGGCAGCCGGTCGCATCGGGCCACGAGGGCGAGCTGTGGCTGAAGGGGCCCGGCCTCATGCTGGGCTACTACAACAAGCCGGAGGTCAATGCCCTGACGTTCCGCGACGGCTGGATGCGCACCGGCGACCTGTTCCGCGTCGACGATCGGGGCTTCCATACCATCGTCGGCCGGCTCAAGGAGATGATCCGGCGCAACGCCGAGAATGTCGCCGTGCGCGAGGTCGAGGAGGTTCTGCGGGGCCATCCAGGGATCGCCGAGGCCGCGGTGGTGCCGGTGCCCGATCCGGTGGTCGGCGAGGAGGTCAAGGCCTACCTGCAGCTCAAGGACGGCCTGACCAAATCCGACGTCACGCCGGAAGTCGTTGTCGACCACTGCCGGCGGCTGCTCGCGCCGTTCAAGGTGCCGCGCTACCTCGCCTACCGAACGAGCTTCCCGAAGACCGAATCGGACCGGGTCGAGAAGAAGACTCTGGTGGCTGAAACGCCGGACCTGCGCACCGACAGCTTCGATCGCGTGGACGGGGTGTGGCGCTAGCTGCGGTACAAGTAGACGAGCCAGTCGGCGACCATGCCTGGCTTGGACTTGCCTTCGACCTCAAGGGTATCGCGGGTCTTCATCAGCACACCCTCGCCCTTGGGCTTGCAACTCAGCAGGGTGACCCGGTCGCGTACCCGCGCCCCCACCATGACCACGTCGGTGAAACGTACCCGGTCCATGCCGTAGTTGAGGCCGTAGCTGGTCCCGCCGAGCGCCAGACCGACCTGGTTCTGCAGGTGGATGACCAGGGACATCATGAGGAAGCCCTGGACGATGGTGCCCCGATAGGGGCTCTCGCGGCGCGAGCGTTCCACGTCGACGTGCATCCAGTCGGGGTCGCGGGTGGCGTAGGCGAACTGGTCGACCTGATCCTGGTCGATCGTCACCCAGTCCGACAGGGCGATCTCGCGGCCGATGAAATCCTTAGCCTGGTCGATGTGGAAGAGCGCGGCACCCATGAAGGCGTCAGACCGTTGCGTGGAGGAGCGCCGCGCGGTCCTCGAACATGCCGCCCATGGCGGCGACGAGGATGTCGAGATCGGATTTCCCCACCGGCAATGGCAGGATGATGAAACTGCGGTGGGTGATGAGATCGAGGAAGGCATCGCGATCGGCGCCGGTTAGCTCGACGCGCTCGTGCTCGGTGAGCAATTGGCGCGAAGCCTTGATGGCCAAGTCCGCCGCCGAAAGCACGCTCAGGGGTATCGCCCGCTGACTCGTCCGCTTCGCCGAGGGCCGCACGCGCAACTCCATCCGCTCGGTTCTGGGCTCCTCGGTATTCTTTGTCCCGGCTGCACCCATCGCCGATCCTCGATCTTCTGAGATGTACGGTAGTATACCTTACCTGACATTCCCCAGATGAACCGTCATTCTTGCGTCAGCTTAGCCATTTTCGCCCTCTGCGGCAAACCGGAGCGCGTTGAGCGACGGTGATTGCTGCCTCTCGCTGCTACAAGCATCACCAATGGCCGCTCAATCCTCCCGCGAAGGAGGCAATGTAGACGGACGACGCGCATGGGCGGGTCCGTTCTTGGCTAGACTCGCGCCTCGGACCGACCTGCCCGTATCGGCCGCTCTTGGGAGTTCAGCTGACATTCCGACGCCGATGTCCGCTCCACCCCTGGGTTCGGACATGCTGCGCCGATCACCGCCAGCGCCGCCCGCCAGGAGGCGGGGAACACGGCCATTTCGGCGAGAAGCGAGATTTGGCTGGGGGACTTGGATTCGAACCAAGATTGCTCGGGTCAGAGCCGAGAGTTCTACCGTTAAACTATCCCCCAATGGGCTAGCGTCACGTCACGGGCGTCGACCCGTGGGACCGCCGGACCTTAGGAATCGGCCAAGGGGCTGTCAAGCCGGGCACCGCGCCGGCCCCAGCCATGGACATGCCAAGACCCTTCCGAAAACCGGAGATTGTGTTACACCAACCGCCGCGTCGTGCGGGCCACCGCGACATGCGGGCCACCGCGACATGCGGGTCCGGGGTCGGACGGGCCCGATGCCACGCAGGTGCACAGCAACGCTAGGGGGCGTCGTAACCGTGGTGCATCCGGGCTTCGCAGCGCGGCACAGGCGTCGAAGCCGCCCCTACGCCGCGATCGACCTCGGCACCAACAACTGCCGGCTCCTGGTCGCGGCGCCGGAGCGCCACGGGTTCCGGGTGCTCGACGCCTTCTCGCGCATCGTGCGCCTGGGCGAGGGCCTGGGCGCCAGCGGCCGGCTGTCGGACGCGGCCATGGACCGTACGCTCGCCGCGCTGCGCGTCTGCGCCGACAAGGTGCGGCGCAACCGGCCTCGCCGGGTGCGCGCCATCGCCACCGAGGCCTGCCGCCGGGCGGGCAACGGCCGGGCCTTCCTCGACCGGGTCGCCGCCGAGACCGGGCTCGGCTTCGAGGTCATCACGCCCGAGGAAGAGGCCGAGCTCGCGCGCGACGGCTGCCTGCCCCTTGCACAGCCGGGCAGGTCCCGGATGCTGGTGTTCGACATCGGCGGGGGAAGCACCGAGATTTCCTGGGTCGCGATCGATGGCGCCGGCTGCCGACCGCTTGGTTGGACGTCGCTGCCGCACGGGGTCGTCACGCTCGCCGAGGACCACGGCGGCGACGTCGTCTCGCGCCCGGCGTTCGAGCGCATGATCGCTTTGGTCGCGGAAAGCCTTGCCGCGTTCGAGGCGGCGCACGGCATCGGCGCGGCGATCGCGCGGGCCGAGGTCCAGGTCATCGGCACGTCGGGCACGGTGACGACCCTGGCGGGCCTGCACCTGGAATTGCCGGCGTACGACCGCAGGCGGGTCGACGGCATCGAGCTTGACTACGCCGCGAACGAGCAGGTCTGCGAACGGCTGCTCGCGCTCGACGCCCGGGGCCGCGCCGCCCTGCCGTGCGTCGGGCCGGAGCGCGCCGACCTGGTGCTGGCAGGGTGCGCCATCCTGCTCGCGATCCAGCGGCAGTGGCCGGCCGGGCGACTGCACGTCGCCGACCGCGGCCTGCGCGAAGGTATGCTCCTGCGCATGATCGCGGCGGATCGCGGCCCGCGCCGCGCCTCGGCCACGTGACGGCCGCCCGCCCCGGCGGCGGGAGTGCGCGGCGTACGCTGTCGTCCCGGCGCTGGCTCGAACGGCAGGCGCGCGACCCCTTCGTCAAGGATGCCCGGGCCAAGGGCTACCGCTCCCGCGCCGCGTTCAAGCTGATCCAGCTCGACGACCGCTTCCGTCTGCTGCGCAAGGGCGCGCGGGTGCTCGACCTGGGCGCCGCCCCCGGCGGCTGGGCCCAGGTCGCCGCCCGCCGGGTCGGCGCCCAGGGTCGTGTCGTCGCCGTCGATGTCCAGGTCCTGCCGCCGATCCCGGGTGTCGTGATCGTGCACGGGGACGCCCGCGACGCGGCGACGCTCGATCGCATCCGGGCCGCGCTCGATGGCCCGGCGGACGTGGTGCTGAGCGACATGGCGGCGGCCGCGACCGGCGATCGCGACACCGACCACGTGCGCGTCCTTGCCCTGGCCGAGGCGGCGTTCGAGCTCGCCCGCGGCGTGCTCGCGCCCGGCGGCGCTTTCGTCTGCAAGGTGTTGCAGGGCGGCGCCGCGGCGGGTCTGCTCGGCGCTATCCGGCGCGACTTTCGCGCCGCGCGCCACGCCAAGCCGGCGGCCAGCCGGGCCGAATCGCGCGAGGTCTACCTCGTCGCCCAGGGCTTTCGTGGCCGCGACACCGGGTAATCAACCTTGGCAACCCACCGCCGATGTGTATAGTGGCGCGCCTATCCCTGAGGATAAGGCACGCATGGCTCCGCGGGTTATCGAGGACTCCCTCACCTTCGACGACGTTACCCTGGTTCCGGCCTATTCGCGCGTGCTGCCCGCCCAGACCAACGTCGCCTCCCGCCTGACCCGCTCGATCAATCTCGGCATTCCTCTGCTGTCCGCGGCGATGGACACGGTAACCGAGACCGCCATGGCGATCGCCATGGCGCAGCACGGCGGTATCGGCATCCTGCACAAGAACCTCGACGCGGCGCGGCAGGCGGAAGAGGTGCGGCGCGTCAAGCGCTTCGAGTCGGGCATGGTGGTCAACCCGGTCACAGTCGAGCCGGACGTCCCGCTCAACCAGGCCCTGCAACTCATGGCCGAGCACGCCATCTCGGGCATCCCCGTGGTCGAACAGCCGTCGGGCCGGCTGGTCGGCATCCTGACCCACCGCGACGTGCGCTTCGCCACCAATCTCGGCCAACCGGTCAACGCGCTGATGACCAAGGAGAACCTGGTCACGGTGCGCGACGGCGTCGGCATGGACGAGGCCAAGCGGCTGCTGCATCAGCACCGCATCGAAAAGCTGCTGGTCGTCGACGAGGCGTTCCGCTGCGTCGGCCTGATCACCGTCAAGGACATGGAGAAGGCGCAGTCGTTCCCCGCCGCATGCAAGGACGACAAGGGGCGCCTCAGGGTCGGCGCCGCGACCGGGGTCGGCCCGGATGGCCTGGAACGCGCCCGGGCGCTCCTGGACGCGGGCGCCGACGTGGTCGTGGTCGATACGGCGCACGGCCATTCCGAGCGCGTGATCGAGGCGGTCGGCGGCATCAAGCGCCTGAGCAACCGCGCCCAAGTCGTCGCCGGAAACGTCGCCACGCCCGACGGCGCGCGGGCGCTGATCGACGCCGGGGCCGACGCGGTCAAGGTCGGCATCGGGCCGGGGTCGATCTGCACCACCCGCATCGTCGCCGGCGTCGGCGTGCCCCAGTTTTCGGCGATCCTCGAGGCGTCCGAGGTGTGCCGCAAGGCCGACGTGCCCCTGATCGCCGACGGCGGCATCAAGTTCTCGGGCGACCTGGCCAAGGCGATCGCCGCCGGCGCCGACTGCGCCATGATCGGCAACCTGTTCGCCGGCACCGAGGAAAGCCCCGGCGAGGTGTTCCTCTACCAAGGCCGCTCATACAAGTCTTACCGCGGTATGGGTTCGGTCGCGGCGATGGCGCGCGGTTCGGCCGACCGCTACTTCCAGGAAGAGGTGGGCGACACCCTCAAGTTCGTGGCCGAGGGGGTCGAGGGCCGGGTCGCCTACAAGGGTCCGGTTTCGGCGGTGGTCCACCAGCTCGTCGGCGGCCTGCGCGCGGCGATGGGCTACACCGGCTCGGCCGACATCAAGGCGATGCAGACGAATTGCCGGTTCCGCCGCGTTTCCGACGCCGCGCTCAGGGAAAGCCACGTGCACGACGTTTCGGTCGTGCGCGAGGCGCCCAATTATCCTTACTCACGCTAACGTGATCTTTGCCTTGATGGAATCGCGGTCGTATAGGGGAATCGGGGGAAAGGCCCGGAGCGTCGATCGTTCGGGCAAAAGCAAACTTTCACGGAAGACAACCCCCAAGGGAGATAACTTCATGACTCGAAAACTGATCGCAGCCTTGTCCGCCGTGGCCGTCGCGGCGCTGATGGCGACCTCGGCCATGGCGATGAGCAGCGGCTCGAGCTCGTCGTCGTCGAGCTCGTCGTCGTCGAGCACGACGAGCGCGGGCGAGGAGTCCTTCCAGCAAGGGCGCAAGTTCGTGAAGGTGAACAACTTCCAGGCTGCCATCGCGGCCCTGACCAAGTCCGTCGCGGCCGACCCGCGCCACGCCGACGCCCAGAGCCTGCTCGGCTTCGCCTACCGCAAGACGGGCGACTTCGAGAGCGCGCTCGAGCACTATCAGGCGGCGCTCGCGGTCGATCCCAACCACGCCGACGCCCACGAGTACATCGGCGAGGCGTACCTCGAGCTCGACGACCTGGCCAAGGCCGAGGAGCATCTCGCCGCCCTGGCCGGCATCTGCCCCGGCGGTTGCGAGCAGCGCGACGAGCTCGCCGAGGCGGTCGCCGCGTACAAAGCGACGCACAGCGGCTGAGCGCGAGGGCAACGTCGTGACGACGACAGGGGCAACGACAGGGGCGACGACCGCGGGAACGTGACCGAGCGCATCCTCGTCCTTGACTTCGGCTCGCAGTTCACCCAGCTCATCGCGCGGCGCATCCGCGAGGCGGGCGTCTACTGCGAGATCGTGCCGTACAACGCCGAGGCCGCGGCGATCGAGGCCTTCGCGCCCCGCGCGATCGTCATGTCCGGCGGGCCGGCGTCGGTGCTGGCGGCCGAGAGTCCCCGCGCGCCGGACATCGTGTTCCGGCTCGGCGTGCCTTTGCTCGGCATCTGCTACGGCCAGATGGCCATGTGCGCCCAGCTCGGCGGCCAGGTCGAGGCCTCGGGCCACCGTGAGTTCGGCCGCGCCTTCGTCGACGTCAAGCACGACTGCCGCCTGTTCGAGGGCGTCTGGGCGCCGGGCGACCGCGAGCAGGTCTGGATGTCCCATGGCGACCGCGTGATCCGGCTGCCGCCCGGCTTCCGCACCGTGGGGGTCAGCGAGGCCTCGCCCCACGCCGTCATCGCCGACGAAGAACGGCGCTACTACGGGCTGATGTTCCACCCGGAGGTCGTCCACACCCCGCACGGCGCCAGGTTGATCGCCAACTTCGCGCGCCACGTCGCCGGTTGCGCCGGGGACTGGAGCATGCGCGCCTTCCGCGCCGAGGCGATCGATCGCGTGCGCAGGCGGGTGGGGCGCGACCGCGTCGTCTGCGGCCTCTCGGGCGGGGTCGATTCCGCGGTCACGGCGGTGCTGATCCACGAGGCCATCGGCGATCGGCTCCACTGCGTGTTCGTCGACACCGGGCTGCTGCGCGAGGGCGAGGCGGACGAGGTCGTTTCCGTGTTCCGCGGCCACTACAACATCCCGCTCGTCCACGTCGATGCGCGCGCGACGTTCCTGGCCGCGCTCGCGGGCCTGACCGACCCGGAGGCGAAACGCCGCGCGATCGGCAAGACGTTCATCGACGTGTTCGACGCCGAGGCCCACAAGATCGGCTCCGTCGCGTTCCTGGCCCAGGGCACGCTCTACCCGGACGTCATCGAATCGGTCTCGTTCACCGGCGGTCCGAGCGTCACCATCAAGTCCCACCACAACGTCGGCGGCCTACCCGAGCGCATGCGACTCAAGCTCGTCGAGCCCCTGCGCGAGCTGTTCAAGGACGAGGTGCGCGCGCTCGGGCTCGAGCTCGGGTTGCCCGAGCGGCTGGTCCGCCGCCACCCGTTCCCGGGCCCCGGACTGGCGATCCGGGTTCCGGGCGAAGTGACGGCGGAACGCCTCGCCGTGCTGCGCAAGGCCGACGCGATCTTCATCGAGGAGTTGCGCGCCGCCGGCCTCTACGATCCGGTGTGGCAGGCCTTCGCGGTGCTGCTGCCCGTGCGCACGGTGGGCGTCATGGGCGACGCCCGCACCTACGAGAACGTCTGCGCCTTGCGCGCCGTCGCCTCGACCGACGGCATGACCGCCGAGTACTACCCCTTGCCCCACGAGTTCCTCGCCCGCGTCGCGACGCGCATCGTCAACGAGGTGCGCGGCATCAACCGGGTCGTCTACGACGTCACCTCGAAACCGCCCGGGACGATCGAGTGGGAGTAGGGCAACGCCAGACCGCGGCGTCGGAAGGCTCACGCATCCTCGCCTTCCATCTCGTTGTCGAACGCCACTGCCTCCGCCGGCGCCTCGGCAGCGGCAATCGCCGCGACGTCCGCATCGAAAAGATCGCCGGCCTCTGAGAAGTTCGTTATGGCGACATCGCCTTCCGGAAACGATGCGACAATTTTGAGCCGTCCGCCCATGGCCTCGATGTACGAGCGCAGGTTCGAGACGTACATGTCCGTTCGCCGTTCGATTTTGGCGATTGCCGGCTGGTTAACTCTCAGCGTCTCGCCTAGCGCCTTCTGAGTCATGGCGCGGGCCCGGCGTAACTCGTGAAGCGGCATGGCGGCCCGCAGCGCGGCCTTTTTTGCTTCAACGCGCCTGCGGCGCTCCGGTGTGAACTCTTTCGCAAGGTCGCTGAAGGTACGGCGGCCGCTCATTCGATCAATCCTTCCTTTTTCAACTCTTCGAGGTGTTCGTCGTAGAGCTTGTCGGCGAGTGGCACGATTCTCTCATAGAACCGGTCATCGCCCGTCTTGTTGCCTCCGATCAGCAGGATCGCCGATCGTCTCGGATCGAAGGCAAAAATGATGCGGATGGGTTTGCCACCGCTCTGCACGCGCAACTCGCGCATGTGACGGTGGCGTGACCGCCCGATGCCGGACGAGTAGGGGAACCGTAGGTGAGGCCCTTGCTCTCCGAGAAGCTCGACGGTGGCGGCAACGTCCTCCTGTTCATGCGCCGACAGTGCGGCCCACCAGACGCCGAATTCGTCCGTGTATTCGACGTCCCAACTCATGGTTAGATATATTCCATCAATGGAATGTTGTCAAGCCATTCGCGGAGTAGCGAGCCGGGCGACGGCGATGTCGATCGATCCGCGATGGCGTGGCGTCAGGCCGCGACGACCGAGATGCGCGCCGCGTGGCGCGACCGTGGCTTCTTCCTAATGACGATCTCGACATCCTGATCGAGCGCGGTCAGAAACCTCATCAGGCGCTCTACCGAGAAGCCGTCGAGCTTGTAATTGGCCAGCGCCGACACCTTCGGCTGGTTGATGCCAAGCTTCTCGGCGGTTGCCGCCTGGGTCAGCCGCCGTCCGGCGAGCACGCCGTTGATCGCGTGAGCGAGACGCAGCTTGGTCTGACGCTCCTCGGCATCGACATAGCCGAGATCGGCGAACACGTTACCGGTGCCACGGATGATCGGATCACCCGCTTCCGTCGATTCAGCGCGTCCCTTCGCCATGGCGGGCCTCGTAATCCTGTTGCGCGATCTTCAACCGTCGCCCGACCAGATCGACGTCGGTCCGGGCCGTCTTGATCCCCCTGGGCGCCTTCTTCTGGAAGGCGTGCAGCACGTACATGACCTCCTTGAAACGCACCGTGTAAACCGCCCGGTACGTGTCGCCGCGGTGGTCCTCGACCAGCTCGAAGACGCCCGGCCCCTCGCCCTTCCATGGCTTGGCGGAAGGGTGCTTGCCACCGAACTGCGCAAGCCCGAGAGCGTTAGCCCATCTCGTCCTTCACCGCCGCGGGAAAGCCGAGGAAATCCTTCTTGGACGAGCCCACCCAGTCGAGCGGCTTCTCGCCTTGGGACACCGGGCGAGCCATGGCACTATATCCCATTTTTGGGATGAATTTTCAAGGCTTATCGACCCGAATCAGCGGCACGTTGCGCGATCGTTCCCGCATGAGTGGCGGTACTTCAAGCCAATCAATGCCTTATCGCGGATCGAGCGATCGCGCGGGAGCAGGGAGCCGGCCGTCACGCCCCAGGCGTTCGATCTCGCGGTCCATCCGTCCGGCCCACATCAGGGCGTACATGTGAAAGTCCCCGATCAGGCTGTAGAACGGCCGGCGGAACGTCGCGGGGCGGTTGCGCTCGACGGCGAAGTGGCCGAGCCATGCCGGGCCGTAGCCGGCGATGGGCACGGCGGCCAGGAACCAAGGGTCGTGCGCGATGCCGAGCCCAAGAGAGACGACCGCAAGCGTCGTCCCGCCGAAGTGCAGCAGGCGGTTGGCGGGCTTGCGGTGCTCGCCCACATAATAGGGCCAGAACGCGCGGTAACCGTGCCACCATTCACCCAAGGGCATGGGGTAGCCTACGCGACCACGAGGAGGCACGGCCATGGCGGCAAAGGCGGACATCTGCGATTTCGGCTGGCGGGCGCCGGACTTCACCTTGCCGGCGACCGACGGGCGCAGCTACGCCCTCGCCGACGTGCGCGGGGCGAAGGGCACGCTGGTCATGTTCATCTGCAACCATTGCCCCTACGTCAAGGCCGTGCTCGACCGCATCGCGCGCGACGCGCGCGACCTCGCGGCGCTCGGCGTCGGCAGCGTCGCGATCTCGTCGAACGACGCGACGCAGTATCCCGAGGATAGCTTCCAGGAAATGGCGGCGTTGGCCCGGCGCATGGCCTTCCCGTTCCCTTACCTCCACGACGAGAGCCAGGACGTGGCGCGGGCCTACGGGGCGATCTGCACCCCCGATTTCTACGGCTTCGACGGCGGGCTTGGGCTGCAGTATCGGGGCCGGCTCGACGAATCGCGCATGGACCCGGTGCCGGGTGCCCGGCGCGAGCTCTACGAGGCCATGGCCGCGGTGGCGCGCGGCGGGCGCGGCCCGGAGCACCAGACCCCGAGCGTCGGCTGTTCGATCAAGTGGCGCTATTGAGCCACGTCGTCGGCCGCGTTGTCGAGCGCCCCTCGCGTCGCTAAGTTAGCCCGCTCCGAGGTTCCGTAGGACAGCCACGTGGCCGACATCTTCCGCGAAGTCGACGAGGACGTCCGCAAGGACGAGCTGCAACGCCTGTGGCGACGCTGGGGCAAGTACGCCATCGGCGCGGCCATCGTCGTGGCGCTCGCGGCGGCGGCCTTCGCGGGCTGGCGGGATTGGCAGGCCTCGCGCCGGGCCGCGGCGGGGGCCGCGTTCCTGGACGCCATGGCGCTGCTGGACGCCGGCGAGGTCGACCAGGCGGCCGCGATGTTCCTGGCCCAGTCCGAGGCCGCGCCAGGAGGCTACCCGGACCTCGCCCGGTTGAGCGCCGGCCAGGCCCTGGCGTCGGCGGGGCAGCGCGACGCGGCGCTGGCCGCGCTCGATGCCCTCGCCGCCGACGGCGGCGCCGACGGTTTCCTGCGCGATCTCGCGCGGCTGGCCGGGGCGCGGCTCCTGGTCGACGACGGGGATCCGGCCGAGGTCCGCGCGCGGCTCGCGCCGCTCCTCGAAGGCGACTCGCTCCTCGCGGGCTCGGCGCGGGAACTCGAAGGCCTGCTCGCCCTGCGCGCCGGGGACAACGCCGGGGCGCGCGCCATCTTCGAAGCCCTCGCCGGGGATGCCGGGGTGCCCGCGGGCCTGCGCGCCAGGGCGGCCGAGCTCGCCGTGGCGCTGGGTGGCGCCCCGTGATCGGCCGCCGCGTCCTTGCCTTCGTCGCCGCGTCGCTCGCGCTCGGCGCGTGCGACAGCCTGACCCCGGATTGGCTCGGCAAACCCGAGGCGCCGCCCCTGCCGGGCGACCGGATTCCGATCATGCTGCTCGAGCGCTCGCTCAAGCCCGACCCGGGGCTGGCCGACGTGGCGGTGCGCCTGCCGGCGCCCATGCCGACGCCCAATTGGCCGCAGTCGGGCGGCGTCGCCAACCACGCCATGTACCACGTGGCGGTGCCGGGGGCGCTCAGGCCGGCGTGGCGCGCCGACGCCGGCGCCGGCGATTCCGACTCGGCCCGCATCCTCTCCACGCCCGTGGTCGCGCTCGGCGCCGTCTTCGTCATGGACGCCGACGGCGACGTCGCCGCGTTCTCGGCCCAGGACGGACGGCGCATCTGGCGCGTCGCGACGACGCCCGAGGACGACGACGACGGCGGCCTCGGCGGCGGCATCGCCTTCGGCCAGGGCCGGCTGTTCGCGGCGACCGGCTACGGCGAAATCATCGCGCTCGACGGCCGCACCGGCCAGGAACTGTGGCGGCGGCGCATCGGCCCGCCGCTGCGCGCGGCGCCCACGTTCAGCCAGGGCCGCGTGTTCGCCGTCTCGACCGACAACCAGCTCACGGTGCTGGACGCGGCGAGCGGCGAGGTGCTGTGGCAGCATCGCGGCATCGAGGAATCCGCCGGCCTGCTCGGCGGCGCCAGCCCGGCGGTCGCGGCCGACGCGGTCGTCGTCGCGTACTCGTCGAGCGAGCTTTACGCGCTGCGCATCGAGAACGGCACCGTGGCGTGGACCGATTCGCTCAGCTACGCCAACACCGCCCAGTCGTTGGCGGCCATCAACGACATCAACGGCGACCCGGTGATCGACCGCGGCCGGGTGTTCGCCGGCAGCTACGGCGGGCGGCTCGCGGCGATCGACGTGCGCACCGGCGTCGTCGTCTGGGACGTCGACATCTCCAGCGTCCAGACACCGTGGACCGCCGGCGACTACGTCTACGTCGTCGACGAGGAGGACCTGCTCTATTGCTTCGTCTGGGAGGACGGGCGGGTGCGCTGGATCCAGCAGTTGCCCCGCTACGAGGACGCCGAGGACCGCAGCGGGGCCGTGGCCTGGGCCGGCCCGATCCTGGTCAGCGACCGGCTCATTCTCGCCGGATCGGACGGGCAGGTCATCGCGGTCTCGCCCTACGACGGACGCATCCTGGGCCGCCTCGACGTGGGCGACGGCATCGACGTCGCGCCGATCGCGGCCGGCGGCGCCGTCTATCTGCTCACGCGCTCGGCCCGGCTCATCGCGCTGCGCTGATGGGCGATGGCCGCGACAGTGGTCATCGTCGGCCGGCCCAACGTGGGCAAGTCGACCCTGTTCAACCGTCTGGTCGGGCGGCGGCTCGCCATCGTCGATGCGAGCCCCGGCGTCACCCGCGACTGGCGTGAAGGCCAGGGCCGGCTCGGACCGCTACGCTTCCGGGTGATCGACACCGCCGGGCTCGAGGAGGCCGACCCCCGATCGCTCGCCGGGCGCATGAGCGCGCGGTCGTTCGCCGCCGCCGCCGGGGCCGACGCGGTGCTGCTGGTCGTCGATGCGCGGACCGGGCTCACGCCGCTCGACCGCGACTTCGCCCGCGAGCTCCGGCGCCAGGCGGCGCCGGTGGTGCTGATCGCCAACAAGGCGGAATCCCGGGCGGCCGATGCCGGCGTGCTCGACGCCCACGCGCTCGGACTCGGCCCGCCGGTCGCGCTCTCGGCCGAGCACGGGCAGGGGCTCGGCGGGCTCTACGACGCCCTCGCGCCCCTGATCGAGGCGCCGGGCGAAGCGGCCGAGGCCGAACCCGCCGGACCCGTCGACGACGCCGACCGGCCGCTCGCGCTCGCCGTGATCGGCCGGCCCAACGTCGGCAAGTCGACCCTGGTCAACCGGCTGCTCGGCCACGACCGGGTCCTGACCGGTCCGGAACCGGGCATCACGCGCGATTCGGTCACCACGCCCATGACCTGGAAGGGCCGCGCGGTGCGGCTGGTCGATACCGCCGGGATGCGCCGGCGCGCGCGCGTGAGCGGGGCGCTCGAGACCGCGAGCGTCGCCGACGCCCGGCGCGCGCTCGAACTCGCGCACGTGGTCGTCCTCGTCATCGACGCGACCCAGGCGTTCGACCGCCAGGAGCTGGCGCTGGCCGGGCTGGTGGCGGACGAGGGCCGGGCGCTCGTCGTCGCGCTCAACAAGTGGGACCTGGTCGATGATCCGGCGCCGGCGCTGGCGCGGCTGCGCCACGCCATCGATCACGGGCTGCCGGACGTCCGCGGCGTGCCGGTGGTCACGCTCTCGGCGCTGACCGGCCGCGGAATGCCCCGGTTGATGCCCGCCGTGTTCGCTGCGTCCCGCGCCTGGAATCGCAAGGTCACCACCGGCCGGCTCAACCGCTGGCTCGCCGACGCCCTCGCCGCGAACCCGCCGCCCGCTGTCGCCGGCCGGCGTGTCAAGTTGCGCTACATGGTGCAGACCAAGACCCGGCCGCCGACGTTCGCCCTGTTCGGCAACCGGCCGGACGCGCTGCCGGCGAGCTATCAGCGCTACCTGATCAACCGCCTGCGCGATCCCTTCGACCTGCCGGGGGTGCCGATCCGGCTCAGCCTGCGCCGCGGCCACAACCCCTACGCATCGCCGGCGTAGACGACCTCGCCGTGCTGGCTGCACGCCGGTTCGGCGAGCGCGACGAAGGCGTCGCCGAGCCGCGCCGGATCGGGCAGCGTCGCCGGATCCTCGCCGGGCATGGCCTCGGCGCGCATCGCCGTGCGCGCGACGCCGGGATCGAGCAGGTTGACGCGCAGCCTGGTGCGCCGTGTCTCGGCCGCCCAGGTGCGCACCAGGGCCTCGAGCGCCGCCTTGCTCGCGGCGTAGGGCCCCCAATAGGCGAAGGCGCCGCGCGCGGCACCCGAGGTCACGAACACGGCGCGGCCGGCCTCGGCGGCGCGCAGCAGCGGCTCCAGGCAGCGGATCAACCACCAGTTGGCGGTCACATTGACGGCCATCGTCCGTTCCCAGCGTTCGGGCGTGACGTGGCCGAGCGGGCCGAGCCCGCCCAGGATCGCCGCGTTGCCGACCAGCACGTCGAGCCGGCCGTAGCGTTCGGCCAGTGTCTTGCCCAATCGGTCGATGCCGGCGGTGTCGGTGACGTCGAGCGGAACCAGCGTCGCCGTGCCGCCCGCCCCGCGCACGCGGTCGTCGACGTCCTCGAGCCCGCCTACCGTGCGCGCCACGAGCACGACGTGGGCGCCCTCGCGCGCGAAACGCTCGGCGACGGCCGCGCCGATCCCGCGCGACGCCCCGGTGATCAGGGCGACGCGACCCGCGAGCCGGCCGGCCATCAGCGGATGTCGTCGAGCAGGGAGAGTTGGGCGCCGTCCGAACCGCCGTCGCGATCGACCAGGGCGATCGGGTACTCGCCGGTCAAGCAGGCGTCGCAGAACATCGGCGCCTGCGGTTCCCGCGTCCCGCCGAAGCACGCCCGATAGAGCCCGTCGATCGACAGGTACGCCAGGCTGTCGACGCCGATGTGGCGCGCCATTTCGGGCACGGTCATGCGCGCGGCGAGCAGCTCCTCGCGCCGGGGCGTATCGACGCCGTAGAAGCACGAGTGCGTCGTCGGCGGACTCGCGACGCGCATGTGGACCTCGGTGGCCCCGGCCGCGCGCACCATCTCGACGATCTTGATCGACGTCGTGCCGCGCACGATCGAGTCGTCGATCAGGATCACGCGGCGCCCCGCCAGGCCGCTCCGGTTGGCGTTGTGCTTCAGGCGCACGCCCAGGTGCCGGATGCGGTCGCTCGGCTCGATGAAGGTGCGGCCGACGTAGTGGTTGCGGATGATGCCGAGGTCGAACGGGATGCCCGATTCGGCGGCGTAGCCGATCGCCGCCGGGACTCCGGAATCCGGCACCGGCACCACGACGTCGGCCGCGGTCGGTATCTCGCGCGCGAGCTCGCAGCCCATGCGCCGGCGCGCCTCGTAGACGCTGCGGCCTTCCACATGGCTGTCCGGCCGGGCGAAGTAGATGTACTCGAACACGCAGAAGCGCGACGGCCGGCGGCGGAACGGCCGCACGCTCTCGATGCCGTCGCGGCGCACGATGACCATCTCGCCGGGTTCGATGTCGCGCACGTGGCGCGCGCCAAGGATGTCGAGCGCGCAGCTTTCGGAGGCGAGGATCGTCGCGCCGTCGAGCGTGCCGAGCACCAGGGGCCGGACGCCGTAGGGGTCGCGCACGCCGATCAGCGCGTCGTTGGTCAGCGCGACCAGGGCGTAGGCGCCGATCACCTGGTCGAGCGCGTCGATCAGGCGCGCCACCACGCCCTTGCGTTCGCTGATCGCGGTCAGGTGGACGATGACCTCGGTGTCGAGGGTGGACTGGAACAGGCTGCCCCGGCGCACCAGGTCGCGGCGCAGCTCGTAGGCGTTGGTCAGGTTGCCGTTGTGGGCGATGGCCAGACCGCCGTCGGCCACGTCGACGAACAGCGGCTGGACGTTGCGCATGATGGTTTCGCCGGTGGTCGCGTAGCGGTTGTGGCCGATCGCGGCGCCGCCCTTGAGCTGGGCGATGACGGATTCGGAGCCGAAGTTGTCGCCGACCAGGCCCAGCCCGCGATGGGCGTGGAACCGCTCGCCGTCGTAGCTGACGATGCCGCACGCCTCCTGACCGCGGTGCTGCAGGGCGTGCAGGCCGAGCGCGGTATGGGCCGCCGCCTCGGCATGGCCGAGAATGCCGAAGATGCCGCATTCCTCGTGGAAGCGGTCGGCGCCGTCCGGCGCGTGGCTGGCGGTTTCCGGGGCCATCAATTCGTCGTCTCGAGCAGGCGCTCGAGCTCCTGGCGATCGTTGCTCTTATAGCCGACGTCGCCTTCGCCGCCACCCTCCGCGGGGGCGCCGCCGGGGATCGACAGGGTGTCGTAGAGCATCGACTTCTCCGCCTCGTCGGCGGCGGCGCGGATCGCCTCGAGCGCCGGCTCGCGGATGCTGGGCGGCGTCAGCGCGAGCAGCAGCACGGTGCCCCGTTCGATCAGCGGCAGCGTGCGTGCCTCCATGATCCAGTCCGGCCGGTCGTCCGCCGGCAGCACCTTGACGAGCAGCAGATAGGCCAGGCTGAGCAGGACCGCCCCGCGCGCCAGCCCGAAGACGAAGCCGAGCGAGCGATCGACCGGACCGAGCATCGAGGCCTGAATGCGCACGGCGATGGTCCGCGCCACGATCGTTGCCACCAGCAGCGTCACCAGGAACAGCCCGGCGCCCGCCACCGTATCGGCCAGCCACGGGGGCTCGATCTGCTGTTCGGCGAACGGCTTGACTGGCTCGAAGCCGTAGATCGTGACCGCGATGGCGGCAACCCAGCCGGCGATCGCCAGGGTCTCGCGCGTGAAGCCGCGCACGAACGCCAACACCGCCGACAAGAGCACGACGGCGACGACGCCGAGGTCCGCGGCGTTCACGGCGCGTCGACCCGGCGCCGTCGGGTCTTGCGCCGGCCCTGGGGATCGAGCCGTTCGACCAGATCGTCGAGTCGGCCGATGGGATCGAGCGCGAGGTCCGCCCGGTCGCGGCCACCCGTCGGGGCCGGCAGCAGCGCGCGGCGGAACCCGAGCTTCGACGCCTCCTTCAGACGTGCCTCCGTCTGGCTCACCGGCCTGACCTCGCCGGACAACGCGACCTCGCCGAACACGATGGTCGCCGCCGGCACCGGAACGTCCGCGAACGACGACACCAGCGCCGCGGCGACCGCGAGGTCGGCGGCGGGTTCGCCGATGCGCAGCCCGCCGGCGACGTTCAGATAGACATCGTTGCCGCCGAGCGCAAGTCCACAGCGGGCGTCGAGCACGGCCAGCAGCATGGCGAGCCGGCCGGCATCCCAGCCGACCACGGCGCGGCGCGGCGTGGCGAGCGGCGAGGCGGCGACCAGCGCCTGCACCTCGACCAGCACGGGCCGGCTTCCTTCCATGCCGGCGAACACGGCGGCGCCCGCGATGGCCGCGTCGCGGTGGCCGAGGAACAGGGCCGAGGGGTTCGCGACCTCGATCAGCCCGGCGTCGCTCATCTCGAACACGCCGATCTCGTCGGTGGCGCCGAACCGGTTCTTGACCGCGCGCAGGATGCGGAACTGATAGTCGCGCTCGCCCTCGAAGTAGAGCACCGTGTCGACCATGTGCTCGAGCACCTTGGGGCCGGCGATCAGGCCTTCCTTGGTGACGTGGCCGAGCAGCATGAGCACCGCGCCCTGGCGCTTGGCGAAGCGGATCAGTTCGTAGGCGGCGGCCCGGATCTGGCCCACGGTTCCGGGCGCGGCATCGACGGCGTCGTGGTAGACGGTCTGGATCGAGTCGACGACGATGAGCGCCGGCGCGCCGGCGTCCTCGAGGGTGGCGACGATATCGCCAACGTTGGTCGCCGCGGCGATGACGAGCGGCGCGTCGGCGACGCCGAGTCGCTGGGCGCGCAGCCGGACCTGCTCGACCGATTCCTCGCCCGACAGGTAGACCACGAGCCCGCCCGCCCGCGCGCGAGAAGCGGCGGCCTGCAGCGCGATCGTCGACTTGCCGACCCCCGGATCGCCGCCGATCAGCACGGCCGAACCCGGCACCAGGCCGCCGCCCAGCACCCGGTCGAGCTCGCCGATCCCGGTCGGCGTGCGCGGCGGCGGTGGCCGCGATCCGGCCAGCGGTTCCAGCGCCACCGCCCGGCCCTTGCGCGCGCGCTTGGCGGCGCCGGGGGCGGATGCCGCGGCCGCTTCCTGAACGACCGTGTTCCAGGCGCCGCAGCCCTCGCACTGGCCGACCCAGCGGGGATGGGCCGCGCCGCACGCCTGGCAGACGAAGTTCGAACGGCTCATGGGCGGTCGGCCCCTGCCGTCACGCCACCCGCACCGCCATGCGGATCGGGCCCTCGGCCCGGCCGTGGATGAACTGGTCGACGTAGGCATTGCCGCTGTGATCGATCGCCGCGGCCGGACCGGTCCAGACGATCCGCCCGTCGTGGAGCATGGCGACTCGGGTCGCGATCTTGCGCACGCTCCCCATGTCGTGGGTGATCGACAGGGTCGTCACGCCCAGTTCGCGGGTGCACTCGACGATGAGGTCGTTGATGACGTCGGCCATGATCGGATCGAGCCCCGTCGTCGGCTCGTCGAAGAACACGATCTCGGGCTCGGCGGCGATGGCGCGGGCCAGGCCGACCCGCTTCTTCATGCCGCCCGAGAGCTCCGCCGGGCTCAGGTCGCCGACCTCGGGGCCGAGCCCCACGGCGGCCAGCTTGCGCAGCGCGATGGCGCGCGCCGGCTTGCGCGCCATGCCGCGCGCCTGGATCAGCGGAAACGCCACGTTCTCCCAGACCGGCAGGCTGTCGAACAGCGCGGCGCCCTGGAACAGCATGCCGCAGGCGGCGCGCACGGTGTCGCGGGCGCGCTCGCCCAGCCGGGTCATGTCGGCGCCGTTGACCAGGATGGTCCCGGTATCGGGGGTGAGCAGGCCCAGGATGCACTTGACGAGCACCGACTTGCCGGTGCCCGAGCCGCCGATGACGACCAGGGATTCGCCGTCGGCGAGATCGAGGTCGAGCCCGTCGAGCACCACGTTGCGGCCGAACGCGATGCCCAGCCCGCGAACGGTGATCCTGGCCTGCGGCACGCTGCCTTCGGTGGTCATCGCGCGAAAAACGCCTCGGTGATCAGGTAGTTGGCGGTCAGGATCAGGATCGACGCCGAGACCACCGCGTTGGTCGTGGCGGCGCCGACGCCTTGCGCCCCGCCCTTCGAGTAGTAGCCGTGGTAGCAGCCCATCAGGGCGATCAGGAAGCCGAACGCGGCGGCCTTCACCAGGCCCGAGGTCACGTCGATCGTCTCGAGGTGCTCGAACGTGTTCTCCAGGTACGACACCGGCGTGAAGCCGAGCTTGTGTACGCTGACGATGTAGCCGCCGAACACGCCGATGATGTCGGCGACGATCACCAGGCACGGCAGCATCAACGTGCCGGCGATCAGGCGGGGCGCGACCAGGTACTTGAACGGGTTGGTCGAAAGCGTGACCAGGGCGTCGATCTGCTCGGTCACGCGCATGGTGCCGATCTCGGCCGCCATGGCGGCGCCGACCCGGCCGGCGACCATGAGCCCCGCCAGCACCGGCCCGAGCTCCCGCGTCATCGACAGCACGACCACCGTGGCGATCGCGCTTTCGGCCTCGAAACGGACGAACCCGGTGTAGCTCTGCAGCGCGAGCACCATGCCGCTGAAGATCGCCGTGAGCCCGACGACCGGCAGCGAGAAGTAACCGATCTCGACGAGCTGTCGCCCCGTGAGCCGCAGGAAATAGGGCGGCCGCGCCACGTTCGCGATGGCGACCCCGGCGAACAGGGCCACGCGCCCCGTGGCGGCGAGGAAATCCAGGAAGACGCTGCCGATCGCCGCCAGCGGGTTCATGCCGCGCCGCCGACGTAGCGTCTGGGGTAGCGCCGGCCGAGCGCGGTCAGAATCTCGTAGCCGATGGTGCCGGCCGCCTCGGCCACGGCTTCGAGGCTCAGGGTTTCGCCGATCAGCTCGACGAAGGTGCCCGGTCCGGCGCGCTCGGAGGGTATGGCGCTCACGTCGATGGTCGTCAGGTCCATGGAGATACGGCCGACCACAGGTACGCGCCAGCCCTCGATCACGGCGCAGCCGCTTCCGCCCAGGCTGCGCAAGAAGCCGTCGGCGTAACCGACCGGCAGGGTGGCGATGCGCGCGGTGCCGGTGACGCGGTGCGCGGCACCGTAGCCAACGGTTCCGGGGGTGTCAACGCGACGAACCTGGAGGATCCGCGCGCCCAGGCGCACGGCGGGCCGCATCGGCGGCGCCCCAGCCACCGGGTTGCCGCCGTAGAGCGCGTAGCCGGGCCGCACCAGGTCGAAGTGGTAGTCCGGCCCGAGCAGCACCCCGGCGGACGCCGCCAGCGTGGCCGGGGCTTTTGGCAGCCGCCCGAGCAGCGCCCGGAAGCGCCCGAGCTGCTCTCCGTTCATCGGATGCCCGGGGTCGTCGGCGCAGGCGAGATGGCTCATCCAGGTGACGTTGAGGCCCTGGACGAGCTCCGGCCGGTCGATCAGGCGCCGGCTGTCCTCGGGCGGGATGCCCAGGCGGTTGAGCCCGGTGTCCAGGTGCAGCACCGCCTCGCCGCCGCCCAACGAAACCGCGTGGCGCCGCCAGCGTTCGAGCTCGCCCAGGTCGTTGACCACGGGCACCAGGCGGTGGCGGGCGAGCAACCCTTCGCCGCGGCGCGGAACCCCGTGCAGGACCAGGATCGCGGCCCCGGGCACGATCCGGCGCAGCGCCACCCCTTCGTCCGGCGTCGCCACGAAGAACGTGGCGCAGCCGGCGGCCGCGAGCGCGCGCGCCACGGGCCCGACGCCGAGACCGTAAGCGTCGGCCTTGACCACGGCGGCGCAACGCACGCCCGCGCCGACCCGGGCGCCGATCGCGCGCCAGTTGGCGACGATGGCGCCGAGATCGATGACCAGCTCGGCGCCGGCGCGCTCAGCGCGAATAGGCGTTCGGGTCGTGGGTCCGCTCCAGGTTGCGGAACTTCGTCGTCCGGTCCTCGAAGTAGAGCTCGACGTTGCCGGTCGGTCCGTGCCTGTGCTTGGCGACGATGATGCTGGTCACGCCCTTGGCATGCTCCAGCCGCTGCTGCCACCTGCCGTAGCGCTCCTGGAAGGCGCCGGTGGTCTCGTCCTCGCTCGCGCGCGGCTTGGGCTCGGCCTGCTTGAGGTAGTACTCGTCGCGATAAATGAACATGACCACGTCGGCGTCCTGCTCGATCGAGCCGGATTCGCGCAGGTCCGAGAGCTGTGGGCGCTTGTCTTCGCGCTGTTCGACGGCACGGCTGAGCTGGGAGCACGCGAGCACGGGCACATCGAGCTCCTTCGCCATGGCCTTGAGGCCCTGGGTGATCTCGGTCACCTCCAGCACCCGGTTGTCGTAGCCGCGCGAGTTCGACGGCCGGGCGAGCTGCAGGTAATCGACCACGACAAGCCCGAGGTTGTGCACCCGCTTGAGCCGGCGCGCCCGGGTGCGCAGCGCGGCGATCGACGGCGCGGGGGTGTCGTCGATGAAGAACGGCAGGCGGTTCAGCCGCTGGCTGGCCTCGACCAGGCTTTCCCACTGCTCGGCCTTGAGCGATCCCTTGCGCAGGCTGTCGGAGGGCACGCCGGATTCCTCGGCCAACATGCGGCTCGCGAGCTGCTCCGCCGACATCTCGAGCGAGAAGAAGCCGACCACGGCGCCCTCGATCGTGGCGGGGCGGCCGTTCGGGCCGCTCTCGGCGCGGTAGTTGCGCGCGGCGTGGAACGCGATGTTGGTGGCCAGCGCGGTCTTGCCCATGCCGGGCCGGGACGCCAGCACGATCAGGTCGGACGGGTGCAGGCCGCCGAGCAGGTTGTCGAGGTCGATCAGCCCGGTGGCGACGCCGGTGACGCGGCTTTCGCGCCGGTACGCGCGTTCGGCGATCTCGATGGCGCCGGCGAGCGAGCGGTTGAGCGCGACGAACCCGCCCTCGATCTGGCCGTGCTCGGCCAGGTCGAACAGGCGCTGCTCGGCGGCCTCGATCTGTCGGGTGGCCGGGTCATCGACCTCGTAGTCGTAGGCGGTGGCGACGATGCCCTCGCCGATGCGGATCAGCGACCGGCGCAGGGCCACGTCGTGGATCTGGCGGCCATAGTCGTCGACGTTGACGATGCTCACCGCCGACGCCGCGAGCCGCATCAGGTATTCCGCCCCGCCGATGTCGGCGAGCGCGCCGTCGCGCTCGAAATAGGCCTTGAGCGTGATCGGGTCAGCAAGCTGGCCGCGCTCGACCAGGTTGACGATGGCGCCGTAGATGCGGCCGTGCACCGGCTGGTGGAAGTGCTCGGGCGCCAGATAGCCGGCGATGCGATCGAGCGCGCCGTTGTCGACCAGCAGCGCGCCGAGCAACGCCTGCTCCGCCTCGAGGTTGTGCGGCAGCGCCCGGAACGCCGGCGCCGTGCCCGAATTCGCGGTGGCGACCTGGCTCAGCGCGACGGCCTGGCGGCTGGGGTCCATGGCCCCACGTTAGCCCTCGGACGGCCGGGAGGGAATCGGCGATGCCGCAAACGGCCGGTGGAAGCCGTTGATGACATTCGTCCCCAGGCTGTGAACAGCGGGGACGACGCGACTCGGCGGCCGTGCGGTTCGCTACGCCGAAACGAGCGCGTGCTCGCGCTCCCAGTCGACGACGTAGTCGCGGGTCAGCGGCACGGCGTCCTGGCGGTGGGCGAGCTGCATCTGGAACACCATCTGGCGGCCGTGGCGGAACGCCATCTCGCAGCCGGCCAGGTAGAACTCCCACATCCGGCAGAACCGCTCGTCGTACATGGCCTTCGCCGCGTCCCGGTTGTGGGCGAAACGGCGCCGCCATTCCTTGAGCGTCTCGGCGTAGTGCAGCCTGAGAATCTCGATGTCGGTGGTCACCAGCCCGCTCCGCTCGACCGCGGCCGTCACCTCGGACAGCGCCGGGGTGTAGCCGCCCGGAAAGATGTACGTGCGCAGCCAGGGGTTGGTCCCGCCGGGGCCGTCGAAGCGGCCGATCGAATGGAGCAGCGCCACGCCGTCCGCGTTCAGCAGCCTGCCCACCTTGCGGAAGAACTCGCCGAAGTGCTTGGCGCCGACGTGCTCGAACATGCCGACCGAAACGACCCGGTCGTAAACCCCCGGCTCCTCGCGGTAGTCGCGCAGGTGAAAGCGCACCCGGTCGGCGAGCCCGGCCTCGCGCGCGCGCCGTTCGGCGACCCGCTGCTGCTCGGCGGACAAGGTGACGCCGGTGACGTCGACGCCGGCGTTCCTGGCCAGATAGAGCGCGAGCCCGCCCCAGCCCGAGCCGATGTCGAGCACCTTCATACCGGGTTCGAGCAGCAGCTTGGCGGCGATGTGGCGCTTCTTGGCGTCCTGCGCCTGGTCCAGGTTGTGATTGGGCGTGGCGAAATAGGCGCACGAATACTGCCGGTCCCGGTCGAGGAACAGGTCGAACAGGGCGTCCGACAGGTCGTAGTGGTGTGCCACATGACGCCGGGCGCGCCCCACCGGGTTGTGCTGGGTGATCGGGCGCAGCACGCGGCGCAACCAGTTGCGGGCGCGGAAGAACCGGCTGGAGGCCGAGGCGCGCTCGAAGTTCTCGTAGCAGAGCGCCATCCACTCGGCGAGCGAACCCTGCTCGATCACCAGGCCCCCGTCCACGTAGGCCTCGCCGGCGTAGGCGTAGGGGTCGAGCAGCAGCCAAAGCTCGGTCAACCGGTCGCGTACGCGCATGGCCACCGGCGGCCGGCCGTCGTCGAGGCCGAGTTCGTGCGCGCGCCCGGCCGGATCGATGTACGTGATCCGCCCCCTGGTAATGACGCCACCGAGCATTCGCGCGAGCAGCATGTCGTGTCGTCCTTCCGCCGCGGCCGGTCCCTCGGCCCGGGCATCGGCCGCCGGATCCCCGGCTGGTCGCATCCACCCCTGGTGCAAATCTAGTTATGGCGGAAACAAGGCGCAATGACCGTTGGAACAGTCCTCGGCGCACCTGCTACAATTCGTCTGGAAAACGTGGGCCGCGCCCGCGTGGGGCCGGCGCATGGCGAGAAGAATTCCATGAAGATTATCAAATGGTTAGCTGGCATCGGGGCGGCCCTCGTCGTGGCCGTCGGCATCGGCGGCTATCTCCTGGTCTCGTCGCTCGACCTCGATCAGGTGCGCACCCTGGTCCAGGACCAGGCGAAGGCGGCCACGGGCCGCGAGCTGACGCTGGCCGGGCCCATCGAACTCGGCATTTCGTGGACGCCGTCGGTCACGGTCGGCCAGGTCAGCTTCGCCAACGCCGAGTGGGGTTCGCGGCCGGCGATGGCGACGCTCGAACGGCTCGAGCTCGAGATCGCGCTGATGCCCTTGTTGTCGGGCGATATCCAGATCAATCGGATCGTGCTGGTCGGCGCCGACGTGTTGCTCGAAAAGGACGCCTCGGGCAACGTCAACTGGTCGTTCGGTGGCGCGGAAACCTCGGCGGAGGCAGACACCTCCGCCGGCCCGAGCGTCATGCCGCGCATCGACACCGTGCGCATTGAATCGAGCCGCGTCGCGTACCGTGACGTCGCCACGGGCGAGGAGCTCGTGGTCGTCGTCGAGCGAGCCGAGGTTTCCCCCGCGGGCGCCGGCCTGGCGCTCGACGTGACGGGGTCCTATGGCGGCGCACCCTTCGCCCTGGCCGGGGAGATCGGCGGACTGGCCCAGTTGACGGCCGCCGAGCCCTATCCGGTACGGTTAGCGGGCACGGTCGCCGGCACCGAGGTGAAGCTTGATGGCGCCATCGCCGATCCGGCCGGCGCGGCCAGCCCCAAGATCGCGTTCCAGGTCTCCGGGGCGGACGTGGCGGCGCTTGCGCCGCTCGCCGGCACGGGCCTGCCCACGACCGGGGCCTACCAGGTCTCGGGCACGCTCTCCAACGCGGGGACGGCGTGGACCATCGACGGGCTCGCGGCCAAGGTCGACGGTTCCGATGCCGCGGGGAGCCTTACCATCGACGTCGGCGGCGCGCGGACCAGGATCGCCGTCGCCCTCACCTCGACCGCGTTCGCCTTGGCCGACGTCGGCCTGGCCGGCGCGAGCGCGCAGGCGGCGGAATCGCCCTACGTGTTCGACGAGACGCCGCTGCCGGTGGAGGGACTCCGTGCCATCGACGCCGAGGGCACCTTGGCGATCGCCAAGTTCCTCCCCGCCGAGGGCATCGAGCTCGCCGACGTGGCGCTGACCTTCACGCTTGACGACGGCGTGCTGACGCTCGACCCGTTCGCGGCGACCTACAGCGGCGGCGTTGCCAGCGGGCGGCTCGTGGTCGACGGCGCCAAACCGACCCCGGCGTTCGCCATCGCCGCCACCGTGGACAATCTCGACTTCGGCCGCTTGTTGGCCGCCCAGGGCGTAAGCGACGGCGTGCAAGGGACGCTCGACGCCGCCGTCGATCTGGACGGGCAAGGCGCGAGCCCGCGCGCCATCGCCAAGACCCTCGACGGCACGGCCGAAGTCGTCGCCGACCGAGGGGTCATCAACAACCAGGCCCTCGCTGTCGTGGCTTCCGGCTTGTTCGATGTGTTGGGTCCGTTGTCCGGCGAACAGGACCAGACGACCCTCAACTGCGGTGTCGCGCGCTTCGACGTGACCGGTGGCGTGGCCACCAGCCGTTCGCTCCTGGTCGATTCCACCACGTTCAGCTTGGCGGGGTCCGGAACGGTCGACCTGCGCGACGAGAGCCTCGATCTGCACTTCGACACGGCGACGCGCCAGACGGCGCTGGTCAGCCTCGCGGTGCCGTTCAACGTGACGGGCACCCTGAAGGACCCGACCGTGGCGCCGGATCCGCTGGGCACCGCCGCCGCGGCCGCCGTCCTCGCCGGTGCCGCCGTCAACCCCGTATTGGTGCTGGGCGCCCTGGTCGCCGTGGAACAGGTCGACGAGGACGCCCCCAACGGCTGCGTCGCGGTCGAGCAGCAGGCGAGCGAATCCGGCGCCTTCGGCCTGCCCGCGCTCGATCAGGCGACCGAGTCGGTCCAGGATGTCCTGGAAGGCGTCACCGAGGACGCGGGCGAGGCGGCGAGCGGCGCGGGCGAGGTCCTGGAAGACGCGGCCGAGAGCATAACCGAAGGAATCCAGAACCTGTTCGGCAACTGAGCCGAGGGTCGGCAGTCGGTCCCTACGCGGTTTCGCCTTCCTCGGCCGTCGGCTCGGGCGCGGCGGGGGAACCGGCTTCGGGTCCGGTTTCGGCGGCCTGGGCTTCCTCATCGGCCGTGCTGGCGGCCACCGCGGTGCCGGTGCGCGCCTGGACCTCGGCCTCTTCGGCCGAGCGCGCCACGTTGACGGTCACGACGATGATGACCTCGGGGTGCAGCGCGATGCGGACCTTGTGTACGCCCAGCGCCTTGATCGGGTGGTCGAGGATGACCTGGCGGCGGTCGACCGCCGTGCCCCCTTCGCTCAGCGCCTGGGCGATGTCGCGCGCCGTGACCGAACCGTAAAGCTGCAGACTCTCGCTCGCCTGGCGGATCACGACGCAGCTCGCGCCCGATGTCGTCGTGGCGGCGGTCTCGGCTTCGGCGCGGCGTTCCGCGTTGGCCGTCTCGCGCCGGGCGCGCTCGGTCTCGAAGCGCGTCTTGTTCTCCTGGGTGGCGCGCAGCGCCTTGCCTTGGGGCAGCAGGAAGTTGCGGGCGTACCCCGGCTTGACCCGGACGACGTCGCCCAGGCTTCCAAGCTTCTCGACCCGCTCGAGCAGAATGACGTCCATCACTCCTCCTTTCCGCCGCCGGCGAAGCGTTCGCGCAGCCTGAGCCACGGCTCGGCCAGGCCGAGCAGCACTACGGCCGGTACGATCATATGATTGACGAACACGAGCATAGCGTAGAACCCGACCAGGGCGGGCGTTCGCCACGGCCAATTGCGGCACGTCGCGTGGACCACCGCGAGCCCCAGCAGCAGGTGCGCGAGGCCGCCGATGAACGCCGCCAGGGCGGCGGCGAGCCTGAGCCAGCCGTCGGCCAGCCACAGCCCGAGAATCCCGGCTATGACCACGGCGCCGAACCAGCCGGGCAGCGCGAGGGCGAGGAACCCGCCCGCCGGGCGCACGTTCCAGCCGCGCCGGCCGAGCACGGCCTGGGCGAGCAAGCCGTCGATCGCCATCATGACCATCCACGACGCCGCGGCGATGCCCGGCACCAGCGCCGCCGACGCCGCGAACTCCGCGTCCGTCATCCGTTCGGCGAGCGCCGGATCGACGCTCGCGACGGTGGCCCTGACCATCTCCGCCAGGACCGTCGCCGCGTCCGGTTCGCCGAGGCCCATGACGACCAGCGCGCCGCCGAACACCGCGAACGCCAACACCGCCAGGACCACGACCAGGTCGCCCACCGGATACCACTGCAGCCCGCCCGAGGCGCCGGGGCGGGCGAGCAGGGCCTGGCGCGCGAGGATCGCGGCCGGAGCGGCGAAGGCGAGCACGAACGGCAGCGCGAACGCGACGCCGCCGATGACGGCGATGGCCAGGGCGCCGGCGAGCCCGGCGAGCGCGGCCGCGACGAAGCCGCGCGCCAGTCCGGCGGCGAACAACGGCAACGGCGCGAAGAAGGTCGCCATCATGGCCAAGGGTGATCCGGTGAGCGCGGCGGCGTAAAAAACGGCGCTGACGAGGCCCGCCAGCAGAGCGAGCGCGAGGGGCGATGGCATCGCCGCCTGGCCCGAGCCGTGTTTCAGCGCAACAGGTAGGGCATCAGGGAAAGATGCCGCGCCCGCTTGATCGCCTGCGCCAGCTCGCGCTGCTTCTTGGCCGAGACGGCGGTGATGCGGCTGGGTACGATCTTGCCGCGCTCGGACACGAAGCGTTGCAGCAACTTGACGTCCTTGTAGTCGATTACCGGCGCGTTGGCCCCCGAGAACGGACAGGTCTTGCGCCGCCGCCAGAACGGGCGGCGCGCCTGGAGCGGCGGCGCGGCGCGGGCGCCGGAACGAGCCTCGGTCGTCATTCGCTCGTTCCTACCCGCTCGGCCACCCGCTCGGCGCCGTCACCGTCGCCGCGGGGGCGATCCCGATCCCGATCCCGATCCCGTTCATCGCGGCGCCGGTCGTCGCGCCCGTGCTTGGCCTGCATCATCGACGACGGGCCCTGCTCGAGCGCCTCGACGCGCACCGTCAGGTAGCGGATCACGTCCTCGTTGATGCCGAGGTTCCGTTCGAGCTCGGCGACCGCCGCGGGCGGCGCGTCGAGTCCGAGCATGACGAAGTGGCCCTTGCGGTTCTTCTTGACCCGGTAAGCGAGCGACTTGAGGCCCCAGTATTCGTTCTTGGCCACCGTGCCGCCGTTGGCCTGCACGAGTTCGGTCATGGCGGCCGTCAGGGCCTCGACCTGCTGGCTCGAAACATCGGGACGCACGATGTACGTGCTCTCGTAGAAGGGCATCTACCCTCGTCTCCGCAAGGTGACGCCGGACCCCAAGGCACACGCGAATGCCCCGGCCGCGCGAGCGCGTCCGTCCGGCGAAGGTGCGGACTATACCCATTCGGAGCCCTGGCGCAAGCCCGCTTGACACTGGCCCGGAGCGGCCGCTACGTGCGCGCCAGGCCCATCCGCGCGGCTCGGTAACGACCGCGAACGGGCTGGGGGCGCACACAAGGGCGGGTATGACGCGGGCGTTCATCTTTCCGGGCCAGGGCTCGCAGGCGGTCGGCATGGGCGCCGATCTGGCGGCGTCGTTCGGCCCGGCCCGGCAAGTGTTCGAGGAGGTCGACGAAGCCCTCGGCGAGCGCCTGAGCCGGCTGATGCGAGAAGGGCCCGAAGCGGACTTGGTGCTGACCGAGAACGCCCAGCCGGCGATCATGGCGGTCTCGATCGCCGTCGTGCGCGTGCTCGAGGCCGAGCTCGGCCAGGCCCTGACGACCAAGGCCTCGTTCGTCGCCGGACACTCGCTCGGCGAATGGAGCGCGCTGGTCGCCGCCGGAACGTTCAGCCTGGCGGACGCGGCGCGGCTTCTGCGCCTGCGCGGCCTGGCGATGCAGCAGGCCGTGCCGGTCGGCGCCGGGGCGATGACCGCCGTGCTGGGCGTCGACGCCGAGACGGCCCAGGCGATCGCGGACGAGGCGGCCGCCGGCGAAGTCTGCGCGGTCGCCAACGACAACGCGCCCGGCCAGGTGGTGCTGAGCGGCGCGACGGAGGCGATCGCCCGGGCCGAGGCGCTGGCGCCGGCCAAGGGCGCCAAACGCTGCCTTCGGCTGGCCGTCAGCGCACCGTTCCATTGCGCGCTGATGGCCCCGGCGGCCGAGCGGGTGGGCGCGGCGCTGGCCGACCAGACGCTCATGGCCCCCGCCGTGCCGCTGGTGGCCAATGTCACCGCCGAGCCGGTCGATCAGCCGGCCGCGATCCGGCGCCTGCTGGTCGAGCAGGTCACCCGGACCGTGCGGTGGCGCGAAAGCGTGCTGCGGCTGAAGGCCGCGGGCGTGGCGACGCTCGTCGAGTTGGGCCAGGGCAAGGTGCTGTCGGGGCTGGTCAAGCGGATCGACCGCGATCTCGTCGCCCTGTCGGCGGCGACGGCGGCCGAAATCGACGCCGTATTGAAATCCTTTTGACGGGGTCCGCCATGTTCGATCTGTCGGGCAAGTCCGCTCTGGTGACCGGGGCCTCCGGCGGCATCGGCGGCGCCATCGCGCGGGCGCTGCATGGGCTGGGCGCCGCGGTCGCGCTCGCCGGGCGCAACCGCGAAGCGCTCGACCGGCTGGCGGCGGAACTGGGCTCGCGCGCGGTGGCGATGGCGGCGGAGCTTTCGGACCCGGCGGCGGCCGACGCCCTGGTCAAGGGCGCCGAGGCCGCGTTCGGCGCGCTCGACATCCTGGTCAACAACGCGGGCGTCACGCGCGACAACCTGGTCCTGCGCATGAAGGACGAGGACTGGCAGTACGTGCTCGACGTCGATCTGACCGCGGCGTTCCGGCTGTCGCGGGCGGCGCTGCGCGGCATGCTCAAGCGCCGCTGGGGGCGCATCGTCCAGGTCACATCGGTGGTCGGCACGACCGGCAATCCCGGCCAGGCCAACTACGCCGCCGCCAAGGCCGGGCTCGCCGGCATGACAAAGGCGCTGGCCGCCGAGGTTGCCCAGCGCGGCATCACGGTCAACTGCGTCGCTCCCGGTTTCATCGTGACGGCCATGACCGACGCGCTCGACGACGAGCAGAAGGCGCGGCTCTTGCCGCGCATTCCGGCCGGCAGGCTCGGCGGCCCGGACGACGTGGCGGCGTGCGTCGCCTTCCTGGCCAGCCCCGAAGCCGGCTACGTGACCGGCCAGACGATCCACGTCAATGGCGGCATGGCGATGATTTGACCGGGATTTGCCTTGAGCGGGCGCCTCTCGCCAACGCCCGCCGACTGTGTTACATCGTGCCACCCGGCATGGCGCGTTAGAGCCATCGAGGTCCGGCCCAGGAGGGCTTCCGACAACCCGACAACGGAGACCAGAACGTTATGAGCGACGTTGCGGATCGCGTTAAAAAGATCGTCATCGACCATCTCGGAGTCGAGGAGGTCAAGGTCACCGACACCGCGAGCTTCATCGACGACCTTGGCGCCGACAGCCTCGATCAGGTCGAGCTCGTCATGGCCTTCGAGGAGGAGTTCGGCTGCGAGATCCCGGATGACGCGGCCGAAAAGATCCTGACCATCAAGGACGCCATCGGCTACATCGAAGAGCACGCCGGGCACTGACGGCCGGGCGGAGGGCGCGGGCATGGGATCGCGTTTCCCGAGACAGGGGAACGGCACGCGGCCGCGTGAATTCCGGCGCGTCGTCGTCACCGGCCTGGGCGCCGTGACGCCGCTGGGCTGCGGCGTGGCGCCGACCTGGCAGCGGTTGATCGCCGGCGAATCCGGCATCCAGCGCATCGACAACTTCGACACCACCGATCTGGCCTCGAAGGTGGCGGCGCAGGTGCCGCGCGGCAACGCGGCGCACGCGTTCCGGCCCGACGATTGGGTCGCGCCGAAGGACCAGCGCAAGATGGACCTGTTCATCCTCTACGCGGTGGCGGCGGCCGCGCAGGCGATCGCGGACGCCGGCTGGAACCCGACGACGAACGAGGCGCGCGAACGCACCGGCGTCATCATCGGCTCGGGCATCGGCGGGCTTCAG
The DNA here is from genome assembly GCA_964530335.1 of uncultured Rhodospirillaceae bacterium. Taxonomy (GTDB): domain Bacteria; phylum Pseudomonadota; class Alphaproteobacteria; order SP197; family SP197; genus VGDP01. Next base: position 86,829 of record CAZGYG010000002.1, on the reverse strand, counting down.
ACCATCGCCGAAGCCGCCATCATGCTCCACGAGAAGGGCCCGCGCCGCATCAGCCCGTTCTTCATCCCGTCCTCGCTCATCAACCTCGCTTCGGGTCACGTCTCGATCCGGCACGGCTTCAAGGGGCCGAACCACGCGGTCGTCACCGCGTGCTCGACCGGGGCCCACGCCATCGGCGACGCCAGCCGCATGATCGGCTACGGCGACGCCGACGTCATGGTCGCCGGCGGCGCCGAGGCCGCGGTCTGCCGCATCGGCATCGCCGGGTTCTCGGCGAGCCGGGCGCTGTCGACCGCGTTCAACGACGAGCCGCCGCGCGCCTCGCGCCCCTGGGATCGCGACCGCGACGGCTTCGTCATGGGCGAAGGCGCGGGCATCGTCATCCTCGAGGCGCTGGACCACGCCAAGGCGCGCGGCGCCAAGATTTACGCCGAGATCGTCGGTTACGGCATGTCGGGCGACGCGCACCACATCACGGCCCCGGCCATGGACGGCGACGGCGGCCTCCGCTCGATGCGCGCCGCGCTCGCCGACGCCGACTGCACCGTCGACGACATCGACTACATCAACGCCCACGGCACCTCGACGCCGCTCGGCGACGAGATCGAGCACGGCGCGGTCAAGCGCCTGTTCGGCGAGGCCGCCTACCGCCTGTCGATGTCCTCGACCAAGTCCTCGATCGGGCACTTGCTCGGCGCGGCCGGCAGCGTCGAGGCGATCTTCACGATCCTCGCGGTCCAGAACGACGTGGTGCCGCCGACGCGTAATCTCGACAATCCGTCCGAGGGCTGCGACCTCGACCTGGTGCCCTACAAGGCGAAGCAGCGCCCGGTCAACGCGGCGTTGACCAACTCGTTCGGTTTCGGCGGCACCAACGCCTCGCTGGTCGTCGCCAAGGCGCCCTGAGCGGCCGCCCGCCGCCCGCCTCGGCTGGCGATGATCCGATCAATCCTCTGGTGCCTGGCGATCGTGGCGCTGCTCGGTGCCGGCGGCACGCTCGGCACCCGCTGGCTCGACCGGCAGTTGCGCGCCCCGGGCCCCAACGCCGAGCCGGTCGTCGTGAGCCTGCCCAAGGGCGCGGGGCTCGCGGACATCGCCGGTCTGCTGGCCGACGCCGGCGCCATCCGCGATCCCCTGGTGTTCGAGGTCGGTGTCCGCGTCGCGGGCAAGGCCGGGAGGCTCAAGGCCGGCGAGTACGAGATCCCGCCGGGTTCGAGCGCCAGCGAGGTCATGGCCATCCTGGTCATGGGCGGCACCCGGGTCTACAAGCTGACCGTGCCCGAGGGCCTGACCAGCGCCGAGGTCGTCAGGCTCGTCGCCGCCGCCCCGGTGCTCGCCGGCGAAGCAGGCCCGGTGCCGGCGGAGGGGACGCTGCTGCCCGAGACGTACCACTACTCGCGCGGCGACGATCGCGCGGACCTGGTGCGGCGCATGACCGGCGACATGACGGCCACGCTCGAACGGCTGTGGGCCGAGCGCGACCCGGACCTGCCGCTCGACCGGCCCGAGCAGGCGCTGATCCTGGCTTCGATCGTCGAGAAAGAGACGGGGCTCGCCGCCGAACGGCCGTTCATCGCCGGCGTGTTCTACAACCGCCTGAAGGCCGGCATGCCGCTGCAATCGGACCCGACCGTGGCCTACGCGCTGGCCGGCCCGGCCGGCGTTCTCGACCGGGCCCTGACCCGCGCCGACCTCGACACCGCGAGCCCGTACAACACGTACCTGCACAAGGGCCTGCCGCCCGGCCCGATCGCAAACCCCGGACGTGCGGCGATCGACGCCGTGTTGCACCCCGAGGCGACCGACGCGCTTTACTTCGTCGCCGACGGCGACGGCGGCCACGCTTTTGCCAGCACCCTCGAGGAGCACAACCGCAACGTCGCCCGCTGGCGGCGGCTTCAGGACGACCAGGCCGAGTGATCAGACCTTGCGGGGCAGGCGTGCGAGTGCGGAATCGACCCAGGCCGGCGGCAGGGCACCGGCCAGCCAGGCGCCGAGCGCCAGCGGCCACGGAAAGGCGACCCGCGCCTGGTCGCGCTCGATGCCGCGCCGGGTGATGCGGGCGGCATGGTCCGCGTCCATCAGGAACGGCATCCGGAAGGTGTTCACGCGGGTCATCGGCGTATCGATGTAGCCGGGGCAGATCACCGTGACGCCGACGCCCTTGGCGGCCAGCTCGCCGCGCAGGCCCTCGCCCCAGATCTTGAGCGCGGCCTTGCTCGCGCAATAGGCCGGCGCGCCCGGCATGCCGCGAAACCCGGCGAGCGACGCCATCAGGGCGATGCGCCCGCGCCGGCGCGCGACCAGACGGGGCAGGGCAGGCATCACGGTGTTGACCGCGCCGTCGACGTTGATGGCCAGGATGCGCCGCACCTGCTCCGCCGACTCCTCGCCCCGGCCCGTGCCGGCCGAGACGCCGGCGTTGGCGACGACCAGATCGAGCGGGCGCGCGTCGTCCGCGCCCGTGACCCAGGCGGCCATGGCCGCGGCGTCGGTCACGTCGATGGCGGCGTGGCTCGCTTCCGCGCCCCGGGCGCGCACGCCGGCGGCCACGGCCTCGAGCCTGGCCTGGTCCCGCCCGCCGAGCGCGAGGCTTACGCCCGGGCGCGCGTAGGCGAGCGCCAGCGCCGCGCCGATTCCGCTCGAGGCGCCGGTGATCAGGATGCTGGTGGACGGCGCTCGCGCCATGGCCGGGCGATCGTTGGCAGGGACGGGCGAGTATACTAAGAAACGCCGCGGGCAATGCCGCGCGGAAGGGATGGGGGAATCGTGACGCTCGCCAGCATGACCGGGTTCGCCCGCGCGAGCGGCCAGGACGCGAGCTTGGCGTGGACGTGGGAGGCCAAGAGCGTCAACGGCCGCGGGCTCGAGGTGCGCTGCCGGCTGGCCCCCGGGTTCGACGCGCTGGAGACCGTGGCGCGCGGCCTGGCCGCCGAGCGGCTCGCGCGCGGCACGGTCGCGCTCACCCTTCAGGTCACGCGCCACGCCGGCCAGGGGCGTCTCGCCATCAACCGCGCCATGCTCGACCAGGTTCTGGCCGTGCTCGATGACGTCGGCGCCCGCGACAACGTGGTCGAGGCCCGGCTCGACGGCTTGCTCCGCCTGCCCGGCGTGGTCGAGACGGTGACGGACGAAGCGGAAGACGCCCGCGAGGCGCGCGAACGGGCGATCGGCGCGACGCTCGCCCAGGCGCTCGACGGCCTGGCCGCGGCGCGGATCGCCGAGGGCCGCCGGCTCGGCGTCACGCTCGGCGTCCTGCTCGACGAGATCGAGGCCCACGCCAGGTCCGCCGCCGCCGAGGCCGCGGCCCAACCGGAGACCCGGCGCGCCCGCTTGCGCTCCCAGGTGGCGGAATTGCTCGAGGCCCGGGCGGGCGTGGCGGAGGATCGGCTGGCGCAGGAACTGGCGCTGCTCGCGGTCAAGGGCGACGTGCGCGAGGAGCTCGACCGCTTGCGCGCCCACGTCGCCGAGACCCGGGCGCTGCTCGGCACGGGCGTGGCGGTCGGGCGCAAGCTCGGGTTCCTGGCCCAGGAGCTGCACCGCGAGGCCAACACCCTGACCTCGAAGTCGACCGACATGGCGCTGACGCGCCACGGCCTGGCGCTCAAGGTCGCCATCGATCAATTCCGCGAGCAGGCGCTGAACATCGAATGACCGACCAACCGGCGGGGCCAGTCATGCCGCGGCGCGGGCTCATGCTCGTGCTGTCCTCGCCTTCGGGCGCGGGCAAGACGACGATCTCGCGTGGGCTGCTCGAGCTCGAGCCCGAACTCGTGCTCTCGGTCTCGGCGACGACGCGGCCCAAACGCCCGGGCGAGCAAGACGGCATCGACTACCGCTTCATCGGCGACCGCGCGTTCGACGAAATGGTCAAACGCGGCGCCTTCCTCGAGCACGCCGAGGTGTTCGGCCATCGCTACGGCACGCCCAGGGCCCAGGTCGACCAGGTGCTCGGCAAGGGCCGCGACATGCTGTTCGACATCGACTGGCAGGGCACCCGCCAGCTCGCTGCCCGATTGCGCCAGGATCTGGTCACCGTGTTCATCCTGCCGCCGTCCCGGGCCGAGCTCGAGCGGCGCCTGCGCGCCCGCCGCCAGGACAGCGATGAGGTCGTGCGCGCGCGCATGGCCAAGGCCAATGCCGAGATGGCGCACTGGGACGAGTACGACTACGTGATCGTCAACGACGACGTCCTGGCGAGCGTCGAGCGGGCGCGCGCCATTCTGACGGCGGAACGCCTACGCCGCGCCCGGCAAGCCGGCCTCGCCGCCTTCGTCGGCGCGATGCTCGACCGAGGCCGTTAGGGCGGCGTCAGGAACCGCCGGCCGAGGCGTGCGGCAGGGCGGCGGGGCGGGGCCTTACGACGCCGCCGACGCCGGCCAGCGCGCCGGGGTCGAGCGCCAGCACCTGAAGCCGCGACTCGTCCTCCGGCGTCGGCAACCGGATGCCCAGCACCAGGGCGGGCAGGAAGCCGAACGAGCGGTAGTAACCGGGATCGCCGATCAGCACGATCACGCGATGCCCGCCGTGGCGGGCGCGCTCGATCCCCTCGCGCACCAGGGCGCGGCCGAAGCCTTCGCCGCGCCGCTCGGGCCTGACCGCCAGCGGGCCGAGCTGGAGCGCCGGCGTCGCCCCGACCGCGATCGGCCAGAAGCGGAGCGTGCCGACCAGGACGCCGGCGTGGTCGAGCGCGACCAGGCCGAGCTCGGCAATGGACTGGGTGCCGGCGCGCATGCGCGCGGCCGGGCTGGCGGTCGCGCGATCGCCGAGCGTGGCGCGCACCAAGTCGTCGATGGTCGGGGAGTCGGACGGCTGTTCGAGCCGAATGTGGATCATGGCGGGTCCGGGCGAAGGGTTGCGCGAGATCACGGCGATTCGCCGCCCGTGCGGTTCGATTTCGACCCCAACCGTGAAACCAATGGACGGCGGGACGCCCGCCGTGGCGGGCAGCAACCAACGGGCTTGCGCCTCGCCGTCAGGGCGAGGAAACCCCTCGTCGTCGCGCGAACCTGCCGGTCATGGTGCCGTTCGCCTCTCCGCATCGCCCGCGTCGTGCGCGCGCCTCCTTTAGCATCACGCCGCGCCGCTGGCCAGCCCCGCCAGCGCCCGCGCCAGCGCGCAGAACTCGGGTATCGTCAGGGCCTCGGCCCGAAGCGACAAGTCGATGCCGGTGGCGGCCAGGGCCTCGGCCGGGACGCCGAGCGCGCGCAGCGACGAGCGCAGCATCTTGCGGCGCTGGCCGAACGCGGCGGCGAGCACCCGCTCGAGCGCCTTGGGGTCGGCCTCGGCGACGGGCGCCGAAAGCGGCTCGAAGCGGACCACCGACGCGGTCACCTGGGGCGGCGGCACGAAGGCGCGGGACGGCACGTCGAACAGCCGCTTCACCCGCCAGCGCCATTGGGCCTGGACGGCAAGCCGGCCGTAATCCTTGCCGCCCCGCGCGGCGGTGAGGCGGTCGGCGACCTCGCGCTGGACCATCACGACCATGGCGGCGATCTCGCGCGGCCGGGCGAGCCAGCCGACGATCAGCGGCGAGGCCACGTTGAACGGCAGGTTTCCGGCGATGACGTAGGGCGGCGTCGCCCAGCGCTTAGGCTCGACGGTTCGGGCGTCGCCCTCGACGACCACGAGCCGGTCGGGGAACGTGGTTGCCAGCTCCTCGAGCGCCGCGACGCAGCGCGGGTCACGTTCGATGGCGACGACGCGGCGGGCGCCGTGGTCAAGCAGCGCGCGCGTCAGCCCGCCGGGGCCGGCGCCGATCTCGACCACGTCCAACGCGCCCACGTCGCCCACGGCGCGCGCGATGCGGCCGAGCAGGTTGGTGTCGAACAGGAAGTTCTGGCCGAGCGACTTGCGCGCCTGAATGCCGTGCCGCGTGATCACCGCGCCGAGCCGCGGCAAGGCGGGTTCAGCCATCGGCACCGGCACGCCGGGCCGCCATCGCGGCCGCCACAGCCAGCGCCTCGGTGAAGCTGTCGATGAAGCCGCGGCCGGTGCCGGCGATGTCGAGCGCGGTGCCGTGGTCGGGCGAGGTGCGCACGAACGGCAGCCCCAGCGTGATGTTGACGCCGCGCTTGAAGTCGATGGTCTTGAGCGGGATCAGCGCCTGGTCGTGGTACATGCACAGCACCGCGTCGTAGCCCGCGCGCGCCTCGGCGTGGAACAGGCTGTCGGCCGGCGCCGGGTCGGCGATCACGTGGCCCTCGGCGCGCAGCGCGCGAATCGCCGGCAGCAGGACGTCGATCTCCTCGCGCCCGAGCGCACCGGATTCCCCGGCGTGGGGATTGAGCCCGGCGACCGCGAGTCGGGGCCGCGCCACGCCGAAGTCGCGGGCGAGCGCGGCCAGGGTGACGCGCGCGACCGTGGCCACGAGCGCGCCGTCGATGCGCGCCGCCACCTCGGCCAGCGGCAAGTGGACCGTGAGCGGCACGACGCGCAGGCCGGGGCAGGCGAGCATCATCACCGGGTGGGCGCCGCCGCCGGCGAGCTCGGCCAGGAACTCGGTATGGCCGGGGTGGCGGAAGCCCGCGTCCATCAGCACCTTCTTGTGGATCGGGTTGGTCACCACCGCCCCGACCTCGCCGGCGCTGGCCAGGGCGACCGCGCGCCGGATGGCTTCGAGCACGGCCGGGGCGTTCGCCGCGTCCAGGCGGCCGGGCTCGGCGGCGCGCGCCAGGCGCACGGGCAGCACGGGCAGGGCATCGGGGAAATGCCGATCGACCTCGCGCGGCGACTCGATCACGCGAACCGGGACACGGAGCCCGAGCCGGTCCGCGAGCGCCTCCAGCCGGTCCGGGTCGTCGAGCGCGACGAAGGGCGGCAGGGAGTTTCGCGCCCGCGCCCAGGCGGCGAGCACCAGGTCGCCGCCGATTCCGGCCGGCTCGCCCATGGTCACGGCGAGCGGTACGGACCTTGCCGGGGCGGCGCTCACAGGCGGACGTCGATGAAGGCGCGGCGGCGCAGGTCGCGCAGGTAGCCGCGCGCCAGCAGATCGAGGCGCTGGCCGAACAGGGTATCGCGGGCCTCGTCGCGGGTCGGCAGCCGGGCCTCGGCGTCGACCCGGTCGCACACGACCAGCACGTTGACGATGCCGCCGGCGACCACCGGCCGGCTGGTCTGGCCCACTTGCAGGTCCGCCAGGACCGCGCGCAGCTCGGGCACGATGCCGCGCAGGACGATCTTGCCGAGTGCGCGATAGCGCGCGGTCGGTGTCGCCTGGGCGGCCGCCTCGGCGTCGGCGCAGCCGGTGATGCGCTGGCGCACCTGCTCGGCGCGCACGAGCTGTTCCTGCTCCTGCTCCGCGGTCGTCACGGTGGGCAGCGGCAGCGCGACCAGGGCGAGATCGAAGGTGGTGGCGCCCGGGTCGGGCTCGAGCGCCCGGCGCCGGCCGACGACCATGATCACGGCCTGGCCGCCGCGCGTCGCGACCGGCCCGACGACGGCGCCGTCGGGCGCGCCCTGGACGGCGACCCGCACCTCGTCGTCCAGCTGGTCCTCGAGGGTCCAGCCCAGATCGCCGTCGGACGCGGCGCTCGCCGTCTGGGAAACCTGGCGGGCGAGCGCGCCGAAATCGGCGCCGCCGCGGATATCCTCGATGAGCCGGTGCGCCACGGCCACGGTCTCGGCCTCGCGCGACGGGTCGTCGCCGGCCAGATAGATCTCGGCCAGGCGGATTTCGGGCTTGCCCCGGCTGGCCTCGATGCGGGCGATTAGCTCGTCGACCTCGGCGTCGGCGATGGTCAGCGTCTGGCGCAGCCGCGCCTGGACGATGCGCGACCACTTGAGCTGCGCCTCGATCTGGGCGGTCAGGGTCTCGGGCGCCACGCCGCGCGCGGCCAGGGCCTCGAGCATCTTCCCTTCCGGAATGCCGTTCTGGCGCTCGAGGTAACGCAGGGCCTCCTCGACGTCGGACTCCTTGATCTCGACTCCCAGCCGCGCCGCTTCCTGGAGCTCGAGCCGTTCGTCGATCAGCGTGCGCAGCACCTGCGGCCGGATGCGATCGCGGGTCTCCTGATCGTCGGGCAGCCCCGTGGTGCGCACCACGAGCTCGACGCGCGCCGCCAGGTCGAAGCTCGAGATGATGTCGTCGTTGACGACCGCGGCGATGCGCTCGGCTTCCTGCGCCGACGTCGTGGCGGGCCACGCCAGAACGGCGACGGCGAGCACAAGGCGCACGACCGCGCCGACGATGGTCGACGATCGGGGCAAGGCGTTCACGACCTCGAAGGCAACGGTGGCGAAACGAGTGTCCCTTCACCCGGGTGTCTAGCCGAGGTGACGCAGCTTGACAACGAGCAAGAACGAGGTGTCGGCCGGCGCGTCGCGATCGCTGGTGAAGCGGCGCTGCACACGCAGCCCGAGCGTGACGCACTCGTCCTCGTAGATCAAGCTGCCGCCGGCGGAGACGAAGCCGGCGCCGTTGAGATCGCGCCGGGCCTCGGCGCTGAGCGTCCACGATTGGAGGAAACGGGCCAGGCCGCCCAGGCTGATCTCCTCGCGCCCTTCCGGGTCCTCGACGGCGCCGGCCTTGTCGTCGAGCCCGAGGTAGCTGATCGTGAGGCGCAGATCGGGCGGGCCCAGGACCGCCTCGATCTCGTTGCGCCGGAACTCCAGGTCGTCCTTGTCGAGGCGGAATCGGTAGGCGAGGCCCAGGTTCGCGCTGGGCGCCACCTCGATGCGGCCGACGAAATCGGAAAATTGGCTCTCGAGCCCGGAGCCGATGGCGAAGGTATCGTCGTTGTGGACCCGGTAGCCTTGGCCGAACAAGGCGGACGTTTGGCCGCCGCCAGCGCCGAACACGCCCATGCGCAGCCCGTAGGCGACGCGGGGGCCGCCCTCGACCCGGTCGAGCCCGGGAAAGCGCTGCGGCTCGAACAGGTTGATGTCGGTCAGCTCGAAATCGGTGCTGTCCTCGTTCGGGATGCGCGAGGTATTGCCGCCGTAAGGGCTGACGGTGGCCACGACGATCGGTTCGATGACCTGGGTGGTCGTGCCGAGCGGGCGCATCAGCGGCCAGCGCCCGGCGAGCGAGAGCTGGGGCACCACGCGGCTGGAGAAGCCGTCCTCGGTGCCGCCGCCCGTCTGGACCACGTCCTCGGCGTGATAGCCGTCGCCGCGCAGGCTTGCCGTCAGCTCCCAGACATCGCCGAAGCGGCCGATCCTTGGTATGTGCCACGCCGCCGCCAGCGACAGCCGGCGGCTGTCGGTTCCCTCGTCACGGGTCAGCACCAGACCGTTGGCGTCGACGGTGAGGAACGAGCCGTCCTCGCGCGGCCGACCGACCAGGTTGACGTCGAAGTCGGGCGCCACGATCGGCGTCAGCCCCGGATCGTCGTTGGCCTGGAGGCCCTGAAACAGGAACCCTTCCGCCGTCGCGTACGAGCGGCCGCGAAAGCCTTCGGCGAACAGGCGCGAGGTCAAGGTGTCGACCGAATCGATGCCGTAACGCGACAGGTAGGTGTCGTCGGTGGCGCGGTAGGCGTCGAAGCCCCAGCGCCAGGTTTCGTCGATCTGGAACAGACCGTTGCCGCGCACGTGGCCGCGCGTCTCCTGGCCGCCGGTCCGGATGGCGTTCTCGTCGCGGTCGTCGGTGCGGGTGATGCTGCCTTGCAGGGTGTAGCCGCCGCCCGCCGTCAGCGCCCGGTATTCGCCTTGGAAAACCGCGCCTTCCCGGGTCGTGAACTTGGGCGAGAAGGTGAAGTCCCGGTTGGGCGCGAGCACGACGTAGAGCGGCGTCTCGATCGAACTGCCCAGGTTGCGCGAGCTGCCGAAGCTCGGCGCGAGCAGCCCGGTCCGCCGCTTCACGGTCGGGTCGGGGTGGCGGAAATAGGGCGTGTAAAGCACCGGGACCCCGTACACCTCGAGCCAGGCGTCCTTGTAGATAACGTCGTGGCGCTCCTGGTCGTGGACGATCCGCAGCGCCTTGAGCTGCCACAGCGGCGGCCGGGCGGGATCCTCGCGGCACAGCTCGCACGGGGAATAGACCGCCTTGGACATGGTGGTGATGCGCCCGCCGGTGCGCACCGCGCCGTTGGCGGCGAAGCGCGAACGATCGGCCAGCAGCACCCGGATGCCGCGGATGACCCCCTCGCGGAACTGGTCGGTCAGCTCGACGTAGTCGGCGAACACCACGTCGCCGCTCGGCTCCAGGAGCGTCACGGTGCCGGCCGCGATCACCGTGTCGGTGCGCTGGTTGTAGCTGACCGTGTCGGCCAGCAGGATGCGCTCGCCCTGGCCGATCTCGACGTGGCCGCGCGCGGTGACCTGGCCGAGCTCGCGGTCGTACTCGATCTCGTCCGCCCGGAACACCGACGGCTCCCGGAAGGTCGTCATGTCCTGGGCGTGGGCGTCCTGGGCGCCGGCGAGCGCGACCAAGGCCGCCAGCAGCGCCGCGTGCCAGCCCCGGCCCACGGGCTCAACCTTCCTCGAGGTGGACGAGCAGCGCCAGCCCCGCGAGCGTCGCGGCCAGCGCGGGCGACCAGGCGGCCAGGATGGTCGGCAGCACACCGGACAGCCCCATGGCGCGGGTCACGTCGGTGACGAAGTAGAGCGTGAACCCGGCGAGCAGGCCGCCGAACATGAGCGCCCCGGTACCGCCCAGCCGGGTCAGGCGCAACGAGAACGTGGCGCCGATCAGGACCATGGCCAGCAGCAGCACCGGTCCCGCGAGCGTCGCGTGCCAGTAGAGCCGGTGGCGCTGGCCGGAAAAGCCGGCGGCCTCGAGGGTCGCCACGAACGACGGGATGTCCCAGAACGACATGGTCTCCGGCGGCGCGAAGCCCTCCTGGATGCGCGCGAGCGTCAACGTCGTCGGCAGCGTGTCCCGATCGCGCACGACCGCCGGCGTGTCCGGGGCCGTGACGACCACTCCGGTGAGTTGCCAGGTGCCGTCTTCCAGCCGCGCCTCGGCCGCGTCGATGCGACGGACGAACCGATCGGTGCCTTCGAACAGGAAGAAGATCGCGTCACGCAGTTCGACCCCCTGGTCGGCGACGTGGCGGGCGTGGATCACGGTCTGCCCGCGCGCGTCGCCCTCGCGCAGCCACAGCCCCGAAGGCGAAACGGCGAGCAGGCTCGGCCGGCCGGACATGTAGCGCGATTCGAGTTGCTCGAAGCGCATGGCCAGGACCGACGACAACGGATTGAACACCGTGACGACGAAGGCGCCGATCAGGGTCGCGATGGCGAGCGCCGGCAGCAGGAACTGCCAGACCGAGACGCCGGCCGCGCGCGCCACGACCAACTCGTGGGTACGGGTCAGCCGGGTGTAGCAATACATCGTGCCGAACAGCACGGCGAAGGGCACGACCTTCTCGACCAGGAACGGCACGCGCAGCGCCGCCATGGCCAGCGCCATGCCGGCGTCGACGTCCTCCTGGCTCGCGGCGCGGCGCGACAGCTCGACGAAATCGATGACGAACGCGAGCACCGCCAGGACCAGCAGCACGCCGCCGACGCCGACCAGGAATTGGCGCCCGATGTACGACGAGAACGACCAGCCGATGCGCACGGCGGTCAGGCCGGCCAGGCCATGGGCCTGCGTCGCGGCCAGCGGTGCTGGCGCAGCACCGCCCACGCGGCGAGGGGGGTGACGAGCTGGACCGCCCACAGCGCCGGGACCAGCGCGGGCACCGCGATGATGGCGCGGGCCAGCACCTGGCCCAGGGCGACGAACGCGACGGCGGCGGCCATGGCGCCGCCGATGCGGGCGCCGCCGCCGCGCCGGCTGAATTCGCCGCTGAGCACGGCGGCCAGCGCGATCATGGTCAGCCCGAACGCGCCCCACGGTGCCGCCAGCCGGCCGTGCGCCTCGGCCAGCAGCTCGGCCCGATAGGTCGTGTCCTCCTCGCGCCGGGGCGGCCCGACCAGCTCGTGCAGATATCGCTCGCGCGGCTCGCGCCAACGCGACTCCAAGGGCTCGGCGAACTGGGACAAGTCGAGGGTGTAGCGATCGAAGTAGAGCAGGCTCAGGTTGCGCCCGTCGGTCTCGATCCGTTGGCGGTTGCCGTTGACCAGCACGAGCCGCGGCCCGGACTCCGTCGTGACCAGCGCGCCGGTCTCGGCCATCATCGTCACCGGTCGGTCCGGTGTCCGTTCGTCGTGGACCAGGATGCCGAGGATGTCGCCGTTCGCCGCGATCGCGCGCACGTAGACCGTGAGCCCCGCCGCCAGGTCGTTGAACGCGCCCTCCTGCAGCAGGATCCCGGTCAGGTCCGAGCGGACGATGAACTGCTGGTCCTTGAACGTGCGATAGCCGGCCGGCATCAGGTAGAGCGTGGTGCCGTGGAGCACGGCCACGATCGCCAGCGCCAGCACGAGGGCGGGGCGGGCGAGCGCCCCAGGCCCCAGCCCGGCCGAGCGCAGGATGACGAGCTCGCGCTCGGCGGTCAGCCGGCTGTAGGTGAACAGGACGGCGCAGAACAGCGCGATCGGCAGGATCAGGGCCAGGAACGTCGGCAGCAGCAGCACCGTCAGTTTCAGGAAGGCGACGACCGAAAGCCCCCTGTTGACGATCAGATCGACGAAACGCAGCGACTGGCTGAGCCACACGACGCCGGTCAGCGCCAGGGTGACCAGGGCGAGCGCCGCGACGAGCTGGCGCAGGATGTAGCGGGCGCTCCGGCTCATGCGGCCTGTATAGCGGCTTCGCGGCAAGGCGACCAGCGGGGCCGATCAGGGCCGTTCCGGGCGTTCCGGCCGGACTTGCGCGGGCGCGCCGGTTTGCCTAGGTTCTCTCCCCTCGCGCCGGCCGTCCGCGGTCGGGCCTGGGCGCCCGTAGCTCAATTGGATAGAGCACCAGACTACGAATCTGGGGGTTGGGAGTTCGAGTCTCTCCGGGCGCGCCAATTCCTTCGGTGTTCCGCCCCGCGCGCGCCGCGATCGCGCACGGGCCACGCGGTTCAGGCTTGCGCGTCGCCCGCCGCGATGGTCACGAGCGCGTCACGGTCGAGCAGGTGTGCCGCGTTCGGCCCGTCCAGCTCGATCAGGCGGCTCTTGCGCAGCTCGGTCAGGGTGCGGCTGACCGTTTCGGTGGTCAGCCCCAGGTAGTCGCCGATGTCGTTGCGCGTCATCGGCAACCGTACCGGCTCCTCGCCGTCGCCCGCGCCCCGCTTCGCCCGGTCGGCGAGCAGCAGCAGGAACGACACGATCCGCTCGCGCGCCGACTTTCGCCCGAGCAGCAGCATCTGGTCCTGGGCCGCGACCAGTTCGTTGCCGGCCATGGCGAGCATGCGCCGTTCCAGCCGCGGGAAGGCATCGAGCAGGTGCTCGAGCTCGGCGCGCGGAAAGCGGCACAGCCGGGTCGGCACGATCGCCTCGGCCGAGTAGGCGTAGCTCGTGTTCAGCGCCAGGCCCAGGAAATCGCCACGGAACAGGAAGCCGGTCACCTGGCGGCGGCCGTCGGCCAGCAGTTTGTAGAGCTTCACCGCGCCGTCGGTGACGTTGAACACGAACTGCGCCGGGTCGCCTTCGTAGAAGACGGTCTGCCGCGCTTCGGCCTTGATCTCATGGACGATGGCGGCAATGCGCGGCTGTTCGTCCTGGCCGAGCGCGGAGCAGAACACGAGCTCGCGGACATCGCAGGTCGCGCACGGGCCCGTCTCGGCCCGCGACCGGTTCCTCGCCTGCAACGCCACGTTGAACCGCAGCATGATTCGACCCGCCGTGCCCGGGAGGGAATATGGCGAGGATTGGCTACGGTCGCAAGTCGGGGCCGTCGCCGTCGGGCGGGTCGTCGGGGTCGAACAGGATGCGCTGGCCAGCCCCGTCCAGGTCGTCGAACTGGCCGTGGGCCAGCGCCCACAGGAAGCCGGCGAGCCCGACCAGGCCGAGCAGCAGCGCCGCGGGGATCAGGTAGAGCAGCCCGGTCATGGCCGGCCCGCGAGCCTCAGCGCGTTGGCGATGACGGCGAGCGACGAGGCCGACATGGCCGCCGCGGCACCACCGGCGTGACCAGCCCAGCCATCGCCAGCGGCACCGCGAGCGCGTTGTAGCCCAGCGCGAACGCCAGGTTCTGGGCAACCAGCCGGCGCGCCGCCAGGCGAGCGCGCTCAATGACACCCCTCCGCGTGAATTGCCGCGGGCCTGATCGCACGCATTGCCGGGTGGCACATTGATCCACCTCAAGGACCGCGCCCGGCGGTGGCGGCAGCCTGCCGGCCGGGAGTGGCCCAAAGAGGCGGTACGGTGACCCACGTTCAACATGACTTCACGGTGGCGCGGCGCGCCTTGAGCCCGAGCGGGGCAGCGCCATGAACGGCCCGGGCCCGTTCATTCTCCGGCCGCTGTCGAGCGGCCAGGTCGCCCAGGCGTACCCGCTGCTCGCGTTGTCGGGCAGCGGCCTCGACCCCGAGCGGTGGCGGTCGCTGGCCCTTGCGCTGCTGGCCGAGGCGGCGCCGCCGCCCGCGGGCATCATGACGCTGCAGAGCGAGCAGGGTTACATCCACGGCCTGTTCCGCTTCCGCGTCGTCGCCGAGCCGGGGGGCAGGACGCTGCGCATCGACGACCTTTACGGGCTCGACTTCTTCGACCGCTCGCTTGCCCGCGCGCTCAACGAAGTGCTCGACGGCCTGGCGCGCGAATACACGTGCGTCGCGATCGACGTGACTCTGCCGTCGGCCGCCCGCGAATCGGAGTTGCATCGGCGCTTGCGCGATGTCGGTTACGATGCCACGGCGGGGTCGCTGCGCAAGGCGTCGGGCCAGGCGCGGAACGCGCCATGAGCGGTATCGAATCCTGGCTGGCCGCGCTCGCGGCGGCGGCGGCAACCGCCGACCCGCTGCGGGGCGCTGCGCGCCATCGCCGTCGTGCTGCTCGCCGCCAATGCCGCGACCGTCGGCCTCGTTGCGTTGCGCGGCGCACTGTGACCTGGCCCCTCGCCCGGAGGTACGGCTCATGAAGGACATCCTGGTTCACGTCGATGCTTCGCCGCGCGCCACGGCGCGCATAGACCTGGCGCTCGGCCTGGCGCGCGCCCACGGCGCGCACCTGACTGGCCTGCACGTCGTCGCGCCGCCGTTCGTGCCGATGATGACCCACGCGCCGATCCTGCCCGAGATCATCGAGCAGCAGGTCCAATGGGGCCGCGAGCAGGCGGCCAAGGCGGAAAAGCTGTTCAAGGCCCGGGTCGAGGCCGCCGGCATCGCGGCGGAATGGCGGGTGGTGGATGGCTACGCGCCCGACATGGTCGTCCTCAACGCGCGCTACAGCGATCTGACGGTGGTCGGCCAGGCGGACCCGGACGAGCCCGACGGCGGGACGCAGGATCTGCCCGACAGGGTGGCGCTCGCGGCCGGCGGGCCGGTGCTCGTGGTGCCGCGGGTCGGCCATTTCGCGACCGTCGGCGAACGGGTGCTCGTCGCCTGGAACGCCAGCCGCGAGGCCAAGCGCGCCATCGACGATGCCATGCCGATCCTGCGGCTCGCGCGCCAGGTGACCGTGATCGTGGTCAAGCCGCAGCGGTCGGGCCGTCACGGCGACATTCCGGGCGCCGACATCGCGCTTTATCTGGCGCGCCACGGGGTGCACGCCGAGGCGGCGCAGGTCTACGGTGAGGACACGGCCGTCGGCGACCTGATTCTCAGCCGCGCCGCCGACCTCGGCGCCGACCTGATCGTGATGGGCGCGTTCGGCTACCCGCGTCTCATGGAGGTCGTGCTCGGTGGGGTGACCCGCGCGCTGCTGGCTCACATGACCGTGCCGGTTCTGCTGGCCCATTGACGGATCTTGATCCGGGTCAACGCGAACCTATCTGTGCGGCGAGAAACTGACCATCAACGAACCATCGAGGAGGAATTGTGATGAGCATCCGTGATATCGCACCGTGGTTGGGCGGACGCCGGGCGCTGGGCGACCCGCTCCGCGGCCTGCACGAGGAAGTGGACCGGCTGTTCGAGGGCTTCACGCGCGGCTTGCCTGCCATGCCGCGCTTCGCCGAAGCGTTCGAAGGCGCGCTCTCGCCCAAGCTCGACGTGGCGGAGACCGACAAGGAGATCGTGGTCAGCGCCGAGCTGCCGGGGATCGACGAAAAGGACGTCGACGTGACGCTCAAGGACGATGTGCTGACGATCAAGGGCGAGAAGAAGGCGGAGAAGGAGGAGAAGGGCAAGAACTTCCACCGGGTGGAGCGCAGCTACGGCGCCTTCAGCCGCACTGTCGCCATGCCCGCCGGCGTCGACGACGCCATGGTCAAGGCAAGCTTCGCCAAGGGCGTGCTCACCGTCACCCTGCCGAAGAAGCCTGGAACCGAGGCCGGCGCCCGCAAGATCGCCATCAAGTCGGCCTGACGTAACCCCCTGACCCCCGCGGCTCGGCGCCGCAAGCAGGCCGGACCGCAGGGGATTTTCTAATCCGGGGAAGGCTTCGCCGGGTCCTACGGCGCGGTCGCGGCGACGGTGGGTTGCCACGCGGCGGCGCGCCGCTCGGCCTCGGCGATGTCGTCCTCGCTCAGGCTGTCGAGCAGGGCCTGGCGGCGCTCGGCGGCGCTTGGGCGCTGCGCGGAATCCAGGCGCCCCATGGCCAGGTTGTACCAGGCGAGCGCGGCGACCGGGTCGGTCGCGCCCATCAGACCGGAGGACAACTGGTCGGCCATGCGCAGTTGCGCAGCGCCGTAACCGGCGTTGGCCGCGGCTTCGTGCCAGATCATCGCCTCGACGCCGTCCTGGTCGACGCCGATGCCGCTCTCGTAGGCCAGGCCGAGCTGGTATTGCGCGCCAGGATGCCCCGCCTCGGCCGCCTTGCGGTACCACAGGGCACCCTCGACGTTGTCCGCGGCGACGCCGTTGCCCGCCTGGAACATCCATCCCAGCCCCGCCATGGCGGCCGAATATCCGCCGTTGGCCGCCTTGCGATACCACACGACCGCCTCGTCGTAGCGCCGCTCACGCGCGAGCGCGCGAGCCAACTGAAACTGGAACCGCTCGGACTCCGGATACGTCGCGAGCGCCGCCTCGCACGCCGCGATCGCCTTCACGCCGTTGATCCCGTCGAAGCCTATGCCACGGACGACCCGGGCCGGATCGTCGGGCTGGGCGGCGTACTTGTCGCAGGCGTCGACCACGGGCGGATCGGCCAGCTCCAGCGCCATCGGCTCGTCGGGGCCGGCGACGGGCGCCGCCGGCGCCCGAGCGCTCGACAGTTCCTCGAGACGGTTGCGCGCCAGCGCCGCGAAGGTGCCGGCGGGGAACTGGTCGAGGTAGGCCTGATAGTCGGCGGGATTGGTGCTGTCCTTGATCGACGTCCAGAACGTCGTGTCGGCCGAGGCGTCCGGCGCCATGGTCACGTTCGTGACGTTGACGGACGTGGCCCGGGGCAGCACGAACACGAAGTCGCCGCGGTTGTAGTTGACGTCGAGCAGCTTGCCGAAACGGGGGGTCTGGGCGCCCTGGGTCAGGTTGGTGATGCGATCGGCCATGAACGCGCCCAGCTCGCTGCCGGTCAGGTAGCCGTCGCCGTTGGCGTCGGACCGGTCCTCGCCGCGCAGCGCGCGCAAGAACATCTCGCGGAAGCTGCCGTTGTCGGCCACGGTCTGGTCGCTATCGCCGGACGACAGGAACTCGCGCACCGGCTGCAGCGTGGCCTGGGTGATCGCCGCGGTTGGCAGCCCGGCCCGCGCCTCGAAGATGGTGCCCGAGAAACAGCTGTCGAAGATCGCCAGCACGTGCTTCGACCTGGCGAGCCTGACCAGGGTGCCCAGGTCGCGCAGCGGCAGGGCATAGAGCGCGAACGTCGGGTCGTCCGGCGGCGGCGCGTCGACCGGAACCAGGAACCCCTCGCCGTGCACGCTCTGGCCGTGGCCGGCGAACCAGACCAGCAGCCGCGCGTCGGCCTCGGCCCCCTTGAGAACGAAGAACTCCTTCAGCACCAGGCGCAGCCGTTCGGCGTCCAGGTCCTGCTCGAAGGTGACTTGGAAGCCGTGCGTTTCGAGATCGGAGGCCACCAGCCTCGCGTCCTTCACGCCGTTCTTCAGCCTGGGCCAGCCGGCGCGGTAGTCGTCCATGCCGATGACCAGCGCATGGCTCGCGCCGTAGAGCTGGACCTCCGCCGCGACCGGCGCGTCGGGGGAATCCTCGGTCCTGACCTCAACCGTGACGCCGGCAAGCGCGGGCGTCAGCGCCGCCGCCGCGACCACGATCCCGATCCACCACCCAGTGCGCATCGCGTGGTTCCGCCGTCCTTCGTTTCGTGGATGATACTCGTCCGGCCGCGGCGGGCCAAGGAGCGGTCAGCGCAGCAGCAGCAGCGGCAACTCCAGCGCCTCGGCCAAGGTCTCGGCCACGCCGGCCGGCGCGAGGGATCCGGCCGTCGCGGCTACCACCAGGCCCAGCCCGCCGCGCTGGATGTGGCGCGCCAGCCCGACCGGATCGGCGCTCGGAGCGCGTGTGACCTCCGCCGCGACGTGGTGCTCGTCGAGCCAGCGCTTGGCCGCCCCTTCGAGGCCCAGCGCCGCGGCCTCGTCGTCCGCCGCCGCCACGACTTGCAGCCGCGCGCCCAGGCCGCGCGCCACTTCGGCCGCCGTCGCCAGCACCCGGTCCGACCCGGTGTGCACGGCCACCACCCGGTCGCCGAGCTGGCCGTCGCGTTGCATGACGAGCGTCGCGCACACGCCATGGGCCAAGGTCGCGCGCGCCGTGCTGCCCAGGCGGATACGTCGGCCGATCGCGGCGCTCGCCTTGCCCAGGCCGAGCAGGTCGCACTCCAGCGCCGCCTCGCCCAGGACAGTCGCGGCCACGCCCCGGGCGATGCGGAACGACCAGGCCAGCTTGTGGTGCTGGGCGACCGCTTCGAGCGCCCGGCGGGCGCGCTCGGCCTGGATGTGCAGGGCGCGGCGCATGGCGTCCGGATCGATCCGGGCGAGATCGGCCGCCTCGGTGCTGTAGGCACGGGCGAACGGCAGGGCGGCGAGGCGCAGCAGGTCCTCTTCCTCGACGAACATCCCGGCGAGCTGGGCGCCCAGCCGGGCAGCGAGCACTGCCGCGGCATCGAGCGCGGCCAGGCTGTGGGCCGAGGCGTCCAGGCCGACCAGGATGCGGCGGATCGGCCGCGGCTCCGGCGCGGTCATGTCCCGTCGGAGCCCTTGGGTGGCGCGCCGAAGGCCTTGCGCCGTTCGGCGAAGGCGGCCAGGCGCGCCTGGACGCAGGCGTTGATCGTGCCCTCGGGGTAGCTGCCGTCCGCCCCCGCCGTGCCGGCCGGCACCCCGGTCAGAATCTCGATCCCCTGGTCGATGGTCGCCACCGGGTAGACATGGAACCGGCCTTCGCGCACCGCCTCGACGACGCCGGCGTGCAGCATCAGGTGCTTGACGTTCGCCTCCGGGATCAGCACGCCCTGGGTCCCGGTCAGGCCGCGCGCCGCGCACAGGTCGAAGAAACCCTCGATCTTCTCGTTGACGCCGCCAATGGCCTGCACCTCGCCGTTCTGGTTGACCGAACCGGTGACCGCGTAGGACTGGTCGATCGGCTGGCCGGCGAGCGCCGAGAGCAGCGCATAGAGCTCGGCCGACGAGGCGCTGTCGCCCTCGACCCCGCCGTAGGATTGCTCGAACACCAACGTCGCGGCCAGCGACAGCGGCTGGTCGGCGGCGTAGCGGGCACCCAGGTAGCCGGCCAGGATCAGCACGCCCTTGCTGTGCAGCGGGCCGCCCAGCTTGACCTCGCGTTCGATGTCGATGACCTCGCCGCGCCCCAGGCGCACGCGCGCCGTGATGCGGCTGGGCCGGCCGAAGGCGTAGCCGCCGAGCGCGATCACCGAAAGGCCGTTGATCTGGCCGACCGCCGCGCCCGACGTGGTGATCAGGATGGTGCCGCGCGCGATCTCCTCGAGCATGCGCTCGCGCAGGCGGCCGTGGCGCCGGATGCGCGCCTCGATCGCCTTGGCCACGTCCTCGCGGCCGACCACGTCCCGGCGGGCCTCGCCGGCGCCGTGGTCGGCCTCGTTCATCAGGTCGGCGAGCGCCACCAGGTGGATCGAGAACCGTTCGGCGTCGCCCGCCTCGCGCGCGCCGAACTCGGCAATCCGGGCGACGGCCTCGCGGTCGAAGGGCCTGAGACCGTGACGCCGGGCGATGCCGGCGATCAGGCGGGCGTAGAGCGCGCCGGTCGCCTCGTCGCGCGGGATGCGGTCGTCGAAATCGGCGGCGATCTTGAACAGGTCCGGGAAGTCCGGGTCGAGCTCGGCGAGCAGGTAATAGAGCAGACGGTCGCCGATCACCGCGACCTTGATGTCGAGCGGGATCGTCTCGGGCTCGAGCGATACGGTGCTGATGAGCCCCAGGCGCTGGCCGAGCGATTCGATGCGAATCTCGCCCATGCGCAACGTGCGCTTGAGCCCGTCCCAGGCGAATGGCTCGAGCAGCAGCTTGCGGGCGTCGAGCACCAGGAACCCGCCGTTGGCCCGGTGCAGCGCGCCGCTCTTGATCAGCGTGAAGTCGGTGACGAGCGCGCCCAACTCCGCCCGATGTTCGATCTTGCCGAGCAGGTTATCGTAGGTCGGGTGCTCCTCGTAGACCACCGGCGCCGGGGCGTCGGCCGCGTGCCCGACCAGCACGTTGACCGCGTAGCGCGCGACGACGCGGTGCTGGGCCAGGGCGGCACCCTCCGGCGTCGCGCCTTCTTGGGGCCGAAGAAACGCCTCGGCGTTCTCGACCACGTCGTCCTGGACTGCTTCCAGGTGCGCCACAACCGCGGGAAACGCGGCGTAGGCGGCCTTAACCTCAGCGATCAGGTTGCCGACCGAGAACAGCGTCGTCTCCCGGTTGAGGTCGCGCAATTTGTCGCGGCTGTCCTTGAGCCACTTGGGCGTCGACTCCATGACGCCCTGCAGGCGTTCCTGCAGCTCCGTCATGTCCCGTTCGAGGCGCGCGCGTTCCTCGGTGGGGAAGGCCTGGAGCGCGTCGGGGGTCACGACCTGGCCGTCCTTGACGGGCGCGAAGGCGAACCCGACCGGCGTGCGCAGCAGCGTGATGCCGCGCGCTTGCGCCGCCTCCTGTATCGCGTGCAGGGCCTGTTCCTGATGTTCGCGGAACTCGTCCTCGATCATCTGTCGGCGGGTACGGTAGTTGTCGCTCTCGAACGCGGCGGGCAGGGCGGTCCGCAGGTTCTCGACCAGGCGCGCCATGTCGGCCTGGAACGCGCCGCCCCGCCCCGCCGGCAGGGTGATCGCGCGCGGCCGGTGCGGCTCGGCGAAGTTGTGGACGTAGCACCAGTCCGTCGCGGCGGGCATCGCCTTGGATGCCAGGGCGAGATGCGACTCGATCGCCGCGTGCTTGCCCACGCCGCCGGGGCCGAGCAGGAACAGGTTGAAGCCCGGCCGGCGCAAGCGGATGCCGAGCCGGATAGCCTCCACCGCGCGGTCCTGGCCGAGCGTGTCGTCGAGGTCGGCGAGCTCAGCCGTAGTGGCGAAGCCGAAGCCCTCGGCGTCGCAGCGCCAGCACAGCGCCTCGGGTCGCAAGCGTTCGGCCGCCATGGTGTCGTGCCTCGGCGCTGTCTGCCCGCTCGCGCTCCCGCTGCTCAGCAGGGCGCCACGTCGCGCAGGTGCTGGGGCAGGTCGTGCAGCGCGACCTTGGTCAGGTCCTTGTTGATCTCGGCGGTGATCGCCCCCGCGAGCGCGGGGCCGAGCGCCTTCCTGAGATCGCCGAGCGCGGTCGGCGGCGCGACCACGACCAGGCGCTCGAAGCGCCCCGCCTTGTGCTCTGCCGCGAGCTCGCGCACGAGCTCGCGCAGGAACACTAGCTCCCGTTCGCGGTGGTAGTCGGGCGCGCTGTAGGCGTGGCGGGCACTGGTCGCGCTCTCGAAGGACCGCCCGGGGCGATCGCTGCCGAGCTCCGCGGTGCGCGGAGCATGGTCCCGCCGTTCGAGCACCAGGTCGAGGCCCTGCTGCGGTCCGCGCGCCGCCAGGACCCGGGCGCGCGCGCCGTCGGCTATCACGATCCACGTCTTGACCATCTTGGGCATGTCCTGTCCTCTCGCTCGCACCTTCGTGTCGTCACGCGGCGGCCGGGGCGGCCGGCGCGATTTGGGGCAGTTCGTCCGCCGTCAGCGTCTCCTTCTCGAGCAGGCGGCGGGCGCCGTCGTCCAGCGCCGCCCGGTTGCGGGCGAGGATGGCGGTCGCACGCTCGAACGCGGCCTCGATCTGGGCGCGGATGGCGCAGTCGATCTCGCGCGCGGTCTCCTCGCTGTAGCGGCGCGGCTGCCACGACGCCAGCATGCCGTCGGCCAGGTACGAGGTGCGCTGGGCCTCGTAGGTCACGTTGCCGAGCACCTCGTTCATGCCGAACTGGACGACCATGGCGCGCGCGATCTCGGTCGCCTTGTCCAGATCATCCGCCGCGCCGGTCGAGACGCGCCCGAACACCAGCTTCTCCGCCGCGCGTCCCGCCAGCAGGACCGTCATCTTATTCTCGAGCTCCGCGCGGGTCATCAGGTAGCGGTCCTCGATCGGACGCTGGATCGTGTAGCCCAACGCGCCGACGCCGCGCGGGATGATCGAGACCTTGTGGACCACGTCCGTGCCGGGCAGCGCCATGACCGCGATGGCGTGGCCCATCTCGTGGTGCGCGATGATCCGACGCTCCTCCGGGTTCATGACCCGGTTGCGCTTTTCGAGCCCGGCGACGATGCGCTCCACGGCCGCCGTGAAGTCGGCCGCGGTCACCGTGGCGCCGTCGCGCCGGGTCGCGACGATCGCGGCTTCGTTGACCAGGTTGGCCAGATCGGCGCCGGTGAAGCCGGGGGTGAGCGCCGCCACCTCCTCGATCGCCACCGCGGGGTCGAGCTTGATCTTGCCGACGTGGACCCGGAGGATCGCGATGCGACCGCGCACGTCCGGCTTGTCGACCAGGACCTGGCGGTCGAACCGCCCGGCGCGCAACAGCGCGGGGTCCAGGATTTCGGGCCGGTTGGTCGCCGCCAGCAGCACGACGCCCTCGGACGGATCGAAGCCGTCGAGCTCGGCCAGGAGCTGGTTCAGCGTCTGCTCCTTCTCGTCGTGGCCGCCGGACATCGGCCCGGCGCCCCGCGCCCGGCCCAGGGCGTCGAGCTCGTCGACGAAGATGATGCACGGCGCGGCCTTGCGCGCCTGCTCGAACAGGTCGCGCACCCGGGCGGCGCCGACGCCGACGAACATCTCGACGAACTCCGAGCCGCTGATCGACAGAAACGCCACCCCGGCCTCGCCGGCCACGGCGCGGGCCAGCAGGGTCTTGCCGGTGCCGGGCGGGCCGACCAGCAGGATGCCCTTCGGGATGCGCGCGCCCAGCCGGCCGTAGCGCGGCGGGTCGCGCAGGAACGCGACGATCTCCTTGAGCTCCTCCTTGGCCTCGTCGACGCCGGCCACGTCGTCGAAGGTGACCTTGGTGTCCTTCTCGACGTAGATCTTGGCCTTGCTCTTGCCGATCGCCAGGAAGCCGCCAAGGCCCTGGCGTTCGGCGACGTTGCGGAACAGGAAATACCACAAGCCGAAGAACAGCAGCACCGGCACGATCCACGACAGGAGATCGCGCAGGAACGTGCTCTCGATGACGCCGGCGTAGCGGACGCCGTAGCCCTCGAGATCCTCGACCAAGTCCTGGTCGACGCGGGCGGTCTCGAACGCCGAATGCCCCTGGGCCGTGGGTTCGCGGAAGGTGCCGGCGATCTGGCGTTCGCCGACGTAAACCTCGGCGATGCGCCCGTCGCGCAACGCGATCTTGAACTCGCTGTACGAGATCGCCTCGACGTGCTGCGACTGGACGTAGACATACTGCAGCACAAGGATCGCGGCGAGCGCGAACACGAGATACCAGAGATTGAATTTGACCTTAGGATCCACCGCTCGCCGCTCCGCCATCAAAATCGCACCTGGGCCGCGCGGCCCGCCTTGATTCAGGTCATGTCCCCTGGCCCAGGGCACGTTACCATTGTCGCAAACCGTCACGGGGGATGCCATGGCAGAGAGAATCGCGGCCGCGCCCGAAGGCGCGGCGCCACGGGCCGAGGACTTCCGCCGCCCGCTCGAGTTCCTGTTCACCGAGCACGATCACCAGCGGGTGATGTGCGCCGCGCTCGCGCGTTTGGCGGAAGACCCGGCCGAGCCGGACGCGGGGGATAATGCGCGTGCCATCCTCGGTTACCTGCGCGACCGCCTCGGCCACCATTACGGCGACGAGGAGCACGACCTGTTCCCGCTGCTCAGGCTGCGCGCGGACCCGGACGACGGGCTCGGCGCGATCCTCGACCTGCTGCACGACGAACACGTGGCCGACGACGTCCTGCTCAAGGAGTTGCTCGGCCCCCTGGCGGCGATCGCGTCGGGGGGCGCGCCCGATGACGTCGTGGCCTTCAAGGCCGCCGCGAGCGCGTACTCGGTGCTGCAACGGCGCCATCTGGCATGGGAGAACGGCACAGTCCTGCCGCTCGCGCGCCGGTGCCTCACGGCCGAGGACCAGCGCGAGCTCGGCCGGCGCATGGCGGCCCGGCGCGGCCTCACGCTGGCCTGAGGCGGTATCCTCAGCCCCCGCCGCCGGCGCTGCGATAAGGCGAGTGGCGCTCGGTCAGCGCTTGTATCTCGAAGGCGACCTGGGCGCGCTCGCGTGTCAGGAAATCGGCGACCGCGGCGCGCAAGCCCGGGTGCGCGATCCAGTGGGCGCTCAACGTGGCTCGCGGCAGGTAACCGCGCGCGAGCTTGTGCTCGCCTTGGGCGCCGGCCTCGACGCGCGCGAGGCGGTGCAGAATCGCGAACTCGATCGCCCGGTAGTAGCACGCCTCGAAGTGCAGAAACCGGTGGTCCTCGGCGCAGCCCCAGTAGCGGCCGTAGAGCGCGTCGGCCCCGATCATGTTGAGCGCGCCGGCGACCGGGGTGCCATCGCGCGTCGCCAGCACCAGGGCGATGCGATCCGCCATGGTCGCCCCGATGCGGTCGAAGAAGGCGCGGGTCAGGTACGGCCGGCCCCACTTGCGTCCGCCGGTGTCCTGGTAGAAGGCGAAGAAGGCGTCCCAATGCGCGGGACGCAGCTCCGCCCCGGTCAGCACGGCGATGGCAATGCCGGCCTCGGCCACCTCCCGCCGCTCGCGCCGGATCGCCTTGCGCTTGGCCGCCTTGAGCGCGCCGAGGAAGTCGTCGAACGAGGCGTAGCCGGGGTTCGCCCAGTGGTACTGGTAGGCGTCGCGGATCAACAGCCCGGCCGCGTCCAGCGCGGCGCGGTCGGGCTCGTCGGCGAAGGTCACGTGCAGCGATGAGACGCCGGCCCGCTCGGCGATGCCGACCAGGATCCGGGCGAGCGCGCCGCGCAACGCCTGGGCGTCGGGGCCCGGGCGCACCAGCAGCCGCGGGCCCGGAACCGGCGTGAACGGCACCGCGACCTGGAGCTTCGGATAGTACGCCCCGCCGGCCCGCTCGAAGGCGTCGGCCCAGCCGTGGTCGAACACGTACTCGCCTTGCGAGTCGGTCTTGACGTAGAGCGGCGCGACGGCGGCGATGGTTCCGCCGGCGTCCTCGACGACGACGTGGCGGGGCGTCCAGCCGGCGCGCGCCGCGACGCTTTTCGAATCCTCGAGCGCCGCCAGGAAGGCGTGGGCGACGAACGGGTTGGCGGTGCCGGCGCAGGCGTCCCACGCCGCCGCCGGCACGGCGCCGATCGACTCGACGGTGCGGGCCGCCAGCAGGTCCGGGTCGCGATCGCCCATCACGATCCTTTCGCGTCCGTCCCCGCCACGACGCCTGGACTTCGCGACGCCTGGACGTCGCGGCGCCTGGACGTCGCGGCGCCTAGACGTCGATCGGCCCCAGCGCCGTGAGGTCGCGCACGTCGAGCACCAGGTGGATCACGCTGACGCCGTCGTGGGCGCGCGCCTTCGCCAGGGCCGGCGCGAACTCGGCGGTGCGCTCGACCCGCCAGGCGGCGGCGCCGTACGCGCGCGCCAGGCCGGCGAAATCCGGGCTGCGCAGGTGGACGCCATGATAGCGGCCCTTGCCCGCGTAGCGGAACTGGTGCGCCAGGATCGTGCCGTACGCGCCGTTGTCGCCGACGATCACGGTCAGCTTCAGCCCTTCCTGGACCGCCGTCGCGATCTCCTGCCCGGTCATGCCGAAGCCGCCGTCGCCGACGAAGGCGGTGACCTCGGCCGTGGGCCGCGCCAGCTTGGCGCCGATCGCCGCGGGCACGGCGTAGCCCATCGAGCCGGTCATCGGTCCGGCCTGGGTTCCCGGGCGGTCGAACGGCACGTAGCGGTGCACCCAGCCCGAGAAATTGCCGGCATCGTTGGCGACGACCCGGTCGTCGGGCAGGCCGTCGACGAACGCCGCCATGACCTCGGCCATGTCGAGCGGGCCGACCGCGAGGGGCCGGCCGGCGCGGAACTCGAGAAACGCGGCGCGCACGGCTTCGCGCCGGACGAGCCGCTCGGCCGGCGGCGCGGGCAGGGCGGCGGCCAGCAGCTCCAGGGTGGGCGCCGCGTCCGCGGCGATCGCGACCTCGGGCGCGCGCCCGCGCGCGTGCACGTCGGCGTCCGGGTGAATCGCGATCACCGCCTGGTCGGGGCGCGGCAGGCTGAAGTCCTCGGTGGTGATGCCGTCGAGCCGGTTGCCGGCGACGATCAACACGTCGCACGCCGCCCACAGTTCCTTCTGGTACGGCGCGCGGCCGACGCCGAAGTGGCCGAGGTACGCCGGATGGTCGTTGGGGAACGAATCCTGGCAGCGGAACGCGGCGATCACCCCGGCGCCGCTCGCCTCGACGAAGCGCACGAGCTCGACGTGCGCCCGCTCCAATCCGATCAGCTCGCCGGCCAGGACCAGCGGGCAGCGCGCGGCGGCGATACGCTTCACGGCCTCGGCCACCGCCGCCTTCGTCGGCGCGGCGCTCGGGCGCGGCCGCGGCTCCAGCACGTCGGGTTCGCCCGCGGCGCCCTCGGTCACGTCCTCGGGCAGCGACACCACGACCGGGCCGGGCCGCCCGGCCATGGCGATGCGCATGGCCCGCGCGGTGACCGCCGCGACCTGATCGGGCGAGGTCGGCTCGAACACCGCCTTCGCGATCGGTTGGAACATGGCGCGGTAGTCGATCTCCTGGAACGCTTCGCGGTCGCGCTCGTGGGTCGGCACCTGGCCGACGAACAGGACCAGCGGCACCGAATCCTGCTTGGCGCAGTGGATGCCGATCGCGGCGTTGGTGGCGCCTGGTCCGCGGGTGACGAAGGCGATGCCGGGGCGCCGGGCGATGCGGCCGTAGCCGCACGCGGCGTAGGTCGCGCCCGATTCGTGGCGGGTGACGACCAGGCGGACCCGGTTGGCGTTCTGCCGGAGCGCCTCGAGCACGGCGAGATAGCTTTCGCCCGGCACGCAGAACGCGGTGTCGACCCCGTGCGCGACCAGGGTGGCGACCAGGGCGTCGCCGCCGTTCATGGCGCCTCAGGCCAGCTCGAACACGGCGTCGACCTCGACGGCGACGCCCAGCGGCAGGCCGCTGACGCCGACCGCGGCGCGGGCGTGGCGGCCGCTTTCGCCGAACGCCTCGACCATCAGGTCCGACGCGCCGTTGACGACCTTCGGGTGATCCTTGAAATCAGGCGTGGCGTTGACGAACCCGGTCAGCTTGACGCAGCGCGCCACCCGGTCCAACTCGCCCGTGGCCGCCTTGACCTGCGCCAGGATGTTGATGGCGCAGAGCCGCGCGGCCTTGGCCCCGTCCTCGACGCCGAACTCGCGGCCGAGCTGGCCGACGTACTGCGCCTTGCCGTCCACCAGCGTCACCTGCCCGGCGATGAACAGGAGTTTGCCGGTGATCACCCACGGGACGTAATTGGCCACCGGCGCCGCGGCCTTGGGCAGCGCGACGCCGAGTTCGGCGAGTCGGGCCTCGATGTTTCCGGCCATGGCTGTCTCCAGGCACCCCTGCGACGCACGCGGTGAATAAGGGCTTTGGCTGGGGCTGTCAAACCGGCCAGCCACGTCCTTGACCACCCCGGCCCCGACCGGCAATCTCGAACGGGGAAAAGGTTCCGGATTGCGATGACCGACTCGCGCACGCCCGCCCAGGACGGGCTGGAGATGCCTCCGGCGTGGGCACCGCACGCGCGCTGCTTCATGGCCTGGCCATGCCGGGGGGCAAGCTTTGGCGGCGACGCCGAGCTCGACCTTGCGCGCGAGGCGGCCGCCGCCACGGCGCGCGCGATCGCGCGCTTCGAGCCGGTGACGATGCTGGCCGATCCGCCGCTGGTGGCTGGCGCCTCGCTGGCTTGCGGCAGCGGGGTCGCGGTGTCGCCCATGCCGATGGACGACTCCTTCGTCCGCGACAGCGGCCCCACCTTCGTCGTCGGGCGCGACGGCACCGTGGCCGGGGTCGATTGGGACTTCGACGGCTACGGCGGCCAGGAGCCGGAGTTCGCCAAGGACGCGGCGCTCGCCGAGCTCCTGCTTGGCGAGCTCGCGCTTCCTCGCTACCAGGCGCCCATGGTGCTCGAAGGCGGCGCCATCCTGGTCGACGGCGAAGGCACCTTGATCGCGCCCGAGAGCGTGCTGCTGGATGAGCGGCGCAATGGCGGGCGCGATCGCAAGGCGGTCGAGGGCTTGCTCGCCGATTACCTCGGCGTCCACCGGATCATCTGGCTCGCCGGCGCGCTCGAGAACGACTCGACCCGTGGCCACGCCACCCTCGTCGCCGCGTTCGCGCGGCCGGGCGTCGTGCTGGCCATGACCGCCGGCGACCACAACGACGTCAACCATCCGATGTTGTCGGACAACGTCGAGCGTCTACGCAAGGCGACCGACGCGCGCGGCCGTGTGCTCGACATCGTCATGGTCCAGCAGCCGACGCCGCAGCGCCGCGACGGCCGGCGCCTGCCGCTGAGCTACCTCAACCTTTACGTCGCCAACGGCGCGGTCGTCATGCCGAGCTTCGACGACCCGCTCGACGAACAGGCATCCCAGGCCGTCAAGGGCGCGTTCGGCGAGCGCGAGCTTGTGCGCCAGCCGGCGCTCGACCTGTTCGCCTCGGGCGTCGGGCTTGCCGCCATCACGCTCGCCCTTCCGGCGAGGGCCTCGGTGTCTTGAGCCGGTTGCGCGCCCGCGTGGGTCGGGCGAAGATCGCGCCGATCTCCGCCCAAG
>CAZGYG010000002.1:53079-57656 GCA_964530335.1 uncultured Rhodospirillaceae bacterium | reverse complement strand
AGCCGGTTGCGCGCCCGCGTGGGTCGGGCGAAGATCGCGCCGATCTCCGCCCAAGCGCCCCGAAGTCCAGGAGCCGGCCCATGAACCTAGCGTTGCCCAGGACCCGGCCGACCAGCGTGCCGGCGACGCTCGACCAGGGCGCGGGCGCGCGCGCCCGCATCGGGCTCATCGCGCTCTCGGGGGACGCCACGGTCGAGCCAGATTTTCGCGCCCTCGGGCTTGCGCCCGACATCACGCTCCATGTCAGCCGGGTAATGTCGTACGCCGTGACGGTCGAGAACCTGATACGGACCGCGCAAGGGCTGACCGCGGCGACCGCGCTCATCCTGCCCGGCCAGCGTCTCGACGTGGTCGCCTACGCCTGCACCTCGGGCACGGTCGTCGCCGGCGTGCCCGCCGTCATCGCGGCGATCCAGGCCGCGCGCCCCGGCGTCGCCGTGACGACCCCGATCACCGGCGCGCTCGCCGGCTTGCGGCGGCTCGGCGCCCGCCGTGTCGCCGTGCTGACGCCCTACGTGGCCGACGTTAACGCCCCGGTCGTGGCGTATCTCGACGCCAACGGCATCGAGGTCGTCGACATCGCGAGCTTCAACCTGCTCACCGAGGACGAGATGTGCCGCGTGGCGCCCGAGGCCATCGTGGCCGCGGCCGAGGGCCTCGACCATCGCCGCGCCGACGCGGTGTTCGTCAGTTGCACCGCGCTCCGGGCGCTCGGCCTGATCGAACGGCTCGAGGCCCGGCTCGGCAAGCCGGTGCTGTCGAGCAACCATGCGCTCTATTGGCACGCGCTCAGGCTTGCCGGTGTCGCGGACCCGATAGCGGGATTCGGGCGGTTGATGCGGCTGGCGCTCGACGCATGATGCCTGGGCGCGGCCACGCGCTTCGGCGCCTGGGCGCGGCGCTCTTGCTTTCCGCCGCGGGCACATTGGCCGCCGGGGCAGCCGCGGCGGGCGCCGCCGCCCAGGGCCTCCTGCCCCATCGCGCGGTTTACGATCTCAGCCTCGGTTCGCCGCCCGGCGAAGGCGGCATCGCCGACGTCCGGGGCCGCATGGCGGTCGAATTCACCGATGTCTGCGACGGCTGGACCGTCGACCAGCGCATGGTTCTCGACATCACCTACGAGGGCCAGGATGCCTTCCGGTCGTATTCGTCGTTCGCGAGCTGGGAGTCGCGGGACGGCACCCGGTTCCGCTTCGAGGACCGCACGTGGCACGACGCCGGCCCGGTCGAGGAGATCCGCGGCGAGGCCCGGCTCGAGGCGAACGATGGCCCCGGCAGCGTCACCCTCGCCAAGCCGGCGCCCGCGACCATCCCGTTGCCCGCCGGCACCATGTTTCCGACCCGGCACACGGTCTTCCTGATCGAGCGGGTCCAGGCCGGCGAGACCTACGTCCTGCGCCCGACCTTCGATGGCACCTCGATCGATGGCCCCGTCGATGTCGGCGCGGCGCTCGGCCGGCCGCGGCCCGTCTCTGGCGGCCCCGAGGTGCCCGGCGACGGCGATGTCTGGCCCATGCGCCTCGCCTACTTCATGCCTGGCGAGGATCCCGACCGGCCGTCGTTCGAGATCGGCATCCTGCTCCACGACAACGGCGTCGCGCGGGAAGTCGAGCTCGACTACGGCGCGTACGTGATCGACGCGGAGCTCGTCGAGCTGGCGACTTTGCCACCGCCGGGGTGCTGAACCCGGATCAATAGCCGCGGCGCTCCAGGTCGGCGGCGACGTAGTCGACGATCCCGGGCCAGTCGTCCGGGCGCACGTGGCTGTCGGGCGCCGGGCCGATCAGGTTCGCCAACCGCGGGTGGCCGATGAAGTGGACCCGCGTCACTTCGGGCGCGAGGCGCGCCACGTCGGCGTGGTGCGTCGGGCTGTCGTCGATGAAATACGTTGGGGCGCCGGCGCGCCGGGCGAGGTCCCGCACGACCGATCCCTTCGAGCCCTGGTTGGCGACCAGCGGGTAGTCCATGCCTTGGCGCGCCATGGCCCTCAGGCGCGCCGCGCGGCAGTTCGGCGGCATGTTGCTCAACACGACGATCTGGGCGCGTGCGGCGAGCGCGGCCAGTCCGCTCGCCGCGCCGGCGATCGGGCTCAGGTCCTCGGTCGCGGCCTCGAAGAACGTGGTTACCGTGGCCTTAACCTCCTCGGGGGCCAGCGCCGTGCCGTCCGCCAGCCTCAGCACATTCCCGTTCAAGCGGAACTCCCGCCAGGTGAAAACAAGGCCCGCGGCGGCGAGGTGCGCCTCGAACCCGGTCATGAAATCGAACAGAACCTCGTCCGCGTCGCACACGACCAGGGGCACGCCGCGGCGCAGTTCGATGGCGGCGGCTTGTTCGTTGACGGGTGCTTCGGCGGTGGCGGGCGATGGGGTCATGGTGGCGTGTCGTTAGGCACCGCTTAACGTCGCTCAGGCTCAATGTGGTCACGAAAATTGGGCACGAAACACACCCTGGAGCAACCGTTGACCGCCGAATCCCAACCCGGGCCGGTCGGAATCTTGAGCGGCGAACGGCCGCTCAAGATTCTGGTCATCGAGGACGACGTGCTCAACCGCAAGCTGTTCCGGGACCTGCTCGCGGCGAACGGTTATGACGTGCTGGCCACCGGTAACGGCGAGGACGGGTATCAGCTGGCGCGGCGCCACCAGCCGGCGCTCATCGTCCTCGACGTCCAGCTCCCGGACGCCTCCGGTCTCGACGTCGTCGGCTGGCTCAAGAACGATGCCGCCACCCGCGAGACTCCCGTCATCGCGGTGACCGCGCTCGCGATGGCGGGCGACGAGAAGCGCGCGCGCGCCGCGGGCTGCGACGCCTACGTGGCGAAGCCGATCTCGTGCCGCGACTTCCTCGCGACCGTTGCCCGGCTCCTGAGCTGACCCGCCATGCCCGGTCGCATTCTGGTGGTCGATGACCAGCCGGTGAACCTGCGCCTCATGGTGGCGAAGCTCGGCGCCGAATACTACGAGGCGCGCACTGCCCCGGACGGCGTCGCCGCGCTCGAGCTCGTGGCCGAGGAGGCGCCCGACCTCATTATCCTCGACGTCATGATGCCGCGCATGGACGGATTCGAGACCTGCCGGCGCCTGAAGGCCGACCCGGCGTTTCGGCACATTCCCGTTGTCATGGTGACGGCGCTCAGCGCGGCCGAGGATCGCCTCTGCGGCCTCGAGGCCGGCGCCGACGATTTCCTGACCCGCCCGGTCGACGATCTCGCCCTGTTCGCCCGCTTGCGTTCGCTGCTGCGCTTGAAGCAGACCGAGGACGAGCTGCGCTTCCGGCTCGCCACGTCGCACGATCTCGGCGCCGGCGACGGTGGCGACGAGCGCGATGAGAAAATCCGGCGCGCCGTCGTCGTCGCCACGGACTTCGCGCCCGAGGCGGACGACCTCGAACGCGTTCTCGGCGCGGACTACGACGTCGCGGTCGAGGACGAGGCGGCCGGGGTCATGGCGCGCCTCGCCGGGGGCGTCGTCGATCTGGCCGTGGTCAGCCTGGCGTCGCCGGGGTTCGACGGCCTGCGCCTGTGCGCGGCGATCCGCGCCAATCCGAACTCGCGCCACCTCCCCATCGTCGCGCTGGGCGAGGTCGAGGATCGCGCCAAGGTGGTCCGGGCGCTCGATCTCGGGGTCAACGACTACGCCATGGCGCCGATCGACCGCGACGAGCTCGTCGTGCGCATCCGCAACCAGATTCGCCGCCACGTGGCGCACCTGCGCCTGGTCAAGGAGATCGAGCGCAACCTGAACGCGGCGGCGGTCGACGAGCTCACCGGGCTGTTCGGCCGGCGCTATCTGACCGCACACCTCGCGCGCCAGGTGGCGGCGTGCGCCGCGGATCGGCGGGCGCTCGCCGTGGTCATGATCGACATCGATCACTTCAAGTCGATCAACGATCGCTTCGGCCATCTGGCCGGCGATCGCATCCTGGCCACCGCCGCCCGTCGCCTGGAAAGCGCCTTGCGCGTCTCCGACCTCGCGGCGCGCTTCGGCGGCGAGGAGTTCGTCGCCGTGCTGCCGGCGACCGACCAGACGACGGCCGAGGCCGTGGCCGAACGTTTGCGCCAGGCGGTGGGCGGGACGCCGATACCCAGCGGCCTGCTCGACGATACCGTGACCGTGACCTTGAGCGCCGGCGTCGCCACCTATCGTCCCGGCGACAGCGTCGAGACTCTGATCGAGCGCGCCGACGAGGCGGCCTACGCCGCCAAGCGCGCCGGGCGCAACCGTGTGATCGTCGCCCCCGCGCTCGCTCCGGCCGTCGCCTGAGGCGTGCCGGCCTTACTTGAGCTTGGTTTCCTTGAACTCGACGTGCTTGCGCACGACCGGGTCGTATTTGCGGAACACGAGCTTCTCGGTCAGCGTCCTCGGGTTCTTGCCGACCACGTAGAAGTAGCCGGTGTCCGCCGTGCTCTCGAGCTTGACCAGGATCGTGTTGGACTTGGCCATCGCCATCACCTAAGGCATCGATCGCGGCGACCATAGCCGCGCCGGCGCCAGAGTCAAGGCAAGCGCCGTCAAGACAAGCCCCGTCAAGGCAAGCTCCGGCGCGAACGGGCGAAGCGCAGGGCCATCAGGTAGGCC
>CAZGYG010000002.1:22519-52979 GCA_964530335.1 uncultured Rhodospirillaceae bacterium | reverse complement strand
CCGTCAAGGCAAGCTCCGGCGCGAACGGGCGAAGCGCAGGGCCATCAGGTAGGCCGCGCAGACCAGGGCGACCACGGCCACCATGCCGTGCGGGTTCCACAGGTCCATCGCCGCCCCGCCCACGGCCGGCCCCACCATGCTGCCCAGGCCGAACATCACGACGAACATGCCGTTGGCGCCGATCAGGTCGGCACCCGTGTAGCGTTGGCCCATCAGCACCATGCCGACCGTGAAGAAACCACCCATCACGGCGCCCCACAGCACCAGGACGATCAGCACCAGTGCGGTCGTGCCGATCGTGAACGGCAGGGCGAGCGCGCAGCCGAGCGCGCCAAGGGTGCAGCCCGCGAGCACGCGGTAGGGCGGCACACGGTCGCACAACCAGCCGATCGCGAACTGGAAGGCGATCGAGCCGAGCACCGCCATGGCGATCAACCGGGCGATCGCGCCTTCCTCGAGGCCCGAACGCAGGGCGTAGACCGGGAACAGGGCCAGCACCGTGACGTCGATGAAGCCGTACATGGCCCCGGCCAGCATGATCGTGGGCGTGGCGCGCAGATAGCTCGTCAGGCCGCCCGACGCCGGGATTCCGAGCGCCGGCCCCTCGCGGCGCACCAGCCACAGCGGCAGGCCAGCCAGGGCGATGCAGCCGATCCCGGCCAGGAACGGCGCCCAGCCCTGTGAGCCGACGACGTCGATGATCAGCGGCCCGCCGGCGAAACCGAGGAACCCGACCGCGGAGTAGAAGCCGATGACGCGGCCGCGGGTCTGGGCCGGAGCGATCTGCACGACCCAGGCGTCGCCGAGCACGTAAAGGATTTCGATGGTGACGCCGAGCGCGAAGCGCAGCGCGAGCCATGCGCCGTAGGATTCCCACAGCGCCATGGCCGCGAGCACCATGATCGCTCCGACGATGGCGATCAGCATCAGCCGCACGACGCCCAGCCGCCGGGCAAGCCGCGACACCACGGGCGCGATCAGGACGATGGCGAGCGCCTGCGCGGCGGTGCTGAGGCCGATCGCCCGGCCGCTGTACCCCATGGCCGCGAGGCGGAACGACAGCAGCGGCCAGACCAGACCCGACAGCATGGTGACGATGGCGCCGGACGCGAACACCGCGGCCAGGATGCGGCGCGACGTGCCAGTCACGGCGGGCGCGGTCGCCGGCCGCGCCTCATTCGCCGAGGGTGTCATCCTTGGAGGACGTCATTCGTAGAGGACGTCATTCGTAAAGGACATGGGACCGCTCGCCGACGTAACGCCACAGCGGCACCCGCTCGCCGGCCCGGCCCTCCAGGTGACAGGCGACCGTGGCGAGCACGAACTGGGTCACGTCGACCAGCGGCAGGATGCGCGCCGCGTCGGCCAGGGCGACCCAGCGCAGGTCGAGCAGTTCGCCTTCGCCCACCAGCTCGCCCCGCGCATACGCGGCGTCGGCCATGAAGAAGCGTGTGTTGAACCGGCGCGGCGACATGGTCGGGGTGATCGCGCGCGCCACGTAACTCAGCCGGCCGAACGCCGGCGCCGCGCCGAGGCCGGCCAGCGCCCGCCACAGCGGGCTTTCGCCCAGCGCCTGGGCCAGCGGCGGCGCGAACGGCTTGCCCTCGGCGAGCACGAGCCCGGTTTCCTCGAACGTTTCGCGGATCGCGGCCACCAGGACGCCGGGGGCCCGGGTGCCGCGCCGGCGGCGCGTCAGCCGGTCGGCGACCTCGACCGGTACCTCGAAATGGCGCCCCGCCGCGATGTCGGCGCGGTCGACGCGCCCGCCGGGAAAGACGTAGACGTTGGGCAGGAACGCGGCGCGGCTGCGCCGCCGCCCCATCAGCACTTCCGCCGCCCGGCCACGGCCGCGCACCAGCACGACGCTTGCCGCGTCGCGCGGTCGCACGGGACGGTGTGGTTCGCTCATGGTCGCTGGCTGAGGCACGCCATGCCGGGCAGGCGCCGCGACCTAGCCCTCCGCCTTCAGGCCGAGCGCGCGGCGCCCCCCGTTGGTCAGACGGCAGACCAGCCAGTCGGGGCGGATCGGGTTGGTGATCCAGGGTTCGGCCCAGCCCTGGCGCAGGCAGGAGCGGATCGTGCGCGCATCGACCTGCTGGCCGTCGCCGTCGAACAGCGGCAGCTTGCCGCCCGGCTGCTCGAGCCCGCGGCGCAGCCAGCGGCGCTGGGCCTCGCTCGGCCTAAGTTCGGTCGGCCTCGGCTCGGTCGGCCTCGGCTCGGCCGCCCGGGCGCCCGATTGGCCGCCCTCCCGGTCGCCAAAATTTGCCGCGGCCTGGTCCGCCATGGTCCGCCTCCCTGCCGCGTTTATAGCGGGTTCACCGGCGCCTGTCGCCATGGCGTCAGGAACGGGCTCTGGGCCGCCCTTTTCCGGGCCGTTTCGGCGGCGCGTTGCGGTCGCCCCGTCCCGGCGGGGCGGCCTCGGCCGGCTCGAAGCGCAGGCTGGCGGTCAGCCGGTCGACCTCGACCAGGGTCACCGCCATGGCGTCGCCGACCCGGAACGTGACCCCGCGTCCCTCCAGAACCAGCCCGCCGGGGTCGGGCCTGAACGGGCCGCCGTGCAGCCGGCTGGCCGGCACCAGGCCCTCGGCGCCAGTGTCCTCGAGGCGGACGAACACGCCGAACCGGCCGACCCCGGTGACGCGCGCGGCGAAGGTCGCTCCGACCCGGTCGGCGAGGAACCCGACCAGGTAGCGATCCACGGCGTCGCGCTCGGCCCGGTCGGCGCGCCGTTCGGTCCAGGTGACGTGGAGCGCGGTCGCCTCGAACGCCGCCCGGTCGGCCTCGATAAGCCCATCCGGACCCAGGCGCAGCGCGCTGATCAGGGCGCGGTGCACCACGAGGTCGGCGTAGCGCCGGATCGGCGAGGTGAAGTGGCAGTAGCGGCTGAGCGCCAGCCCGAAGTGGCCGATGTTCTCGGGCGCGTAGGCCGCCTGGGCCTGGCTCCTGAGAATCGCCTCGTGGACTTGGGCGGCGTAGGGGCGATCCGCCACGGCGTGCAGCAGGCCGTTGAAGTCGCGGGCGGCCAACCGCTGGCCGCGTCGGAGCGCCAGCCCGAACGCCTTGAGCACGCCGCGCACGGCCTCGACCTTGGCCGGCGCGGGCTGGTCGTGGACCCGGTACATCGCCGCCACGCCCTTGGCCTCGAGCGTCGCGGCGGCGGCGACATTGGCCGCGATCATCAGCTCCTCGATCAGCCGGTGGCTGTGGTAGTGCGGCCGGGGCAGGATGGCGAGGACCCGGCCGTCGGCGTCCAGGTGGACGCGGCGTTCGGGCAGCTCGATGTCGAGCGCGCCGCGCGCCTCCCGCGCCGCGCGCAGCACGCCGTACAGCCGGTAAAGCTCGGCGATGGGCAGGCGGTCGGGCGCGCCGCCGTTGTCGGCCCAGTCCTGCACCTGCCGGTAGGTCAGCCGCGCGGCCGAGCGCATCAGGGCGCGCACGATCCGGTGCGAGGTCACCTCGCCGTCGGCGGCGACGATGAGTTCGGCCGCCAGGCACGGCCGGTCCTCGCCGGGCTTCAGCGAGCACAGCTCGTTGGACAGCGCTTCCGGCAGCATCGGCACGACCCGGTCGGGAAAGTACGCCGAGTTGCCACGCTCGCGCGCGTCACGGTCGAGCGCGCCGCCGCTCGGCACGTAGTGCGCCACGTCGGCGATGGCGACGATGGCGCGAAATCCGCTCGGCCTGGCTTCGGCCCACACGGCGTCGTCGAAGTCGCGCGCGTCGTCATCGTCGATGGTGACCAGCGCCGTGGCGCGCAGGTCCACGCGCGCGCCCAGACTGGTCACCGGCTTGGCGCGCTGGGCCTCGGCCAGCGCCTGGGGCGCGAACGCGGTCGGCAGGCCGTTGGCGTGGATGGCGATCAGGCTGGCCGCGCGAGGCTGGTCCGGCGCGCCGAGCGACTCGAGGACGCGCGCTTCCGGCAGCCCGGCGCGACGGGCGGACAACGGCTCGGCCAGCACGAGCTCGCCGTCGCGCGCCGATCCGGCGCCGCCAGCCAGGGCGAAGTCGCCGCCCAGCCGACGGTTGGTCGGCGTGAGCCGCCAGCCGCCGGCGCCTTGGCGCACCACGCCAACGAGCCGGCCTTCGGCCGAAGGCAGGCGGCGGATGACATGACCCATCCAGCCGCCGTCCGGCGCCCGGCGCAGGCGCAGCAGCACCCGGTCCTTGAGCCCCGGGGCGCGGCCGCGCGTCGCATCGGGCAGCACCAGGATGCGCGGCGTCTCGCCCTGGCCCGTCCACGTCACCGGCTCGGCCCAGGGTTCGCCGTCGGCGTCGATCGCGATGATCGCGGCGACGACGAACTCGCCGGGCGCACCGGGCGTGGCGAACGAGCGCGTGCGGCGTTCCAGTGCGCCGTCCTCGGTCAGCCCGCGCAGCATGTCCTTGAGCGCGACCCGGTCCTTGCCCTTGACGCCGAAGGCGCGCGCGATGTCGCGCTTGTTCACCCGGCCGGGCGATTCGCGCAGGTAGTCAAGCAGCGCCTCGCGCGTCGGCAGCGCGGAGGTCCGGGGCGGCCGGCGCGCCACGTATCCTCAGCCCTGGCGCGTCGCCTTGGCGCGCGCCTTGCCTCGGGGTTCGCGCTTCGCCGCCTTCGGCCGGGCGGTCTTGCGTGGCTTGGCGGCCTTGGCGCGCCGCGACTTGCCGCCCTTGGCCGCGCGCGCGGCCAACAGCGCGGTCGCCTCGTCCAGCGTCAGCGTCGCGGGGTCGCGGTCCTTGGGCACGCTGGCGAACGTTCGCCCGTGCTGGACGTAGGGGCCGTAGCGGCCGGACTTGATCGCCACCGCCACGCCATCGTCGGGGTGGGCGCCGAGCTCCGCCAGCGTGGTGCCGCCGCGGGCGCGGCCGGGCTTGGCGTCGGCGATCACGTCGACCGCCCGGTTCAGCCCGATGGTCAGAACGTCGTCGCCCGCCGGCAGGTTGACGTAGCGATCGCCCATGCGCAGGTACGGGCCGTAGCGGCCGATCCCGGCGCTGATCGGCGTTGCGGTCTCCGGATGGTCGCCGACCTTGCGCGGCAGGGCGAGCAGGGCGAGCGCGCCGTCGAGCTCCAGGGTCAGGGGCGCGGCGCCGGGCGGCAGCGAGACGCGCTTGGGCTTGTCGTCGCCGTGGACGCCGAGCTGGACGTAGGCGCCGTAGGGCCCTTGGCGCACCGTCACCGGTTGACCGGTCGCCGGGTCGGCGCCCAGCTCGCGCGGGCCCTCATCGCCGCCGTTCGCGCCCGAGATCACCGCGAGCCGCCTGGTGTAGCGGCAATCCGGATAGCGCGAGCAGCCGATGAACGCGCCGTAGCGGCCGAGCTTGAGGTTGAGCCTGCCTTCGCCGCACCCCGGGCAGCGCCGCGCATCGACCGTCGGGTCGTCGCTGTGGAAGAAGTGCGGGCCGAGCAGCGCGTCGAGCGCGTCGAGCACGTCCTTGATGCGCAGTTCGCGCGTGTCCTCCACGGCGCTGCTGAACTCGGTCCAGAACGCGCGCAGCACGTCCTTCCAGTCCACCCGGCCGTTGGACACCTCGTCGAGCTGGTCCTCGAGGTCGGCGGTGAAGCCGTACTCGACGTAGCGGCGGAAGAAGCTCTCGAGGAACGCCGTCACCAGCCGGCCGCGGTCCTCGGGCACGAAGCGCTTGCGCTCGAGCCGCACGTAGTCGCGCTCCTGCAACACCGAAAGGATCGAGGCGTAGGTCGACGGCCGGCCGATGCCGAGTTCCTCGAGCCGGCGCACCAGGCTCGCCTCGGTGTAGCGCGGCGGCGGTTCGGTCGTATGGCGCTCGGGCCGCGTCGCCACCAGGGACAGCGTCTCGCCGGGCTTGAGTTCCGGCAGCATGCGCCCGTTCTCGTCCCCTTCGGGGTCGTCGCGCCCCTCCTCGTAGAGTGCCAGGAAGCCGTCGAACACGACGCGCTGGCCCGTGGCGCGCAAGGTCGCGGCGCCGGCGCCGGCGTCGATGTCGACGGTCATGCGGTCGAACACCGCGCTGGCCATCTGGCTCGCCACGGTGCGCTTCCAGATCAATTCGTAGAGCCGTGCCTGATCGCGGTCGAGCGCGCGCTCGACGTCGCGCGGCCTGTTCGCGGGCGAGGTCGGGCGGATCGCCTCGTGCGCCTCCTGGGCGTTCTTCGCGGTCGAACGGTACGTGCGCGGCTCGGTGGGCCGATAGCGCTCGCCGTGGTCCTCGACGATGACCGCGCGCGTCTCGGTCACCGCCTCGCGCGCCAGCACGACGCTGTCGGTGCGCATGTAGGTGATCAGGCCGACGCGCTCGCCGTCCAGATCGACGCCCTCGTAGAGCTGTTGCGCGATCTGCATGGCGCGCTTGGCGCTGAAGCCCAGCTTGCGCGACGCCTCCTGCTGCAGGGTCGAGGTGGTGAACGGCGGCGGCGGGTGGCGCTGGGTGTCCTTGCGTTCGACACTGGCGACGGCGAAGCCATCGCGCTGCAGCACCGCCACGGCGGCCTGGGCCGCGGTCTCGTCGGGCAGGTCGAATTTGTCGAGCTTGACGCCATCCAGGTGGGTCAGATGCGCGGTGGCCCCGCTGCCCGCCGCCGTGTCCAGGTCGGCGTCCACGGTCCAGTATTCGCGCGATCGGAACGCCTCGATCTCCGCCTCGCGCTCGCACACCAGGCGCAGCGCCACCGACTGCACGCGTCCGGCCGAACGGGCGCCCGGCAGCTTGCGCCACAGCACCGGCGAAAGCGTGAAGCCGACCAGGTAGTCGAGCGCCCGGCGCGCCTGCTGGGCGTTGACCAGGTCGCGGTCCAGCTCGCGCGGGTTGGCGATGGCGTGCTTGACCGCGCTCTTGGTGAACTCGTTGAACGCGACCCGGAGGATCTGCTTGCCTTTGAGCGCGTTGTGGCTTCCCAGCGCCTCGATGATGTGCCAGGCGATGGCCTCGCCCTCGCGGTCCGGGTCGGTCGCCAGGTACAGCCGGTCCGCCTTGGCCAGGGCGCGGGCGATCGCCTTGAGGTGCTTCGCGGCCTTGCCCTCGACCTGGTAGGTCATGGCGAAGTCCTGGTCGGGGCGCACCGAGCCGTCCTTGGGCGGCAGGTCGCGCACGTGCCCGTAGCTCGCGAAAACGTCGTAGCCGGGCCCGAGGTACTTCTCGAGCGTGCGGGCCTTGGTGGGCGATTCGACGACGACGACGTTCATGGCAGGCGTTCCTGGGACGCCACGAGAAGGGTCAAGAAGGACTAACGAATGGTAAACGCCAGCGCCACGCGGTTGC
The DNA here is from genome assembly GCA_964530335.1 of uncultured Rhodospirillaceae bacterium. Taxonomy (GTDB): domain Bacteria; phylum Pseudomonadota; class Alphaproteobacteria; order SP197; family SP197; genus VGDP01. Next base: position 45,764 of record CAZGYG010000002.1, on the reverse strand, counting down.
CGGGATGGCGCTCGAGACGGCCCGCAAGCTCCAGTTCCAACAAGACGATTCGGGCCGTCGCGGCGGTTATCTGGCACTGGCGCAGGATTTCGTCAACCTCGACCGGGGTCGGCCCCAGGGCCGCGAGCACCGCCGGGCGGGCCGAATCGAGGTCTCCCGGCGGCTCGCCGCCCTCGTCCTCGCCGAGCGTCGCATCCGCCGGTTTCGGCCCTGGGCGCCAGCCTGCGAGCTCGGCGAGGACGTCCTCGGGCCCTTCGGTCAGCACGGCGCCGTCGCGCAACAGGGCGTTGGCGCCCCGTGCCCTGGGGTCGAGCGGCGAACCGGGCACCGCGAACACCTCGCGGCCCTGCTCGGCCGCCAGGCGCGCCGTGATCAGCGAGCCGGACCCGAACGCCGCCTCGACCACCACGACGCCCTGGGCGAGCCCCGAGATGATGCGGTTGCGCCGGGGAAAGTGGCTGGCCTGGGGCACCGTGCCGAGCGGCTGCTCGGCCAGCAGGACGCCGTCGCTGGCGATGCGTTCGTGCAGCGCCGCGTTCTCGCTCGGGTAGACCACGTCGAGCCCGCCGGCCAGCACGGCCGCCGTGCCGTGCCCGAGCGCGGCCTCGTGGGCGGCGGCGTCGATGCCCCGCGCCAGCCCCGAGACGATGGTGTAGCCCGCGCTGCCCAGCCCGGCGGCGATCGTCGCCGCCATGCGCCGCCCGGCGGCCGAGGCGTTGCGCGCGCCGACGATGGCGATGGCGCGTTCCTCCTTGATCAGTTGCGCCCGGCCGCGCAGCGCGAGCACGGGCGGCGCGTCGGCGATCTGGGCAAGAAGCGGCGGGTAGTCGGGCTCGCCCAGCACCACCAGCCGGGCGCCCAAGCCATCGAGCCCGGCCAACTCGCGCTCGGCGTCCGCGGCGCTGCACAGCGTCGGCTGCCCGCCGCCGCCGCGCCGGGCGAGCTCGGGCACCGCCGCGAGCGCGTCCGCCGCGCTGCCGTAGCGCCCGAGCAGGCGGCGGTACACCATCGGCCCGATCCGCTCGCTGCGGATCAGGCGCAGCCTGGCCAGCCGCTCGGCATCGCTCAGCGCCACCAGGCCCACCCCCACCTTGTCCGCACTATGGCCGCCCGATCCTGGGCTCCTCGCCCTTGATCAGGCGGCGGATGTTGGCGTGGTGGCGCAGAGCCACCAGCGCGCCCAGCGCGATCGCGAGCTCGGCGATCTGCGGGTCGGCCAGCCAGTAGGCGAGGACCGGCGCCGCCGCCATGGCCGCGAGCCCGCCGACCGAGGACATGCGGGTGGCCCCGAACGCCGCCAGCCACACCAGGCAGGCGAGGCCGCCGACCATGGGCGCGAGCCCCAGGTACGCGCCGAGCGTCGTCGCCACCGCCTTGCCGCCGCGAAAGCGGAGCCAGACCGGGGCCATGTGCCCGACGGCCGCCGCCGCCGCCGCGATCACCGCCATGTCGGGGCCGAAGCGCCAGCCCAGCACGACCGCGACCGCGCCCTTAGCGCCGTCGAGCACCACCGTGGCCGCCGCCAGCCCCTTGTGGCCGGTGCGCAGCACGTTGGTCGCGCCGATGTTGCCCGAGCCGATGCGCCGGATGTCGCCCAGCCCGGCCATCCGGGTCAGGATCAGGCCGAACGGGATCGAGCCCAGCAGGTAGGCGATGAGCGCGCCCGCGATCAGGGGCCAGGTGTAGGCGAGGCCGCCCAGCGGGTCGGGCATCGCTCAACCGTGGGCGTAGACGGTCCGGCCGCCGACGACGGTGCGGATGGCGCGGCCGCGCACGGCGCGGCCGCCGAACGGCGAGTTCTTGGACTTGCTCTGGAACTGAGCCGGGTCGATGCGCCACGGCCGGTCGAGGTCGATGAGCGTCAGGTCCGCCGGTCGGCCCTTGGCCAGCCGCCCTCGGTCGAGCCCGAGCAGCCGGGCCGGGTTCAGCGTCAGGGCGGCGATCAGCGCGCCGAGCCCGACCAGCCCCGCGTGGTAAAGCTCGAGCGCCAGCGGCACCAGGGTCTCCAGCCCGACAACGCCGTTGGCGGCGTGGGCGAAGGGCAGGCGCTTGCTGTCCTGGTCGTGCGGGGCGTGATCGGTGGCGATGGCCTCGATCGTGCCGTCGGCCAGGCCGGCGACGATCGCCTGCCGGTCGGCCTCGGCGCGCAGCGGCGGCGACATCTTGGCGAAGGTCAGGTAGTCACCGACCGCGGTCTCGTTGAGCGCGAAGTGGTGCGGCGCCGCCTCGGCGCTGACGGGCAGGCCGCGCGCGCGGGCCCGGCGCACGCATTCGACGGCCTCGGCGGTCGAGATGTGGGCGACGTGGTAGCGCGCGCCGGTCAGCGCGGCCAGCCTGATGTCGCGCTCGACGATCACCGCCTCGCTCGCGCCGGGAATGCCGGGCAGGCCCAGCCGGGTCGCCACCTCGCCCTCGTTCATGCAGCCGCACGCGCTGAGCGACGGGTCCTCGGCGTGCTGGATGATCAGGGCGTCGAACGCGGTCGAGTAGCTGAGCGCCCGGCGCATGACCAGGCTGTCGGCGACCGGCAGCCCGTCGTCGGAAAAGGCGACGGCGCCGGCCTCCTGGAGCATGCCGAACTCGGCCAGCTCGCGCCCCGCCAGGCCGCGCGTGATCGCCGCGATCGGGTGGATGCGCACGATCGCGGTCTCGCGCGCCCGGCGCTCGATGAAATGGACCAGCGCTACGTCGTCGATCGCCGGCTCGGTGTTGGGCATGCACGCGACCGTGGTCACGCCGCCGGCCGCGGCGGCGCGGCTGCCGGATTCGAGCGTCTCCTTGTGCTCGTGGCCCGGCTCGCGGAAGTGGACGTGCATGTCGATCAGGCCGGGCGCCAGCAGGTGACCGGCGCAGTCGACGACCTCGATGCCCTCGGGCACGCCGTCGGCGAACAGGCGCGGCCCGAGATCGACGATCTGGCGGCCCTCGGTCAGCAGCGCGCCCGGCGCGTCGAGCCCGCTTTCCGGGTCGAGCAGGCGGGCGCCGGTGTAGGCGACGCGGCCCGGCGGCGGCGCCTTGGGGTCAGGGCGGGCGAAGACGTCGGCCATGGTCACTGGTTGTGCAGCAGGCTCGGCAGGTTGCGCGCCAGCGCCTCGAGGCACGCCTGGCGCACGGCGACGCCCAGCTCGACCTGTTCGAGGATGAGGCTGCGGGTGATGTCGTCGGCGACCGCGCTGTCGATCTCGACGCCCCGGTTCATCGGGCCGGGATGCATGATCAGCGCGTCGGGCTTGGCCAGCGCGAGCTTGTCGTAGGTCAGGCCGTAGAACTTGAAGTACTCGCGCCCCGAGGGCACGAACGTGCCCTGCATCCGCTCGCTCTGGAGGCGCAGCATCATCACGATGTCGCAGCCGGCCAGCCCGGCCTTCATGTCGTGGTGCACCTCGACGCCCATGCGCGCGACCGCCGCGGGCAGCAGCGTCGGCGGCGCGACTAGGCGCACGCGCGCCCCCATGGTGGTCAGCAGATGCACGTTCGAACGGGCGACCCGGCTGTGCATGATGTCGCCGCAGATGGCGACGGTCAGCCCGGCCAGCCGGCCGCGGTGGCGGCGGATGACCAGGGCGTCCAGCAGCGCCTGGGTCGGGTGCTCATGGCTGCCGTCGCCGGCGTTGATGATGGCGCAGGCGACGTGGTTGGCGAGCAGGCGCACGGCGCCCGAATCCGGGTGGCGGACGACGAGGACGTCGGGGCGCATGGCGTTGAGCGTCAGCGCGGTGTCGATCAGGGTCTCGCCCTTCTTGATCGACGACTGCGAGGTCGACATGTTGATGACGTCGGCGCCGAGCCGCTTGCCCGCCAGCTCGAACGAGGTGCGGGTGCGGGTCGAGCTCTCGAAGAACATGTTGATCAGCGTGCGCCCGCGCAGCAGGTCCTTCTTCTTGTCGGACCGGCGGTTGAGCGCGATGTAGGACTCGGCCAGGTCGAGCAACAGCGTGATTTCGCTGGGCGAAAGACCTTCGATGCCGAGCAGGTGTCGGTGGGGATAGCTCGAGGCAACGGGTTGTGGGACGGCGCTCGACACGGGCGACTCATAGCGCGTGCCCGTGCCCCCGTCCAGGATGGCCCGGCGCGCGTTGCCCGCGCGCGCCATTTCATCGCTGGTGTAGGATCGGGCCATGGCGTACCTGCGACCGACCGGCCTGGACGAGGCCCTGGCTTACGCGGCGGAACGGCCGCGGGTGGTCGTTGCGGGCGGCACCGACCACTACCCGGCGCGGGTCGGGCGCGACGACCATGAGGACGTGCTCGACATCAGCGCGATCGCCGGATTGCGCGGCGTCGCCGAGGACGGGTCGGGTTGGCGGCTCGGCGCGCTGACCACCTGGACGGACCTGATCGAGGCGCCGCTGCCGCCGCTGTTCGACGGGCTCAAGGCCGCGGCGCGCGAGGTCGGAGGCGTGCAGATCCAGAACCGCGGCACGCTCGGCGGCAACCTGTGCAACGCCTCCCCGGCGGCCGACGGCGTCCCCGCGCTGCTCGCGCTCGACGCCGAGGTCGAGCTCGCCGACCGTGGCGGCCTCACCCGCCTGCCGCTCGACCGTTTCATCGTCGGCAATCGCCGCACGGTCCTTCGCCCGGACCAGCTCGTCACCGCCGTCCACGTGCCCCGGCCGGAGGGGGCCGCGAGCGCGAGCTTCCTCAAGCTCGGGGCGCGGCGCTATCTGGTGATCTCGATCGTCATGGTCGCGGCCGTGATCGTGGCCCGCGCCGGCGCGGTCGCGGCGGCGCGCGTCGCGGTCGGCTCCTGCTCCGAGGTCGCGTGCCGGCTCGGCGCGCTCGAGGCCGAACTCGTCGGCCGGCCGCTCGGCGGCCTGGGCTCGCTGGTCGGCGCCGGCCATCTGGCGCCATTGTCGCCGATCGACGACCTGCGCGGCTCCGCCGCCTACCGGCGCGAGGCGGCGCTGGTGCTCGTGCGTCGCGCGCTCGACGGGTTCCGCCCGTGACCGCCTTCACGGTCAACGGCCGAGCGGTCGCCAGCGACGCGCCGCCCATGCGCCGGCTGTCCCGGGTGCTGCGCGACGAACTCGGGCTGACCGGCACCAAGGTCGGGTGCGACGCGGGCGACTGCGGCGCCTGCACGGTGTTGCTCGATGGCCGGCCGGTGTGCGCGTGCCTGGTGCCGGTCGCCCAGGCAACGGGCGCCGCGATCGAAACGGTCGAGGGGCTGGCGGCGAACGGCACGCTCGCCCCCTTGCAGCAGGCGTTCCAGCGCCACGGCGCGGCTCAGTGCGGCATCTGCACGCCGGGCATGTTGATGGCCGCGGCCGCGCTGCTCGGGCGCAACGCGCGGCCCTCGCAGGCCGAGGTCGAGGACGCGCTGGGCGGCGTGCTGTGCCGCTGCACCGGCTACACCAAGATCGTCGAGGCCGTGCGCGACGCGGTGAACGGTGCCGCGCCGGCGCCAGAATCGGGCGCGGTCGGTCAGCGGCTTGCCCGCGTCGATGGTCCGGGCAAGGTCACCGGGCGCGAGCTCTTTGGCGCCGACCGGGCGCCGGCGGGCGCGCTGTGGCTGCGCGCGGTGCGTTCGCCCCATGCCCGCGCCCGCTTCACGCTGGGCGATCTCGGCCCGCTCCATGCCCGGCATCCGGGGCTCGTGCGCGTGCTGACCGCGGCCGACGTGCCGGGCGCCAACAGCTTCGGCATCTACCCCCACATCAAGGACCAGCCTGTGCTCGCCGATGGCCATGTGCGGTTTCAGGGCGAGGCGGTCGTCGCCCTGGTCGGCGACCTGGCGGCGGTCGAGGCGATCCGCGACGACGAGCTGCCGATCGCCTGGCGGGCGGAGGAACCGGTGGCCGGGCTCGACGCGGCGCTCGCGCCGGACGCGGCCCTGGTCCACGCCGGGCGCGCCGATAACGTGCTGGTGCGCGGCCGGGCCGTGCGGGGCGATGTCGAGTCCGCGTTCGCCGGCGCCGCCCACGTCGTCGAGACCGCGGTCGAGACCACGTTCGTCGAGCACGCCTACATCGAGCCCGAGGCAGGCTTCGCCCGCCGCGTCGGCGACCGCATCGAGGTCGCCGCGTGCACCCAGACCCCGTACATGGACCGCGACGAGGTCGCGCGGGTGCTCGGTCTGGCGCCCGAAGCGGTGCGCATCGTGCCCACGGGCATCGGCGGCGGCTTCGGCGGCAAGCTCGACATCTCGGTCCAGCCGCTCATCGCCGTCGCGGCGTGGTTGCTCGATCGGCCGGTGCGCTGCACCTACACCCGGCCCGAATCGATGGCCTCGACGACCAAGCGCCACCCGGCGCGCATCCGCGCGCGCCTCGCCGCCGACGGCGCGGGCAGACTCACGGGATTCACGTTTCACGGCGATTTCGAGACCGGCGCCTATGCCTCGTGGGGTCCGACCGTGGCCGACCGGGTGCCGATCCACGCCTCGGGCCCCTACCGGTTCGCCGCGGTCAAGGCGACCAGCGCCGCCATCTACACCAACCGCACCCCGGCCGGCGCCTTTCGCGGCTTCGGCGTGCCCCAGGCCGCGCTCGCCCACGAGGCGCTGATGGACGCCATGGCGGCGCGGCTCGGGCGCGATCCGCTCGAGTTCCGCCTGGAGAACGCGCTCAGCGTCGGCGACGTGACCGCGACCGGGCATCGTCTCGACCATTCGGCCGGGCTCGCGCGCTGCCTCGAAAGCCTGCGCGCGGACTGGCTGGCCGCGCGCGCCGCCGCGGCGTCGCGCCATGGCACCAACGACGCCATCCGCCACGGCGTCGGCATCGCCTGCATGTGGTACGGCATCGGCAACACCGCGATGTCGAACCCCTCGGTCATGCGCGTCGGGCTGTCGCGCGCCGGCGGGCTCACCCTTTACAGCGGCGCCGTCGACATCGGCCAGGGCTCGGACACGGTCATGGCGCAGATCTGCGCCGAGGCGCTGGGCGTGCCGGTGGCCGCCCTCGCGCTCGTCACCGGCGACACCGACCGCACGGCGGACGCCGGCAAGACCTCGGCCTCGCGCCAGACCTTCGTCTCGGGCAAGGCGGCCGAGCTCGCGGCGCGCGACCTCCGCGCGCGCGTCCTGCGCCACGCCAACGCCGGCGCGGGGGCCGTCATCACGTTCGAGCGCGGCCGGGTGGTGGTGCGCGAGCGCGACGACCGGCGCACGATCGACCTCGATCGGCTCGAGGCCGACATCAACGGCGACGTGATGGTCGGCGAGGGCCGGTTCGACCCGCCGACCACCGCGCTCGACGCCGACGGCCAGGGCGTGCCCTACGCCACCTATGCCTTCGCCGCCCAGATGGCCGAGGTCGCGGTCGACGCGGCGCTCGGCACCGTGCGCGTCGTGCGCGTGATCGCGGCCCACGACGTGGGCCGGGCGATCAACCCGATGCTGGTCGAAGGCCAGATCCACGGCGGCATCGCCCAGGGCCTCGGCATGGCGCTCATGGAGGAGTACGTGCCGGGGCGCACCGACAACCTGCACGACTATTTGATTCCGACGGTGGGCGACATGCCCGAGATCGTCGTGCGCCTGATCGAGGACCCCGAGCCGCTCGGGCCCTATGGCGCCAAGGGCATCGGCGAGCCGGCGCTGATCGCCACCGCCCCGGCCATCCTCGGCGCGATCGAGCACGCGACCGGCGTGCGGCCCACCGTGTTGCCCGTGCTGCCCCATCGGCTACGGGCGGCGCTCAAGGCGGCGGCGCGGGCGTGAATTCGTGGTTGCCGGCTTACGGCTAGAATAGCTATTATAGCTCTTGGCGATTGGAGACGCGCGATGCGCAGGATGGCGGCACTGGATGCAAAGAACCGTTTCGGCGCGCTGCTGGACGCGGCGCAGCGCGAGCCGGTGACGATCGAAAAGCACGGCCGTCCCGTGGCGGTCGTACTTTCGGCCGAGGACTATGGCGAACTGGAGGCGCAAAGGCTGGAGCAACTTCGCGCTGGGCTGCGCAAGGGTCTCGAAGACTTCGATCGTGGCCGGACGATCGACGGCACTCGCGCATTCCGGGACGCCCATAAGCGACTTCGGGCCCACAAGCGACGTCGGCCATAAGCGATTGCGGCCATAGACGATTGCGCTAGGTGGCTCGCTTCGAACTTACGCGCGTCGCCCATGCCGACCTCATGGGAATCACCGATTATACGTTTGGAATGTGGGGTCCGGAGCAGGCGGCCGCGTACGTCGACGGGCTAAACGACTGTCTCGGCCGGCTGGCCGAGCAGCCCCAAATGGGTCGCGATCGGGGGGAATTTCGCACCGGCCTGCGGAGCTTTCGGTTCGAGAGCCACATCGTCTATTACGTGGCAACGCGGTTCGGGATATCGGTCGTTCGGATCTTGCACGGACGGCAGGATCCGGTTCGCCGTTTCAAGCCCTGATCCGCGTCGCCCCCATCACCCGCCGTAGAGCGCGTGGGGCAGCCACAGCCCGATACCGGGGAACACGTAGAGCAGCGCCATGGCGACGATCACGATCGCCATGAACGGCATCATGCCGGCGAAGATCTGGTTGAGCGTGACGTGCTTCGGCGCCACGCCCTTCAGGTAGAACGCGGCCATCGCCACCGGCGGCGACAGGAACGAGGTCTGGATGTTGAGCGCGACCAGCAGGCCGAAGAACAACGGGTCGATCTGGAAATACTGCAGCAGCGGCAGGAAGATCGGCACGAAGATGACGATGATCTCGGTCCATTCGAGCGGCCAGCCGAGCAGGAAGATGATGACCTGCACCAGGATCATGAACCCGGTGGGGCCAAGGTCGAGCGCCAGCATCCAGTCCTTGATCAACTCCTGGCCGCCAAGCAGGCCGAAGACCGCCGCGAAGATGCTCGAGCCGACGAACAACCAGCACACCATCGCGGTCGTGCGCGCCGTCAGGTAGACCGATTCGCGGAGCTTGGCGAAGCTGAAGCCGCCGTAAGCGACGGCGAGCACGAGCGCTCCGGCGGCGCCGATCGCCGCCGCCTCCGAGGGCGTGGCGAGCCCGAAGATGATCGCGCCGAGCACCGCGACGATCAGCCCGGCGAGCGGCGCGAAGGACGTGAGCAGGAGCCAGACCACCTGGGTGAACGGCACCGCCGTCTCCGATTTCGGCAGCCGCGGCGCGAGCTTCGGGTTGATGATGGCGCGGCCCATCACGTAGACCATGTAGAGCCCGGCCAACATGAAGCCGGGCAGGAACGCGCCGGCGTAGAGCTGCACCGGCGATACCCCGGCGGTGGCGCCATAAAGGATCAGCATGATCGACGGCGGAATGAGGATGCCGAGGCAGCCCCCGGCGCAGATCACCCCCGCCGAAAGCTTCACGTCGTAGCCCGCGCGCAACATCGCCGGGAAGGCGAGCAGACCCATGAGCGTGACGACGGCGCCGACGATGCCGGTGGCCGTGGCGAACAGCGCGCAGGTCACCAGCGTCGCCACCGCCAGCGCGGCCGGGATGTTTCCCGCCGCCACCTGGATGCTGCGAAACAACTTGTCGAGGATCGCCGCCCGCTCCACCACGTAGCCCATGAACAGGAACAGGGGCACCGGCAGCAGCACCTCGTTGCTCATCACCTCGAAGGTCTTGCGCACCACCAGGGCGAACACCGGGGTGTCGCGGAAATCGAAGTAGTAGAAGGCGAACCCCACCCCCATCGCCATGAGCGAGAAGGCGATCGGGAACCCCAGCATGATGACGAAGACGAACAACGCCAGCATCATGACGCCGACTTCCGGGTCGGTCATGGACCCTTGCCCGCGTCGTCGATGCCCGCGTCGTCGATGCCCGCGGCCCGCTGCTCGATCAGCAGCTTCTCGAGCTCCTCCACGTCGCGCAGGCGCTGCGGCCAGACCCCGGAGTGGATGCAGTGCAGGCAGCGGATCACCTCGACCACGCCTTGCAGCAGCATCAGGACGCCGACCAGCGGGATGATGGTCTTGAAGGGTGCCAGCGGTGCGGTCGCCGGCGAATTCGTCCGTTCGTCGAGCGCCCACGCGCGCTCCGCCTCGATGCCGCCCGCGATCACCATGGCGGTGATGCCCGGGAAGAAGAACAGGATGTAAAGCACCAGGTCGACCCACGCCTGGATGCGGGGCGACCAGGTCCGGTAGAGGAAATCGCCCCGGACGTGGGCATTGCGCGACAGCGTGTAGGCCCCCGCCATCATGAACAGGGTGCCGTACAGCATGTAGCTCGCGTCGAACGCCCAGCGCGTCGGCGCGGCGAACAGGTAGCGCGAGAACACCTCGAAGCACACGACGAAGGTGAGCACGAGGATGCACCAGGCGAACGTGTGCCCGACCGCGGCGTTCAGCCGGTCGATGAACAGCAGGGCCCGTTGCATGGAGCCGCGGGGGCGGCCACCGGCCGCCCCCTGGTCCTAGGTTCCGCTAGGCGCCGAAGAAGTGGTCGTAGGCGAGCGCCGAACTCACGTCGTACTCGCGATAGAAACCGACCACCCGCTTCGCCCAGGCCTTCTGCGAGTCGATCACCTTGGCGAAGAAGGCGTCCTGGGACAGATCGGCGATCACCTTGTCCCACGCCGCGAGCTGGGCCTCCAGCACCGCGTCCGGAGTCTTCAGGACCTGGACGCCGGCGGCCTTGATCGCCTCGAGGTCGGCCGAGTAGCGGTCCTGCTGTTTCCACGACATATCGGCCGATTCCGCATCGGCCGCGTACTTCAGGATCGCCTGCAGGTCGGGCGAAAGCGCCGCGTAGCGCTCCTTGTTGAAGATCACCTCGAAGCACTCGACCGACTGGTGGTACGACTGCAGCATGTAGACCTTGCTCACGTCGGTGAAGCCGAGCAGCCTGTCCGACGACGGGTTGTTGAACTCGGCGGCGTCGAGCGTCCCGGTCTGCATGGCGGGCACGATCTCGCCGCCAGGCATGACGGTGACGGCCGCGCCGAACACGGTCATCAGGTCGGCCGAGAGGCCCACGGTGCGGTACTTCAGGCCCGAGAAATCGACCACGGATTCGACCGGCTTCTTGAACCAGCCCAGCGGTTGGGTCGGCATCGGCCCGGTCAGGAACCCGACCAGGTTCAGGCCGAGGACCTGGGTCACCAGCTCCTCGTAGAGCGCCCGGCCGCCGCCGTAATTGACCCAACCGAGAAGCTGGTTCGCGTTCCAGCCGAAGGCCGGCGCCGTGCCGAACAGCGAGAACGCCTTGCTCTTGCCGTACCAGTACGCGCACACGCCGTGGCCGCCGTCCAGGATGCCGTCGCTGACCGCCTGCTGCATCTCGAACGCCTTGACCACGGTCCCGGCGGCGAGCACCTCGATCTCGAGACGGCCGCCGGCCATCTCGTTCACCCGGTTGGCGTAGTCCTGGGCGAACTCGTGGAAGATGTCCTTGGCCGGCCAGGTGCTCTGGAACTTGAACACGACCTTGTCCTGGGCCCGCGCCACGTAAGGCGCGGCCACCGCGCCGGCCGCCGCCGCGCCCGCCGCCCCGGCCGTGCCGAGGAAGCGGCGCCGGTCCGACTTGGCGGTGCCCTTTGTGGCTGTGGATTTCGTCATGGTGCCCTCCCCTTGGCGCCTCCGGCTTTAGTCGCCGGGCCGAAACTCTGCCAGGGTTTCCCTCGCGCGACAAAGCGTTTCTCGATCGGCTCCACATCGACGGAACGAAGTGACCACCGTCATTCGCCGGGCTCCGGTCTTGTGCTAGCATTTCAACAGTCTTGAAATCGTCCGGCCGCGCGCCGCGCCGATAACGGAGAACTTCGCCATGGCCGTGATCACCGGCACCAGCGGCAACGACACACGCTCCGGCACCATAGCCGGCGACACGATGTTCGGGCTGGGCGGCAACGACACCCTGTCGGGTGCCTTCGGCAACGACAGCGTGTTCGGCGGCGCGGGCAACGACAGCCTGCTCGGCGGCGCGGGCAACGATCTTCTCAGCGGTGGCGACGGCAATGACGTGCTGGTCGGCGGCGCCGGGACCGACGTCCTGAACGGCGGCGCGGGCATCGATGCGGCGAATTACGCCGGGCAGGTCGGCGCCATCGTCGTTGACTTGGCGCTTGGCGTGGCCTCGGGTGCCGCCGGCGACGACACGCTGGTCGGCATCGAGAACGCGTTCGGTGGCGACGGGGCCGACTCGCTTACGGGCAACGGCCAGGCCAACAAGCTCACGGGCGGCGCCGGCGACGACAATCTCAAAGGCGGCGCCGGCAACGACATTCTCACGGGCAACGTGGGGCTGGACACGGCGAGCTACAGCGGGACCGCAACCGCCGTCGTCGTGAACCTGAGCACCGGCACCGCGACCGGGGGCGCCGGCGCCGACAAGCTCACCGACATCGAGCACGTCATCGGCGGCGAAGGGTCCGACATCATCACCGGCAACGTCGCGGCCAACACGCTCATCGGCGATTCGGGCAACGACACGCTCAACGGCGGCGCCGGCAACGACACGCTCATGGGCAACGACGGCACCGACACCGCGAGCTACGCCGGCACGGGCGTCGCCGTGGTCGTGAACCTGTCCATCTTGATCGCCCAGAACACGGTCGGTGCCGGCACCGACACGTTGACCGGGATCGAGAACGTGATCGGCAGCGCGAACGCCGACAGTCTGACCGGCAACACGGGCGCCAACGTCCTGAGCGGCGCCGGCGGGGGCGACAGGCTCGCGGGTGCCGGCGGCGCCGACATACTGAACGGCGGCGGCGGCAACGACATCCTGTTGGGCGGTGGCGGCAACGATACGCTCGCTGGCGGCGTGGGGCTGGACACGCTTGATGGCGGCGCGGGGCTGGACACGCTCACGGGCGGCACGGGAGACGACTCGCTCACGGGCGGGACCGAGGCCGACCGATTCCGCTACACCGCCCTGACCGACGGCGATGTGATCGGTTCGGATGGCACCACCGCGGAGGCCGGCGACTCGATTACCGGCTTCGTCAGCGGCACGGACGGGTTCCAATTCGTGGCGAGCATCTTCGGTGGCTCGGCCGGGGCGATCGATGTGAACAACTTCGCCACCCTCGACGCGATCACCCAGTTCGACGGCACGAACGGGGGCACCACCAACGCGACGAATTACTACGTGTTCGATGTCGATACGGCCGGCACCGGCGGCACACTTTATTACGATGCGGACGAGGGTACGGCCGGCTATGTGGTGGTGGCGACCCTCGATGCCACCTCGAACGCGGTCGCCGCCACCGACATCGTCCTCATCTGACCGCGGGTCGGCCGACCTTACCTCCTTCGCCCGCCGACCTTCAGTCGGCCGACCTTCCTTCGCCCGCCGAAGCGTGCAGCCGCGGCCACGATGCGTGAAGGCGGGCTTCGCGAAGGCGGGAGCCGACTTTCGGTCGGCGAAGGCGGGCGCGGGCGGGCGCGGGCCGCTTGACCGCCCCGATTGGCACGCGGCCTCGGCTATGCTAGAAAGAGCATGAAGCGTGAGGACGCGCGACGATGGCTGCCCATCCGGACCCGAAGCCGGTGCGCTGGATCGGCGGCAGCCGCGACGACGTTCGACGTTTCCCCGACGCCGTGCCGCTCCAGATCGGGGGCGCGTTGTGGGAGGCGCAAATCGGGCGTAAGGCGCCGTTCGCCAAACCGCTCAAGGGATTCGGCGGAGCGGCGGCCCTGGAGGTAGTGAGCGACTTCGCCGGAAGAGGACTACCGAACATGGCAAAGCGCACGATAGGGAGCACGAACGCGATTCCGGTGTTCGCCGGCAGTGGCAACGTGTTCGCCGACTTGGCCGTCGCCAACCCGGAGGAGGAGTTGGCCAAGGCGCAGCTTGCCAGCCACATCCGGATGGCGATTCAGCGGCGGCGGCTCACGCAGGTACGCGCGGCCGCGCTCATGGGGCTCGACCAACCCAAGGTTTCGGCGCTGGTGAACGGCCGGCTCGAAGGTTTCTCGAGCGACCGGCTCATGCGGCTGCTGACCACGCTTGGCCAGGACGTGGACATCGTCGTCAGAGCCAAGCCGCGGAACCGTGTTCGCGGCCAGATACGCGTGGTCGCCGCGGCCTAGCATGACCGACGCGCTCAGCCCCGAGGACCTGGCCCAAGGCATCGTGCGCTGCGATGCCTGCCCGGTGCTGTGCCGCATCCGCCCCGGGCGGCTGGGTGCCTGCGACCGCTATGCCAACGTCGACGGCGTGCTGACCCGCACCGACCCGCTGGTGCTCGCGCAAAAGACCGCCGATGGGCGGGGGGCGATGGTGCCGTTCCTCGCCGGCTCCGAAGGCTGGAGCGGCGGGCTGGTCGCCGGCGCGCCGACCTTCGTCACCGGCATCGGTTCGGGCACCACGTATCCGGACTACAAGCCCGCGCCGTTCATCGTCGCCGCCCTGCACGAAGGCGTCGACACCGTCACCGTCGTGACCGAGGGCATCTTCAGCTACTGCGGCGTCAAGGTGAAGATCGACACCGACCGCCACGTCGGGCCCGAGCGCGCGACCGTCAGCGCCCAGGGCGAACCGGTCGGCCACGTCACGACCGCCGAATACGGTTCGCAGATGCTCTCGCTCGGCGGCGTCCGGCACTTGACCGGCGGCTCGAAGCGCGAAGGCACCGTCACCTGCGACACGCTGCTGGCGCTGTGCAACAAGGGGACGGTCGAGCTCCAGGTCGAGGGCGGCGCGAAGCTCACGATCGCCGCGGGCAAGGCGCCGGTCGTCGACGGTGTCGCCGAGGAACGCATGCGCGTCGGCTGCGGCTCGGCGACCATCGGCATCTTCGCCCGCCAGTGGCAGGGGCATGTCGACGAGGTCATCGTCGTCGACGATCACATCACCGGCGTGCTGACCGAGCACCAGGCCGGCCGGTTCCTCGACCTGCCCGCTTCGGGCATCCGCGTGCGCGGGCGCAAGTCGACGCCCGGGCGCTACTTCAAGGTGGCGGAGCCAGGCGGCGGCTGGGGCGGCACCGACATAGAGGACCCGCTGAAGATCATCGAGCGCATCGACCCCAAGGTCGCGTGGCCTGGGCTGCGCCTCCTCATGGTCTCGACCACCGGCGAGGATTCGGCCTGGTTCGTGCTCGACGAGGCGCGCCGTCCGGTGCCCGCGTCCATGCCCGAGCCGGTGCGCAAGGTGGTCGAACGCATCGGCGAGAACTGCGAGCCGGCGCTGGCCACGGTGCTGTTCATGGCCGGGGCCGGCGGCAGCTTGCGCGCCGGGGTGACCGAGAACCCGGTGCGTCTCACCCGCTCGGTCCAGGACATGCTGACGCGCGTGACCTGCGGCGGCGCGCCGGTCTACGTCTGGCCCGGCGGCGGCATCACCTTCATGGTCGATGTCACGCGCCTGCCCGACAACGCCTTCGGCTACGTGCCGACCCCGGCGCTGGTCGCGCCGATCGAGTTCACCCTCGCGCTCGAGGACTACCGGGCGCTCGGCGGCCACGTCGGCAACGTGGTGCCGCTCGCCGAGGTGCTCGCGCGCGCCGACGCCCGCGTGACACCGTGGCGCGACGACAACCCGTGGCCCGAAGCGCCAACGCCCGGTCGCCCGCGCACGGCCTGACACCGGCGCGCCAAAAAGACATCGACTCACGTGACGCGCGCTACCCCTCACCCCAACCCTCTCCCACAAGGGGAGAGGGGGATTGCTTACCCTCTCCCCTGGTGGGAGAGGGAGGGGCCCATGGCGAAGCCATGGGAGGGTGAGGGTCGAACACCGACGGACCAACGAAGTGGCGCGTCGGCATGAGCGTGGACGGACCCCAGGCCGGCCGGCTCTCCGGCAACCGCCTGCACTTGAACCACGGGCCGATCGACCTGGTCATCGGCGCGCGCGGGGCGGGGCCCGAAATCGAGCGCGCCTACGCCCAGGCGACGCGTCGCTTCGCCACCGTGCTGCCCGAACTGGTCGCGGAGCTCGCCCTGCTGCGCGCGCCGCTCGGCGCGACGTGCCCCGACCCCAAGGGTCCGGTCGCCCGGCGCATGGTCGCCGCCGCGTGGCCGCACCGGGCCGTGTTCGTGACCCCCATGGCGGCGGTCGCCGGGGCGGTCGCCGACGAGGTGCTCGCGGCCATGGTGGCCGACGCCGACCTCGCCATGGCCTACGTCAACGACGGCGGCGACGTTGCCTGTCATCTGGCGCCCGGCGAGGCGTTCGACGTGGGGGTTGTCACCGACCTGGCGCGCGCAGGGCTCGACGCGCGCACCCGCATCGACGCCGCTTCGCCGGTGCGGGGGCTCGCGACCAGCGGCCGGGGCGGGCGCAGCTTCTCGCTCGGCATCGCCGACGCGGCGACCGTGCTCGCGGCCACGGCATCGTCGGCCGACGTCGCCGCGACCCTGATCGCCAACGCGGTCGACCTGCCCGCGCACCCCGCCGTCACGCGCCAGCCCGCCTGCGAGCTCGATCCCGACAGCGACCTCGGTTCGCTCGCGGTGACGGTCGGTGTCGGGCCGTTGACCGCGCCCGAGATCGACCAGGCGCTCGAACGGGGCGCGGCGGCGGCCCGCGCCATGATCGCCGATGGCCTCGCGTTTGCCGCGCTCCTCGCGCTCGGCGGCAGGATGCGCGCCGTGGGCGCCGTGCCGATGTTGCCCGGACGATAGGGCGGTGCGATCATCGCGCCGTCGGCAAGCGCGTTCCAAGGGGGGTCCGTGGTCGAGATCGCCGTGCGCAAGATCGTCGTCGCCGTCGAGGACGTGTTCCACGAGGGCGGTCCGCCGCCGGCGCACCCGCAACGACGCGGCTGGATCGCCGCGGTCGTCGCCAACCCCTACGCCGGGCGCTACGAGCCCGACATCATGCCGATGATGGCCGCGCTCGAGCCGCTCGGGCTCGAGCTGGCGCGGCGGCTCGTCGCGGCCATGGGCGGCGACGCCAAGAATATTCAGGGCTACGGCAAGGGCGCCATCGTCGGCCAGGCCGGCGAGCTCGAGCACGGCGCCTTGTGGCACGCGCCCGGCGGCTACGGCATGCGCCAGGTGCTGGGCGGGGCGAAGGCGATCGTGCCCTCGGCCAAGAAGGTCGGCGGGCCGGGCACCCGGCTCGACGTGCCGATCACCCACACCAATGCGTCCTACGTGCGCAGCCACTTCGACGCCATCGAGGCCGGGGTTTCCGACGCGCCGCGTAGCCACGAGATCGTGTTCGTGCTGGCCATGACCTCGGGCGAGCGCATCCACGCGCGCTCCGGCGGCCTGGCGGTTCACGAGGTCAAGGGGGAGGATGGACTCCGATGAGCGGTGCGAAGATCCGGCGGCTGATCACCGTGGTCGAGGAGACCCGGACCGAGATGGGCCGCGACGTGAACCCGCCGACGCGCAAGGCGGTGGCGGTGGCGGTCATCGCCAACCCGTGCGCCGGGCGCTACGTCGAGGATCTCGAGGCGCTGATGGCGATCGGCGAGGAGCTCGGCGATCTCCTGGGGCGCAAGGCGGTGGCGGCGCTCGGCGTGAATCCTTCCCAGATCGAAAGCTACGGCAAGGCCGCGGTGGTCGGCGAGGCGGGCGAGCTCGAGCACGCCGCCGCGATCCTGCATCCGCGCCTCGGCAAGCCGCTGCGCGCCGCGGTCGAGAAGGGCGCCGCGCTGGTGCCCTCGGCGAAGAAGATGGGCGGGCCCGGCGTCGCCATCGACGTCCCGCTTGGCCACAAGGACGCGGCCTTCGTGCGCAGCCACTTCGACGCGATCGAGGTGCGGATCGCCGACGCCCCGCGCGCCGACGAGATCGTGGTCGCCGTCGCCGTCACCGACAGCGGCCGGCCGCTCCCCCGCATCGGCGGGCTTGCCAAGCACGAGGTCGTCGGCAAGGACGGGCTCCGGTAGCGCGCGTCCTACTCGACCCAAGCCGGGTCTTCCTCGTCGAACTCCGGTGTCGCGGGCACCCGGACGAACGGGCCCCAGCGGTAGGCGAACAGCTTGTCGGGCCCGACCTCGCGGATCAGCGCGATCAGGTCCTCGCGCGTGATGTCGACGCGCCAATGGGTATCGTACTCCCCGCTGCGGACTTCGCTGGCCGCGATGCGCCCGGCCTCGGCCAGGTGCTTGAGCGCGTTCGCGGACAGGAACCGCGCGTAGAGACGGCCGTCCTCGGTCAATTCGGTCCTGGCGAGCAGGTGCTCGCCGGGCGCGATGAGCTCGGCGAAGATGTCCTTGTCGTCCCCCGAAACCAGGCTGTCGGCATAGGCGAGGTTGATGTAGGTCGCGCCGTCGATCTCGGCGGCGAAACCGGCGAAGAGGACCCAACTGGGCGCGGCGTCGTCCTCGCAGCAGATGACCGTGGTCACGTCGGTGACAACCGAATCTTCCCTGGGCGCCACGTGGAGCACCATGAGGACCTCCCCGTCGTACATCATCCAGGTGCCGACCAGCTTCGGATCGTACGGTGCGCCGGGTTCCGCGAGCGAGCTCGTCGTGCCCGGCGGAATCGTGCACCCCGCGCCCCACAGGGTCGCGGCGACGAGCAGGCCGAGCGCCGCGAGCCGCCTCATCGCACGACCTCGGGCAACGTGGTGGCCGGGGGCGTGTTGCGGCTGCGCCCGATCCGCACCTCGCCGTCGATCACGACCATGCCGATGCCGGGCAGGTCGCCGAGCCGCACGCTGTCGAGCAGGGTCTTGCCCGCGGTGTGCTGGGCGCGGTCCATGATGACGAAATCGGCGGCGCGCCCGACCTCGATCAGGCCGCCCTCCAGCCGCCGTTGACGCGCCGTGTTGCCGGTGGCGAAGCAGAACGCCTGCTCGGCCGGCACCTCGGCGATCGCCGACAGCATGGCGATCAGGCGCAGGATGCCGAGCGGCTGCACCCCCGACCCGGCCGGCGAATCGGTGCCCAGGATGACGCGCTCGAGCTGGCCGATCTCGGCGGCGACGCGCAAGGCGTAAATCGCCGCCTTCTCGTTGCCGTTGTGCACGATCTCGATGGCGCGGCGGCTGTCGGCGCACAGGTCGCGGATCTGGTCCGTGGGCAGCGCGGTATGCCCGCCGTTGATGTGGCCGATGACGTCGGCGTCGGCCTCCATGACCACGTCGCGGTCGATCAGCCCCGAGCCGGGGATCGACGGGCCGCCGGTGTGGATCGTGCTCTGAATTCCGTACTTGCGCGCCCAGGCGACCATCTGCTTGGCCTCGGCGCCGGACTTGACGCCGCCCAGCCCGACCTCGCCGAGCAGCGTGACCCCGGCCTCGGCCAGCTCCTTGAAGTCGCTCTCGACCATGCCCTTCTCGAGCACCGGGGCGCCGGCCAGGACCTTGACCCCGCCCGGGCGAAAGGCGGTGAACGCGCGCTGGGCGGTGATCGCCAGCGCCTTGACCCCGACCACGTCCCTGGGCCGGCCGGGCAGATGGACTTCGCCGGCCGAGACCATGGTCGTGACCCCGCCGTGGAGGAAGCTGTCGATCCAGCCGAGCTGGCTCTGGCGCGGCGTCCAGTCGCCGAACACCGGATGCACGTGGCTGTCGATCAGCCCCGGGGCGACCGTCGTGCCCCTGGCGTCGATCACGGTCGCGGCGCCTCCCGCGTCCACGTCCTTGGCCTTGCCGACGGCCGTGATGCGGCCGTTCTCGGCCACGATGGTGTCGGCGTCGAGGATCGGTCGCGCCAGGTCGCCCGACAGCAGCAGCCCGATGTTGCGGATGACGAGCTTGCCCGCGGCGGCCGGCGGGGCGGGTTCGGCCATGGCGTCCTCCCTTGCGTCGGGTCAGCGTCGCCGAAAGACCGGGCCGGTTCAAGTATGCCCTTCTTGACAGCCTTCTCGGCTGGGGCATGAATGAGGCCCGATGATCGAGGCGCGCCGCCCAAGGCGCGCCCGCTTGGCAAAGGCCCGCTTGGCAGAGGGAGGAGTTTCATGGGTTCGCTCGGACGGCCGCTTGCGCGGCGCGGCTTCGGGACGGCGTTGGGCCTCGGCGTGGCCATGCTGGCGCTGGCCGGCGCCGCCCACGCCGAAGGCACGATCAGGGTGCTCAACTGGCAGGGCTACGGCACCGACGAGGCCTGGGCGCTCGAAGCCTTCGCCGCCAAGACCGGGTTCACGGTCGAGCACGACTACTTCAACTCCGAGCAGGAGATGCTGACCAAGCTGCGCACCAGCCCGGGCACCTACGACGTGGTGCTGATCAACAGCTCGTTCACCGGCGATGCCGCCGCCGAGGGCCTGCTCCAGCCGATCGATTCGTCCAGGATCGCGAACTGGGCCGATCTCACGCCCGCCTACCGCGATAACGCCATGCTCAACATCGACGGCAAGGTCATGGGCGTGTCGTGGCTGTGGGGCGTCACCTCGTTCGCCTACAACACGGAGAAGCTGGCGGCCCCCGCTTCGATCGAAGCGCTGTGGGACCCGGCCAACGCCGGGCACTTGGGTTGGCGCGACGACGCGGTCGAGGCGGTGCAGCTCGCCGCGCTGGCGACCGGGCAGGACATGAACAACCCGGCCGATCTCGACAAGATCCGCGACAAGCTGCGCGGGCTCAAGGACCAGATCGCCACGTTCTGGTCGTCCGAGGACGAGTGGAACAAGCTGTTGTCCTCCGGCGCCTTCGACATCGCCACCTACTGGTCGGGTTCGGCCGCGCGCAGCAAGAAGGCGTTCGGCCTTCCGGTCGAATTCGTGGTCCCGCCCGAAGGGGCGATCGGCTGGCTCGACGGACTGTCGCTGGTGGCGGGCGCGCCCAACCCCGACGGCGCCCACGCCTTCATCGACTTCATGGTCTCGCCCGAGTTCTACGTCCGCTGGGACACCGAGGTCGGCGCTCCCGCCTCGGCCAACGGCGCGGCCATGGGCCAGCTTCCCGAGGACGCGTTCAACCGCGTCGTGCTCGGCGACCCGGCGGTCGCCGAGCGGCTCCAGTTCATGGCGCCGATCCCCGAGGACCGCCGCCAGGCGTACCTGGAGCTGTGGCAGGAGACCAAGACCTACTTCGCCGAGTAGGGACGACACGGCCGACTCGGTCCGCCTCGCTCCCAAACCGGCAGGGGTGTACTTGAAGATACCGTTCGGCCTGAGGAGGCCCGAAGGGCCGTCTCGAAGGCCGAGCGGTGGCGCGAAACCCGTTCGTCGGACCCTTCGACCGCCGCGTGGCGGCGCTCAGGGCGAACCGACTTCGCGCTACCGGTTTACGTGCGATTGCCCTGCACGACCCGCGACCGTGACGATGGCCAACCCCCAGGTCGCTTCGCCAACACGTCTTGAGCGGGCGGAGCGCGCATGACACGTCGCACACGCGCGATCGTCGGCCTGACGGCGCCGGCGTACCTGTGGCTGCTGCTGACCATCGCCCTGCCGCTGGCCGCGATGCTGCTGTTCAGCGTGCTGACGGTCGCGCCGCTCGGCAACCGCGAGCCCGAACTCACGCTCAAGCACTACGCCGCGTTCCTGGAGAAGGGGTTCTACCGCGACCTGACCTGGCGCTCGATCAGGCTCGGGCTCGACGTCACGTTCTGGTGCGTCGTCGTCGGCTACCCGGCGGCGTTCGCGCTCGCCCGCCACGTCCGCGGGCGCTGGCGCGAGGCCCTGTTCATGCTCATCGTCATACCGTTCTGGAGCAACGCGCTGGTGCGCGTGTTCTCGTGGACCATCGTGCTGCGCAAGGACGGGCTGATCGACCGGGCGATCCACGCCGTCGTGCCCGGCGCCCCGGCGCTCGACATCCTCTACGCCTACCCGGCGATCGTCATCGGCCTGGTCCATTCCTTCGTGCCGTACATGATCCTGACCTGCTACCTGTCGCTCCAGGCGATCGACGACAGCCTGGTCGAGGCGGCGCGCAGCCTGGGGGCGTCCGCGTCGGCGACCTTCCTGCGCGTCGTCCTGCCGCTCAGCCTGCCGGGGCTGCTCGCGGGCGCGATCCTGATCTTCGTCCCCGCCGTCGGCTCGTTCATGGAGCCGCGCATCCTCGGCGGCACCTCGGGGATGATGCTCGGCACCGTGATCGAGGACCAGTTCACCGCCGTGTTCAACTGGCCGCTCGGCGCGGCGCTGTCGTTCATCCTGCTCGCCATCGTGCTCGCGGTCATGCTGGCGGCGTTGCCGTTCGCGCGCCGGCACATGGGCGCGCTCGAGGAGGGCGTGACGTGACCCGCCTCGCTCATGCGCTGCTCGCCCTGGTGCTCGTGTTTCTTTACATGCCGATCGCGGTGCTGGTGGCCATGGCGTTCAACCGCTCGGCGCTCTATGAGCTGCCGATCGTGTGGGACACGGTGTGGTTCGAGGCGCTGGTGCACAACGATCGCCTGCTCACCGCCAGCATGAACAGCATCGTGATCGCCCTGGCCAACACCGCGATCGCCACCGTGCTCGGCACCATGGCGGCGCTGGCCTTCGCCCGCTACCGGTTTCGCGGCCGCAACATGCTGCGGCTGATGCTGCTGCCGCCGATCACCATCCCGTGGCTGATCATCGGCACGGCCATGCTCGTGCTGTTCTTCTGGACCGGCATCGGGCGGGGCCTGCACGCCATCCTGCTCGGCCACGTCGCCCTGTCGTTGCCCTACGTGGTGATCGTGGTCGGCGCGCGCCTCGCCAGTTTCGGCACCGCGCTCGAGGAGGCGGCGGCGATCCTCGGCGCCAACCCCTGGCAGGTCTTCGCGCGCGTCACGCTGCCGGTGATCGCGCCGGGCGTGGTGGCGGCGGCGCTGTTTGCCTTCGCCGTGTCGTTCGACCAGTTCGTCATTTCGTACTTCCTGGCGCCGCCCGGCGTCTCGACCCTGCCGGTCGAGATCTACGCCGCGATCCGCAAGGGCTTCACGCCCGAGGTCAACGCGGTTTCAGCGATCATCATCGTCGTCTCGATGGGGCTGATGCTGGCGTTCGCCCGGCTTTCCCGCTTCGGCGGCGAGGTCCGATGAGCCGGGTCGAGGTCGAGGGCCTGACCAAGACCTACGGCGCGGTCCACGCCCTCGACGACGTGAGCCTCGTTTTCGAGGACGGCGCGTTCTTCGCCCTGCTCGGCCCCAGCGGCAGCGGCAAGACGACGCTCTTGCGCGCCATCGCCGGGTTCGTCGCGCCCGACCGTGGCACGGTGCGCATCGACGGACGCGCCGTCGACGACACGCCCCCGCACCGGCGCGAGCTCGGCATGGTGTTCCAGAACTACGCGCTCTTTCCCCATCTGACCGTGGCCGAGAACGTCGGCTTCGGCCTCGCGGTGCGCGGCGTGGCGCGCGCCGAGGCCGCGGCGCGGATGGCCGACATCCTCGGCCTGGTCCGGCTCGGGGGTCTGGCCGAGCGCCGGCCGCGCCAGCTCTCCGGCGGCCAGCAGCAGCGCGTCGCGCTCGCCCGCGCCCTGGTCACGCGGCCGCGCGTCCTCCTGCTCGACGAACCGCTCGGCGCGCTCGACCGGCGGCTGCGCCAGGAGATGCAGATCGAGCTCAAGGAGATCCAG
>CAZGYG010000002.1:0-22509 GCA_964530335.1 uncultured Rhodospirillaceae bacterium | reverse complement strand
GGTCGGCATCACCACGATCTTCGTCACCCACGACCAGGAGGAGGCACTGACGCTCGCCGACCGCGTCGCGCTCATCGACGAAGGGCGGGTCGTCCAGGTCGGCGCGCCGGCCGAGGTCTACGAACGCCCGGCCACCCGGTTCGCCGCCGGGTTCCTCGGCGACGCCAACCTGTTCGAGGGACGGGCGCGCGCGGCGGGCCGGGTCGCCGTCGATGGCGCGCCCGACGTACACACCGCGGACCCGCTGCCGGCGGAAGGCGAGCCGGTGACGCTTGCCGTGCGCCCCGAGAAGATCACGCTTGCCCCGCGCGGCGCGGCGCTCGATCCCGCGCTCGCCAACCGGATCGACGGCCGGGTCGCGCAAGCGGTCTATTCGGGCAGCTCCATCACCTATGTGGTCGAGGCCGCGGGCCGGCGCTTGATCGTGTTCGCCCAGAACCTCGCCTCGCGCCCGCTCGCGCCCGGGACCGAGGTCGTCGCCGCCTTCGCGCCCGAGCACGCGGTCACGGTGCGGCCGTGACGCGCGTGGCCGCCGCGTTCCCCGCTAGTGGATTGGATCAAACGGATGCTACCCCCAGATTTCCGAGCTTTTTTTGCGTCATGGCCGGGCGAAGTCCCGGCCATCCACGGCTTTCACGCAATTCGTGGATGCGCGGGTCACGCCCGCGCATGACGAAAAAGGGGACGCTTCCCTTTTTCGGTAATCCAGAATGGCGCGGAATTCGGCTTCTTCCCCAAAAAAGGGAAGCGTCCCCTTTTCCCCAAAAAAGGGAAGCGTCCCCTTTTTAGCGCCTCCCTCCCCCTCGATGGGGGAGGGTAGGGTGGGGGTGGGCCATCGATTCACCTCATGCGAAACATGCTCTAACAGGCTGCGGAAAAACCCCGAGGCTGTCATTGCGAGGAGGCCGAAGGCCGACGCGGCAATCCAGAATCGCGCGGAATTCCGCCATTGTCCTGGATCGCCACGCCGCCTACGGCGGCTCGCGATGACGATGATGGGGGTTTTTCAGCACCCTGCTAAGGGCAATTATCCGACCATGATCGCGGTCAATGCTGAGGTTTATCGCTGCACCGCGCCATGTGCTGCAAGACGTCGATGGCGGCGAGAAAACGTTGCCAGCGCCACTCGGCGTGGGGGATTCAGGCTGGTATCCCGCCGAACTTGCCGCCGTTGAAATCGGCGATGGCCCGCTCGATCTCCGCCTGGGTGTTCATCACGAACGGTCCGAAACCGACGACAGGCTCCTCGATCGGCTCGCCGCTCAGCAGCAGCAGAGTCGCGTCGCTGTCCGCCTCGATCGCGAGGTCGGTGCCGCCACGGTCGAAGTGCACCCATTGCGCCTCGCGCGCGACCTCGCCGCCGTTGACCCGCACGGTGCCGCCGAGCACCACGAGCGCAACGGTCCTGCCCTCGGCCAACGCGAACCGCGTCCCGCCGCCCTGGTTCAGGCGGATGTCCCAGACGTCCATCGGCGTGAAGCTGCGCGCCGGGCCGCGATGGCCTTGAAACGCGCCCGCGATCACCCGCACCCGGCCGACGCCATCGGCTAGTGGGACCGACGGAATGTCGGCGTCGAGCAACGCCTGATAGCCGGGCTCGGTCATCTTGTCCTTGGCCGGCAGGTTGACCCAGAGCTGCACCATCTCGAGCGTCCCGCCCTGGCGGGTGAAGGGCTCGGAGTGGAACTCCTCGTGCAGGATGCCGGAGCCAGCGGTCATCCATTGCACGTCGCCCGGGCCGATATGGCCGCCCGCGCCGGTCGAATCCCGATGGTCGACCTCGCCCTGATAAACGATGGTCACGGTCTCGAAGCCGCGGTGCGGATGTACGCCGACCCCGCGCGGCCGCGAGGCCGGTGCGAATTCCGCCGGGCCGGCGTAATCCAGCAGCAGGAAGGGGCTCAGGTGCCGTCCCTGGCCGTCGTACGTGAACAGCGAGCGGACCGGAAATCCGTCGCCGACCCAGTGCGGCCGAGGCGCGTCATGGACACCGAGGATGGCTTTCATGATGGCTCCTTCGCCTTGTTCGTGAGACGTTGCACGCAATATGGGTTCGGACTTGCGAAATGACGAGTCGGCAAGAATCACGCTCGCGCGCGGGACTGTGATCCCCGCCGACGCGGTCCACGTCGCGATCGACATGCAGCGCCTGTTCGCCGAGCCGACGCCGTGGCGGGTGCCGAGCTTCGGCGCCGTGCTGCCGAACGTGCTGCGGCTCGCCGCCCACGCGCCGGCGCGCACGATCCTGACGAGGTTCATTACGCCCCGCTCACCCGCCGCGGCACCGGGCGCGTGGCGCGGCTACTACCGGCGCTGGCGCGCGGTCACCCTCGAACGGATGCCGCGCGCCATGCTCGACGTGGTGCCGGCCTTGGCCGCGCTCGCGCCCCCGGCCGTGACCGTCGACAAGCGCGCGTACTCCGCGTTCGGCGCCCGCGCGTTCCTGGCGGCGCTCCGCCGGCTCGACGCCGACACGCTGATACTCTCGGGCGTCGAGACCGACGTCTGCGTGCTCGCCACGGTCTACGGCGCGGTCGACCGCGGGCTCCGGGTGATCGTGGCGACCGACGCGGTGACCGCGTTCTCGCGCCCCTCGCACCGGGCCATGCTCGGCCACGTCTACGCGCGCATCCCGGACCAGGTGGCGCTGTTGACCACCGATGCTATCCTCGCCGCCTGGCGTCCACGCGGCGGGCGTTAGCAGGGTGTTGAATAAGCGATCAATGCCGTCATTGCGAGGAGCGCGAAGCGCGACGCGGCAATCCAGAATCGCGCGGAATTCCGCCATTGCCCTGGATCGCCACGCCGCCTACGGCGGCTCGCGATGACGATGATGGGGTTTTTCCGCAGCCTGCTAGAATACCTTCCTCACTTGGGGGTCTAGCGTGGAACGTCAGCAGCGCAGGCTTGCAGCCATACTCGCGGCGGACGTGGCCGGGTACAGCCGGCTCTTGGGCGTTGACGAAGTGGGCACCCTCCTCGACAAGGTTGCCAGCCATGGAGTCACAACCGACTCCCCAGGCTCAACATCTTTTCGGAGCGGCCCTCAGGCGCACGCGAGTGGAATGGCTTATGGTGCGTCCATGAGCACCGTCGGACGCATCCCATGACCGATCCTGGGCCGACGCGACGGCTGGCCGCGATCCTGGCGGCCGACGTGGAAGGCTACAGCCGCCTGATGGGCGCCGACGAGGCCGCCACGCTCGCGCGCTTCGCGGCGTACCGGGCCGTCATCGAAGGCCACGTCGCGGCGCACCAGGGCCGCGTGGTCGGCGGCGCCGGCGACAGCCTGCTGATCGAGTTCGGCAGCGCGGTCAACGCCGTGGCGTGCGCCATCGCCGTCCAGGACGACCTCGGTCGGCGCAACGCGGAGCTGCCGGCCGAGGCGCGCATGGCGTTCCGCATCGGCGTCAACCTTGGCGACATCGTCGTCAGCGGCGCCGACATCCACGGCGACGGCGTCAACGTCGCCGCGCGTATCGAGAAGCTATCGCCCGCCGGCGCGATCTGCGTCTCGCAGAGCGTTCACGACCAGGTCGAGGGCAAGGTCCCGTGCCGGTTCAGGGGGCTCGGCGAGCACGCCGTCAAGAACATCGCCAAGCCGATCCGCGTGTTCCAGGTCGACGCGCCCGATGCGCCGAGCCCGTCACGGCCACCCGTCAACGAGAAGGCCTCGGTCGCGATCCTTCCGTTCGCCAATATGAGCGGCGACCCCGAGCAGGAATATTTCTCCGACGGCATCACCGAGGACATCATCACCGAGCTCAGCCGGTTCCATGAACTCCTGGTGACGTCGCGCAACTCGTCCTTCGTGTTCAGGGGTCGCAACGTCGACGTCAAGGACGCGGCCGCGAAGCTCGGCGTCCACTACGTGGTCGAGGGCAGCGTGCGCAAGGCGGGTGGCCGGGTGCGCATCACGGCGCAGTTGATCGACGCGGCGACGGCCAACCACGTCTGGGCCGAACGCTACGACCGCGACCTGGCCGACATCTTCGAGATCCAGGACGAGGTCGCGCGCACCATCGCGACTATCGTCGCCGGCCGGGTCGCGTCGGCGGGCGCCGAGCGCGCCCAACGGCGGCCGACCGAGAACTTGTCCGCCTACGACAACTATCTGCGGGCCCGCGATTGGATGCGGGGGTACGAACCGGGCCCGAAGGCCGAACCGTTCCTGCTCCGAGCGATCGAGCTCGATCCTCGCTTCGCCTTGGCCCACGCCCTGTTGAGCTCCGTCAACGTGATTAAGTTCTTCCTCGAAGCAAACCTCGAAGCAAAACCGGGCCTCCTGGAGATCGCCTTGGCTCATGGGCGGAAGGCCATCGCGCTCGACCGCGAGGAGGCGTGGTGCCATTATGCGATGGCTCACCCGCTGATGTTCATGAATCGCCTGGATGATGCCGGGCCTCACATAGAGCGGGCCGTGGAGCTCAACCCGAACGATTCGTTCATCCTGATGGTGCGCGCCATGTGGCTCAGCTACATGGGCCGCAGCGAGGACTCATTGCGCGAAATGGACGCCGTGTTCCGCCGCGACCCGTTCCCGCTCGATTGGTACTGGGATGTCTATTCCGGTGCGCTGATCGCGGCGGGGCACTACCAAAGGGCCATCGATGCGATCAAGCGGATGGTCGACCCACCGCCCTGGGCGGACCTCTATCTCGCCATCTGCCACGTCGGCCTCGGTCGACTCGACGAGGCACGAGCCCGCGTGGCGGAATACCACGCGCGCAATCCGTCCGGCACGGTCGAATCGTTCTTTTACGCGGAGCCCTATCGCGACCCCGCCGTCATCGCGCGATTCAGGGCCGCGCTGATCGCGGCCGGCATGCCCGATGGCGCGTAGCGCGCCAGCCGGACGTCCGGGTCTCGGATGGGTCGGACTCGGCCTTGAGGGTGACCTCGAAATTGCCACGTCGGCCTCCCGCCTTCACTCATCGAAAACGTGGGCGAGGCATGGCCGGAGGGGCCGATGAGGACGTTGCCGCCCGAGCAAGAGGCGCGACGTCTTGAGGCGGTCGCGCGCTACGACGTGCTCGACACGCCTCCCGAGTTCGCGCACGACGCGCTGACCGAGCTCGCGGCCGAAATCTGCCATGCGCCGGTCGCCTTGATCAGCATCGTCGACGACCATCGCCAGTGGTTCAAGGCCAAGTACGGACTGCCCGCCGGGTTCACCGAATGCCCGCGCGAGGTCTCGGTCTGTTCGACGACGATCTGTTCCAACGATCTGCTCTACGTCCCGGACTTGACGCGTGACGACCGCTTCAAGGACCTGGGCGTCGTCACCGGCGAGCCGCACCTCAAGTTCTATTGCGGCATGCCGCTGATCAACCGCGATGGCTACGCCGTCGGAACCCTGTGCATCGTCGACTTCGAACCGCGCGAGCTCACGCCGGCCCAGCGCGAGGCCGTGCGCCGCCTGGCGCAGCAGGCGATGGCCCAGCTCGAGCTGCGCCGCGAGCTGATCGAGCGCAACGCCATGGTCAAGGAGCTGGCCGAGGCACGGGCGTCGGCCGACCAGGAGCGCGAGCGCGCCAACGCGCTGCTGCGCAACGTCATGCCGGCCGCGATCGCGGACGAGCTCACGACCCATGGCCGCGTCGCTTCGCGCTTCCACGAATCGGTCACGGTCCTGATCGCCGATTTCAAGGACTTCACCCGCTTGACCGAGGGGTTGGAACCGGCCCGGCTGGTCGAACAGCTCGACCAGCAGTTCACGCGCTTCGACGAGATCGCCGCGGCGAACCGGGTCGAGACCATCAAGACCGTGGGCGATGCCTGCCTGTGCGTCGCCGGGCTGATCGAAGCCAGCCGAACCCATGCCTTGGACGCCTGCCTCGCCGGTCTCCAGATCCAGAAGGCCCTGGCCGACGCGAACCGGCAGCGCGCGATGCTGCGCATGCGGCCGTGGGAACTGCGCGTCGGTATCAACACCGGCCCGTTGGTCGCCGGGGTCGTCGGCGCCCGGCGCTTCGCCTTCGACGTTTGGGGCAACGCGGTGAACGTCGCCCAGCGCCTCGAGCACGCGTGCGAGCCCGGCCGCGTCACCGTTTCCGCCAGCACCCGCCACCACATCGGCGCGCGCTTCGAAATCGAGCCGCGCGGCGCGGTCGAGGTCAAGAACCTCGGCGCCATCGACATGTACGTCGTGCTCCGCATCAAGCCGGAGTTTTCCGCCGATGCCGCGGGGACCCAGCCGAACGAGGCCTTCTGGACCTAGCCGGCGCCATCGAGGAGCCACGCCATGACCGACGCGCCCTTCGTCTACCGGGGCGAGGTCGACGCCGACCGCGCCTGGAACACGTGGGACAGCGTCTATCCCGGCGACATGATCTTCCTGCCGCTGGGCCTGCGCGTCGGCTTCTGCGCCTACGCCGCGAGCCGCAACGCGTTCAGCCGCTTCCCGCCCGCCGAGGTCAGGCTTGGCCCGCGCACGCTCGACGGCGGCTCGGTCCGGCTCGACCTCACCCTGGCCGGAACCGAGCTCGCCCTGAGCTGGGCGAAGCCTCTACCAGAGGTTGTAGTGGGGGCTTGGCGAACGCTTCGGCACGGCGAATGGGGCCTGCGCTTCTGGCCTGTTGTCGTCGCAGTCGTCGATGGCCGCGACGACATCGTCTGGAACGACGACGACGACACGGCAACGACAACCATCGACGACAGCCACGTCGCGCTGGTCGGCGCGCGCGCGCCGCTCATGGTCACCCGCCACGCCAGCCTCGACGATCTGGCCGCGGAATACCGCGAAAAAGGCTATTTCTACCTGGCCTCGCGCGATGCCGCGGGGCCGCTCCTGGCGCTGCGCTATAACCTGGAGGAAATGCCCGCCTGCCGCTTCGCCGTCGCCGTCGCTTCCGATCGGGAGGAGGCCGTGGCCAAGGCCCGCGCGGCGCTGAAATCGGCCGAATCCGGGGCCCCGCCCATGTCGCACACGGGCCTCGACGCCGTGCGCGACGTGATCGGCTGGAACAGCGTGTGGGACCCGGTCAACCGCCGCCCCTACACCCTCTTGAGCCGGCACTGGGTGGCGCAGAAGTTCGGCGGCTTCGGGGTCTGGCTCGATGACGTGCTCTATCACGGTCTGATGGCTGGGCTTTTCGACGACCGGGTAGCGGCCGAAAACCTGGCGGCCGTGTTCGCCGGGGCGACCGAGTGGGGCAATCTGCCGTGCCTGGTCACCGGCAACGATGCCTGGGTCGACCGCTCGCAACCGCCGATCGGTGCCTTCATCGTGCGCATGGTGCACCTGCGGCTTGGCGACCGGCGGCTGCTCGAACGCGCGTATCCGGTGCTGCTGGCCAATCACGATTGGTGGTGGCGGAATCGCGACGGCAACAAGAACGGGCTCCTGGAATACGGCACGTCGCCGGTGGGGCGCGGGCTCTATCGCGGCACCAAGCTCGCGGCCAAGGACGAGTCGATGATGGACAACTCCCCGGTCCACGACGAGGCCGTTCTGGTGCCCGAGGCCCACACGCTCGATTGCGAGGACGTGGCGCTCAACAGTCTGGTCGCGCTTGACGGCGAGATGCTAGCGACGATGGCCCGCGAGCTCGGCGACGAGCGCACGGCCGCGCGCCTGACCGAGCGCTGCGACAGGCTGAAGGCGCGCATTCGGGCCGATCTGTGGGACGAAACCCGTGGCGTGTTCGCCAACCGGCTTTGGTCTGGGCGGTTTGTCAGGAGCCTGGCGCCGACCAGCTTCTTCCCGCTCATCGCCGGCGCCGCCGATGCCCACCAGACCAGCCAGCTCATCGACGATCATCTGCTGAACGAGCGCGAGTTCTGGGGCGAGCACGTGCTGCCCGCGGTGACGCGCGACGACCCGGCGTTCGCCGACAACGTCTATTGGCGCGGGCGCGTCTGGCCGCCGCTCAACATCCTCGTCTATTACGGCCTGCGCCGGGCTGGACGCGACGATGTGGCGGCGGAGCTCGCCCGGCGCAGCCACGCCACGTTCCGCAAGGGCTGGGACCGCGACCGCCAGTGCGGCGAGAACTTCAGCGCGACGTCCGGCGAAATCCGCGACCAGCCGGACACCGATGCGTTCTACGCCTGGGGCGCGCTCATGCCCTACCTCGCCGTCGCCGACGTCGTCGACGTCGACCCGTGGAACGGCTGGACCATCGCCAACGGCGGGGCCGAGGCGCGGGTGGGCCCGCTGCGCGTGCCGGGCGGACGCGGCATCGTCACCGTGCGCGACGGCCGGCTGACGGTCGAGCGCGACGGGCAAGCCTTGTTCACGACCGACCGGCGCGGGCGCTTCCGGAACGTGGAATTCGCGGATGGGCGGCTTGCGCTCGACACGCCAGCGGGCGAAGGCGGCGCAACGCTCGCGCTGCCGGGCGTGGCACGGGAACGGGTCACGCGCGCCACGATGGACGGCGTTGCGGTCCGGCTGGACGGCGACGCTATCGCCACCCTGGCGCTGCCGCCGGGGGGCGGGCGGATCGAGGTCGCCTGGCGCGCCTGAGGGCCATTGCGCCGGGCGCGGCTCGCGCTCCACACTCGCCGCCGCCGAGGAGCGAGGGAACCCATGTCCGAATTTCCGCACCTGTTCAGCCCGCTGAAGCTCCGGCACGTGGAGCTCAAGAACCGCATCGTGTTCGGGGCCCACACGGTCAACATGAGTTACGAGGGCCTGCCGGGCGATCGCCACTTCGGCTACTACCGAGAGCGCGCGCGGGGCGGCGCCGCGATGATCGTGATCGAGCCCCAGCCGGCGCACCGCACCGGCGTTCTGATCCGCGGCAACTTCCGCACCGACGATGGCGTGATCCCGCACTTCCGGCGCATCACCGACGAAT
Organism: uncultured Rhodospirillaceae bacterium; assembly: GCA_964530335.1. Lineage (GTDB taxonomy): Bacteria > Pseudomonadota > Alphaproteobacteria > SP197 > SP197 > VGDP01. The sequence continues at coordinate 13,705 of CAZGYG010000002.1, read as the reverse complement.
GCCACGGGCACGGCACCGTGATGGTCCATCAGGCGTACCACGTGGGCGGCCACGGCGACCAAGACAACTCGTGGGAGCCCTACTGGTCGCCGTCCGGGTTCCCGTCGCTGCACGACCAGTGGGGCAGCCACGCCGTCACCGAGGCCGAGATCGAGGAGTTGATCGAATCGTTCGTGGCCTGCGCCCGGCGCGACCAGCAGTCCGGCTTCGACGGCACCGACATCTTCGCCGGCTACAACTGCCTGGTCGACCAGTTCTGGTCGCCGCTGACCAACAGGCGCGACGACAAGTGGGGCGGCAGCCTGGAGAACCGGGTGCGCTTCGCGGTCGAGATCTGCGCCCGCATCCGCAAGATGGCGGGCAACGACTACATCGTCGGCATGACCGTGTCGGGCGCCGAGCCGTCGCCGGGCGGGCTTAGCATCGCGGACAAGCAGGAGATCGCCGCGTACCTGGATGCGCGCGGGCTGGTCGATTACTTCAGCGTCGGCGTCGGGAGTTACCTCAACCAGTCGTTCCGCATCGTGCCGACGTTCCACAACCCCATGATGATGGGCGCGGACGATGCCGCGGCGTACAAGCAGGCGGTGCGCCATGCCAAAGTCACCGCCGAGGGTCGCATCAAGACCCCGGCCAACGCCGAGAAGATGGTCGCCGAGGGCAAGTCCGATTTGGTCAGCCTGGTGCGCAGCCAGATCGCCGACCCGCACCTGGCGAACAAGGCGCGGGACGGCAACGCCAAGGACATCCGGCCGTGCATCTCGTGCAACCAGTTGTGCATCGGCCGCCGGCTCCGCGACTACTGGGTGAGCTGCCTGGTCAACCCATCGGTCGCGCGCGAGTACCAGTGGGATGGCGATCGCCCGAAGCCGGCCGAGAAGCCCAAGGAGGTGCTGGTGGTCGGCGGCGGCCCGGCGGGGCTCGAGGTCGCCCGCGTCGCGGCCGAACGCGGCCACAAGGTGACGCTGGTCGAGCGCCAGGGCGAGCTCGGCGGCCAGTTCCGGCTCGCCGCCGGCCAGCCCGAACGGAACGAGGTCGGGTTCTTCCTGGGCTGGGCCCAGGGCCAGCTCGAACGCCTCCAGGTGCGCGTCAAGCTGCGCACCGAGATGGACGCCGCGGCGGTCAAGGCGGCCGGCGCCGACGTGGTCGTGCTGTGCACCGGCTCGCAACCGACGCGCAGCGGCTTCCAGCGGGCATTCCTGAATCGCGACCGCCTGCCCGGCGCCGATCAGGACAACGTTTGCACGATCCACGACGTGCTCGACGGCAAGGTCGTGCCGGGCAGCCGGGTGCTGTTGCTCGACGACATCGACGGCTGGTGGCCGGCCAGCGGCACGGCGCTGCACCTGGCCCAGCAACGCCACCAGGTGACGGTGCTCACCGCGTCGGAGAAATCGGCCGGCGCGCTCGATCTTTCCGGCACGGGCACGACCACGCGCGAGCGCTTCGCCAAGTTCGGCGTCGAGGTGCTGCTGGCCAAGGGGCTTGAAACCTGGCAAGGCACCACGGCGACGATCGTCGACCTGTTCACCGGCGACAAGGAGACGCGCGAGTTCGACAGCCTAGTGCTCGCGTGCACGAATACGCCGGAGGACGGGCTGACCAAGGCGCTGGGCGGCGCCGGGATCGACGTGCACACAATTGGCGACGCGGTTTCGGCGCGCACCGCCGCCATGGCACTGTTCGAGGCGCGCAAGCTCGCGCTCAGCCTGTGATTCCTGGCGCCGCGTGACCCAGTTCCGGCATCTGTTCGCGCCGTTGACGATCCGCGGCGTGACGCTGCGCAACCGCATCTTCTCGACCGGCCACATGACCATGCTGGTCGCCGACGGCCTGCCGACCGAGGACCTGGTCGCCTACCACGAGGCCCGGGCCAAGGGCGGCGCCGGGCTGATCATCACCGAGGCGGCGCGGGTCCACGAATCGGGCGTCGCCAGTGGCCAGGCGCTGAACGCCACGACCGACGCGATCGTCCCCGGTTACGCCCGCGTCGTCGCCGCGGTCCACGGCCACGGCTGCGCCGTGTTCGGCCAGTTGTCCCATTCGGGCCGGGTCATGGGCGGATCGCTCGACGGCAGCCTGCCGGTCGCGTACTCCGCCTCGGTCACGCCCGAGGAACGCCATCACATCATGCCGCGCGCGATGCCAACGCCCATGATCCGCGACGTCATCGCGGGCTACGGCGCGGCCGCCGGGCGCATGGCGCGCGCCGGGCTCGACGGGGTCGAGGTGCTCGCCTCGCATGGCCTGTTGCCGGCGCAGTTCCTCAATCCCCAGGTCAACCGGCGCAGCGACGCCTACGGCGGCTCCGACGGCAACCGCCTGCGCTTCCTGCGCGAGATCCTGGAAACCGTCCGGGCGAACGTCGGCGACAGAGTCATCGTCGGCCTGCGCATCTCGGGCGACGAGATGGACGAGGAGGGGCTTACGCCTGACCTGGTGCTCGAGGTCTGCCGCGCGCTCGACGGCGACGGCGCGATCGACTACGTCAACGTCATCGCCGGCACCATGGCCGGGCTCAAGGGCTCGGTCCACGTCGTGCCGCCGATGTTCGTGGACACCGGCTACGTCGCCCCGTTCGCCGCGCGCATGAAGCAGGCGATCGGCAAGCCGGTGTTCGTCGCCGGGCGCATCAACACCCCGCAGATCGCCGAGCGCATCCTGGCCGCGGCCGAGGCCGACATGTGCGGCATGACCCGGGCCATGATCGCCGACCCGGACATGGCGGCCAAATCCCAGGCCGGGCGGCTCGACGACATCCGCGCGTGCATCGGCTGCAACCAGGCGTGCATCGGCCACATGCAGACCGGCTACGGCATCAGCTGCATCCAGCACCCGGAAACGGGACGCGAGCGCGTCTATGGCGTGCGCCGCCCGGCCGGACGGCGGCGCAAGGTCCTGGTCGCCGGTGGCGGGCCGGCGGGCATGAAGGCCGCCGCGGTGGCCGCCGAACGCGGCCACGACGTGACGCTCTACGAGGCGGCTCGGCTCGGCGGCCAGGCCTTGCTCGCCCAGCTCCTGCCCCGGCGCGCCGAATTCGGCGGCATCGTCACCAACCTTGCGCGCGAGGTCGAACGGGCCGGGGTCAAGGTAGTCACCGGAACAACGGTGACGCGCGCGCTGGTCGAGGCCGAGGCGCCCGACGCCGTGATCGTCGCCACCGGCGCCACGCCGCGCCACCCGCCGATCGAGGGCGCGGCCGATGGCCATGTCGTCGATGCCTGGCAGGTGCTGCGCGACGAAGTCAACGTTGGCGCCAGCGTCGTCGTCGCGGACTGGCGCTGCGATTGGATCGGGCTCGGGCTGGCCGAACGTCTCGCCCGCGCCGGATGCCGCGTGCGCCTGGCGGTCAACGGCACCATGGCGGGCCAGACGCTGCAAATGTACACGCGCGATCATTGGGTCGGCGTGTTGCACGGGCTGGGGGTAGAGATCATCCCCTACGCGCGCGTCGTCGGGGTCGAGAAGGAGGCCGTCGTGCTCCAGCACGTGACGAGCGGCGAGCCGATCGTCGTCGAAGGCGTCGATACCCTGGTCGCCGCGCTGGGCCACGAGCCGGCGACCGGGCTCGAGCAGGCGCTCGACGGCTGGTCCGGCGAGGTGCGGCTCGCGGGGGACTGCCTGGCGCCGCGCACCGCCGAGGAGGCCGTGCTCGAAGGGCTCAAGGCGGGTTCGGAGGTCTAAGGGCGCCATGATCGTCGCCAAGGGTGCGCCGTGGAAACTGGTCACGGACTTTCCGCGCCGGGTGCGCGAGATCGAGCACGTCTGGATTCCGATGTCGGACGGCGTGCGGCTGTCGGCGCGCATCTGGTTGCCCGAGGACGCCGAGGCGGAACCGGTGCCGGCGATCCTCGAATACATTCCCTACCGCAAGCGCGACGGCACGCGGGCCTGGGACGATCCCCGGCATCGCTACTGGGCCGGCCACGGCTACGTCGCGGTCCGGCTCGACATCCGCGGCAGCGGCGATTCGGAAGGCATCATCACCGACGAATACGCCAGGCAGGAGCAGGACGACGCCGTCGAGGCGATCGCCTGGCTGGCGGCCCAGCCGTGGTGCACCGGCAAGGTCGGCATGACGGGGATTTCGTGGGGCGGGTTCAACGCGCTTCAGGTCGCGGCGCGCCGGCCACCGGCGCTGGCCGCGATCATCACCCATTGCTCGACCGACGATCGCTATGCCGACGACGTTCACTACATGGGCGGCTGCCTGCTGACGGAGAACTTCTTCTGGGGCTCGGCCTTCCTGCAGTTCATGGCGCGCCCCGCCGATCCACGGATCACGGGAACAGGCTGGCGCGAGCAGTGGCGGCAACGGCTCGAGTCATGGCGGCCGGTCGCCTCGCAGATCTGGCTCGCGCATCCATGGCGCGACGACTACTGGAAGCACGGCTCGGTCTGCGAGGACTACGGCGCGATCACCTGTGCGGTCTACGCGGTCGGCGGCTGGGCCGACGGCTATTCCAACGCCGTGCCGCGGATGCTCGCGAACCTCGCGTGCCCGCGCAAGGGGCTGGTCGGACCGTGGGGCCACAAGTACCCGCACGACGGCATACCCGGGCCGGCGATCGGTTTCCTCCAGGAATCCCTGCGCTGGTGGGACCATTGGCTCAAGGGTCGCGACACCGGCATCATGGCCGAGCCGATGTACCGGGTCTGGCAAGCCGACCCCGGCCGGCCCGACGCCGTGGCCGACACCGCCAAGGGGCGATGGGTGGCGGAGGCGTCGTGGCCGTCACCTCGCCTTAGTCCGCGCCGGTACCACCTCAACGCCGCCGGGCTCGGGGCCGCGGCCGGGCCGCGCACGATATTGACCCGGATCAGCGGCCAGACGGTCGGCATCGCGGGCGGTACGTGGTGCCCCTACGGTCTCGGCGGCAAGAGCTCGGACCTGGCGATCGACCAGGGCGAGGACGACGGCCGCTCGATCGCGTTCGATTCCGCGCCGATCGAAAGCCCGCTCGCCATCCTCGGCGCGCCCGAGGCCGCGCTGACCGTCGTCGTCGACCGGCCGCTGGCGTTCTTGGCCGTTCGCTTGATGGATGTGGCGCCCGACGGCACCGCGAACCGCGTCAGCTACGGGCTCCTGAACCTGACCCATCGCGACGGCCACGAACGCGCGGCGCCCATCGTGCCCGGCCGGCCGATGACCGTGCGCGTCCGCTTGAACGACGTGGCCCATCGGTTTCCCGCCGGCCATCGGGTGCGCGTCGCCGTGTCGACCACGTACTGGCCGATGGTGTGGCCTTCGCCCGAACCGGTGCGCCTCGAACTCGTCGCGGGAGCGAGCCACATAGAGTTGCCGGTGCGCGCGGCGGATCCCGCCGACGAGCGGCTCGCGCCCTTCGCCGCGCCCGAGGCCGCAGCCTTGCCGGCCATGACGATCCGCCGGCAGGCACGCGGCGAGCGCACATTGCGCCGCGACATCGCCACCGGCGAATGGGTGCTCCATTTGGTCGAGGACGGCGGCGAGGTGCGTTACGACGAGATCGACGTGGTGGCGGGCGACGGGGTCGAGGTCGTCTACCGCATCCGCGACGACGATCCCTTGTCGGCCCGGGCCGAATGGACATTGCGCAGCGTGAACCAGGGCCCCGGCTGGGACGTAGCGGTCGAATCGCGCATGACGGTCACGGCCACCGCCGCGGCGTTCCACGTGGCGACCGACCTGGCGGCTTACGAAAGCGGCCGCCGCTTCTTCAGCCGGACGTGGGACGATCGCGTCCCGCGCGACGGCCTCTAGGGGCGGCCGTGCCCGAGGTCGGCCTGCTGCCCGAGGACGACACGACCAACGGCTGGTCGCGCATCCTGCCGCCGCGCGCGCCGAGGCCGGCGCTCCAGGGCGACGTGCGCGCCGACTGGGCGGTGGTCGGCGCCGGCTTCGCCGGGCTCGCGGCGGCGCGGCGTCTGGCCGAGAACCGGCCCAACGACCGGGTCGTGCTGCTCGAGGCGCAGGAGGTGGGCGAGGGCGCCTCGGGGCGCAACTCCGGCTTCGCCATCGACCTGCCGCACAACGTCGGCTCCTCTCTCGAGGAGCTCGAAGGATCGCAACGCAACCTGCGGCTGAGCCGGGCGGCGATCGAGTTGCTCGAGGCCACGGTGCGCGGAGCCGGCATCGCCTGCCAGTGGAGCCACGCGGGCAAGTACCACGCGGCGGTCTCGGACTGGGGCGTGCGCACCATCCTCGAGCCTTACGCCCGCGAGCTCGAGCGGCTCGGCGAACCCTTCCGCTGGCTCGAAGGCGACGCGCTCGCCGCCGAGGTCGGGACGGCGTACCACCGCGCCGCGATCCACACGCCGGGCGGCGCGCTGATGAACCCGGCGGCGCTGACGCGCGGGCTCGCCGACAGTCTGCCCGAGGCCGTCGCGTTGCACGAACGTACGCCCGTGGTGCGCTGGTCCTACGACAACGGCGTGCGGCTCGAGACACCCAACGGCCGGCTGTTCGCGCCCAACCTGATCGTCGCGACCAACGGGCTCGGCGACCAGTTCGGCGCGTTCCAGGGCCGGCTGCTACGCTTCGCCGCGCACGCCAGCCTGACCCGCCCGCTCGATGAGGACGAGCAGAAGGCGCTCGGCGGACTGCCCGAGTGGGGCCTGACGCCGGCCAACGCCTTCGCCGGGGTGACCATGCGCCGGACCCAGGACCACCGCATCCTGATCCGCCAGAAGATCACCTACGCGCCGAGCCTCAGGCGCAGCGACAACGACCGCAGGGCCGCGCGCCGGCAGCACCGGCGGGCGTTCCGACGCCGCTTCCCCATGCTGCCCCACGTCAGCTTCGACGCCACGTGGACCGGTTACGTCTGCCTGTCGCGCAACGGGGCGCCGGGATTCGGGTGTGTCGCGCCCGGCGTCCATGCCGCCGTGTGCCAGAACGCGGTCGGCGTGACCAAGGGCACGATCGGCGGTGCGCTGGCGGCCGACCTCGCCACTGGCCGGGACAACCCGCTGATCGCCGACATGGAGAGCCTGGGCACGCCCGCCGCACTGCCGCCCCGGCCGCTGCTCGATCTGGGCGTCGAGGCAAGGCTCGCGCTCGACATCTGGCGCGCGCGCGCCGAGCGTTAGCGGATGCGGGCGACGCGGAAGGTGCGCGTCACGCCGTCGTGCTCGCTGACCGAGACGTATTCGCCTTCGACTAGGCGGACCGTCCTGAGCATGGCGATGTCCCCGGTCAGTGGGCGAGGAGCAACGCCGGCGCGTCCTGACCGATCATGCGGCGCGTCACGCCGCCGAGGATGAACTCGCGCAGCCGGCTGTGGCCGTAGGCGCCCATGACCACCAACGTCGCGCCCAGGTCGGCGACGCGGGCCGCGAGCGCGGAGGCGTCGCCGCGCCCGGCGAGATCGACGCGGCCGGCCTCGGCCTTGACGCCGTGGCGGCCCAGGTTGGCGGCCAGCCGAGCGGCCGAGGCCACGAGGTCCGTGCCCGCTTCGGCGACCAGGATGTCGACCCGGCCCGCCCGGGCGAGGAACGGCGCGGCCCCGGCCACGGCGCGGACCGCCTGGACGCTGTCGTTCCACAGGATGGCGACGCGCTCGGTCGGCTGGGGCGCCCCGCGCGCGGGCGGCACCAGCACAGGGCGCCCGGTCTCGAACAGCGCGGCCTCGAGCACCCCGGCCGCGCGCGAGCCGATCGGATCGTCCGGGCGCGGCGCCACGATGAGATCGGCCGCCCGCCCGAAGACCGCCACATGGTCGCGGTCCTGACCGACGACTTCGATCAACTCGGCGGAGACGCGACCGCTGCCCGTCTTGGCGGCCGCGCGCGCGGACTCGAACTGCTTGCGCGCCGCCGCCGCGAGCTGCGCCGACCGCGCCTCGGCGGCCCGCATGACGGAATCGATGGCGTCGGCCGACACCGCCTCGCCCACCAGGTACGCCGCGTCGCGCGGATCGGGGCTGGCGCTCAAGCCCACGACGTGGCCGCCCCACTGCCCGGCCAGAGTGAACGCCGTGCCCAGCGCGGTCTCGCTCGCCACGCCTTCACCGATGGGAACCAGGATCGTTCTGTGGGTCACGACCGTACTCGCTGTCGAGGTCAACATCGCGCGGAAATCATGCGCCGCCGGCGCGGATCCGGGCCTTGATGTGGATCAGCCGGCAGCGCGCGCCGCGCGATAGCGCGCCAAATGGTACGCGCGGTCGCCGAAGGTCAAGCCGATCATGGTCAGGCGCTTGGCGTAATGGCCGACGTCGAGCTCGTCGGTCATGCCCATGCCGCCGTGGAGCTGGATCGATTCCTGGGCAACGTGCCGCGCCGCCCGATCGACGAACAGCTTGGCCGCCGACACCTCGCGCCGGCGCGTCGCCGCGTCGCCGTCGAGCGCGAGCCGGGCGACCGCCGCCATCGAGCGCGCGAACTCGACCTGGGTGAACACGTCGACCATGCGGTGCTGCAGCGCCTGGAAGCTGCCGATGGTCGTGCCGAACTGCTTGCGAGTCTTGAGGTAGGCAAGCGTCGTCTCGTAGAGGTAGCTCATGGCGCCCACGGCCTCGGCGAGCAGCGCGGCGGTGGCCAGGTCGACGACCCCCTCCAGGAGATCGAGCCCGGCGCCCGGGTCGCCGATCGCCGCCTCGGCGCCGACCCGCACGGCTTCCAGCGTCACCTCGGAGGCGCGCTGGCCGTCCACGGTCGGGTAATCCCGCCGCTCGAGCCCACGCGCGTTCCCCGGCACTAGAAACAGGCCGATGCCGCCGCGCTCGGCCCGGCCGCCGCTGGTCCGCGCCACGACCACGAGCGAGGACGCCGCCGCCGCGTAGGCGACCAGCGACTTCGCGCCGTCGATCCGCCAGCCGGCGCCATCGCGCACGGCCCGCGTGGTCACGTCGGCCAGGTCGTAGCGCGCCTGGGGCTCGACGTAGGCGAGCGTGACCCGATGCCGGCCGGCCACAAGCTCGGCCAGCACGGCGCGCCTGACCGCGGCGTCCGCGTGGCCAAGCAGGGCGGCGCCGAGCACGCCGGTCGCGAAATAGGGTCCGCAGACCAGGTGCCGGCCGATCGCTTCCATGACCACGGCGACATCGCCGCCGCCGCCGCCCGTGCCGCCGTGGTCCTCGGCGACCAGCAGGCCGAGGACGCCGAGGTCGGCGAGTCCCCGCCAGTGCTCCTCGGCGAAACCGGATTCGGTGGCGCGCACCCGCCGGCGGGTCGCGCCATCGCCGATGCCGGCGAGGTAACGATCGATCGAGCGGGCGAACTGCGCCTGGTCGGCGGTCGGGAACATGCTCATGGCTTTCGCTCCCTAGAGACCGAGCACCGCCTTGGCGACGATGTTCTTCTGGATCTCGTTCGATCCGCCGTAGATCGAGATCTTGCGCAGGTTGAAGTAGTTGCGCGTCGCGGGCTCGGCGAACGCGGGTCCGATGCGCCGGGCGTTGTCGCCGCCGATCCCGGCCGCCGCCGCCTGGGCGAAGTACCCGGCTGCCTCCATGGTCGCCTCGCTGATGAGCTGCTGCACCTGGGTGCCGACCAGCTTGAGGGTCGAGGCTTCGGCACCGACCTCGCCGCCGCGCGCCGGGTCGAACAGCATGCGGTACTCGGTCGCCTCGAGCGCGATCAGGTCGATCTCGATCTCGGCCAGGCGGTTCGCCACCTCGGGATCGTCGAGCAGCCTGCGGCCGGCGGCGTCGGGGGTCGCGACGATGACCTCGTAGCGGTCGAGCATGGCGCGCGAGCGCGCGACCTCGGCGATGCCGAGCCGTTCGATGCCGAGCAGGAACTTGGCGCAGCCCCAGCCTTCGTTCTCGGCGCCGATACGGTTCGCCACCGGCACGCGCACTTCGTCGAAGAAGCACTGCGCCACCTCCTGGCCGCCGTCGATCAGGGTGATCGGGCGCAACGTCAGCCCCTTGGAATGCATGTCGACCAGCAGCACGGTAATGCCCTGCTGCTTCTTGCCCGTCGAATCCGTGCGGAACAGGCCGAACATCATGTCGGCGTCGGTCGCCAGGGTCTGCCAGAGCTTGTTGCCGTTGATGACGTAGTGGTCACCCTGGCGCACCGCGCGGCACGACAGCGAGGCGAGATCCGAGCCGGACCCCGGTTCGGAGAATCCCTGGCACCACCACTCCTCGCCGGTCAGGATGCGCGGTAAGTAGCGCGCGCGCTGCTCGTCGGTGCCGTACTCGATGAGCAACGGCCCGACCATATCGATGCCGAAGGGGACGCCGCGTGGCGCGTTGGCGAGCGCGAACTCCTGTTCGAACGCGTACTGCTTCGTGAGCGACCAGCCGCGGCCGCCGTAGGCCTCGGGCCAGCCTGGGGCCGACCAGCCCCGGTCGAACAGGATGCGCTGCCAGCGGGTGGTCTCGGCGCGGCCCAGGTAACCGCCCTCGGCCACCTTGTGGCGCAGGGATTCGGGAAGCTTTGTCCTCAGGAACTCGCGAATCTCCTCGCGGAAAGCCGTGATCTCAGGGTCGCGGATCAGCTCCATGTCGATCTCCCTGGTTGTCCCTGCTGTCCTTAGCCGCTGGCGGCCGGAACGACCAGCGCATCGACCGCGACCGCGCCCTTCGCCGTCACGATCAGCGGATTGACATCGACCTCGGCCAGTTGATCGGCCAGCGCCATCGCCATGGCGCCGAGCGCGACGGCGGCGCGTGCCAGCGCCGCCACGTCCGCCGCCGGCCGGCCGCGCACGCCCGCGAGCAAGCGGCGCGCCTGCAGCCGATCGATCGCGGCCGTCGCCCGGCCCGTGTCGGTCGCGCCCAGCAGGTACGCGCGATCGGGCACGGCCTCGACCAGGATGCCGCCGGCGCCGACCATGACCAGCGGGCCGAACTGGGCATCGACGACGATGCCCAGCGCCATCTCGACGCCCGGCTCGGCCATGGGCATGACGAGAACACGGGGACCGATGCGGTCGCGCAGATCGCGCCACGCGCGGGCCACCGCCTCCCCATCGGTCAGGCCAAGGTGGACGCCGCCGACCTCGGTCTTGTGGGCAAGCCCTTCGGCGGTCTTGAGCGCGACCGGAAACCCGAGCGCCGCAGCCGCCGCCTTGGCCTCGCCTTCGTCCTTCGCCAGCCGCCACGGGATCGTCGGCACGCCGAAATCGGCCACCATGGTCAGGGCCTCGTGCTCGGCCAAGGCCCGCCCTTCGCCCAGCCGGGTACGCCAGCGGGCGATGACCCGTTCGTCGGGCGCCGGCGCGGGCGCGCCGGGCGAGCGGGCACGGCGGTGCGCGTAGGTCACGGCGTGCCCCATCGCCGCCAGTGCGTTCTGGATGCCGTCGAGCACCGGCACGCCGCGCTCGATCGCGCGCAGAAGAAACTTCGGCGCGAAGCAACGGCTCCAGTTGAGCACGGCGAACATCGGCTTGTCCGTCGCGGCCGCGGCGTCGACGAGCGAGTCGAGAATCTCCACGGCGATCGGGTCCTCGATGGCAAGGTCCGAGAACACGGCGACCAGGCCGACCGACGGGTCGTCGGCCAGTGCCCGGTAGCACGATCCGAACACGTGACTGGAATTCCGCCCCGTGCCCCAGGCATCGACCGGGTTGACGGGCTCGAGACCGTAGTCGAGGACCGTGGCGAGCCTGGCCGCCGTCGCGGGCGCGATCTCGGCGACGGGCACGCCGAGCTTCGCGGCCAGGTCGAGCATCATGCCGCGCTGGCCGCCCGAATCGAGCACGGCCCCGAGCCCGCCCCGGACGTAGCGGTGGGGCGACGACAGCAGCAGCGCAGTCGCCGTCAACTCGTCGATGCTCTCGACGCGGCGCACCCCGTAGTGGTCGAACAGCGCCTCGTAGGCCGCGTCGTTGCCGGCCAGCGCGCCGGAATGGGTCTGGGCGAGCCTGGCGCTGGCCTCGGTCTTGCCGACCTTGAGCGCGACCACCGGCACGTCCTGGGTTTCGGCGCGCGCCAGGGCGGCGGCGAAACCCGCGGGGTCGCGCACGGTTTCCAGGAACAGGGCGACGACCCGGGTCGAGGCAAGATCTAGCGCATAGGCCAGGTAGTCCGCGGCCGTGGTCGCGAGCTCCTGGCCGGCCGATACGATCAGGTTCGGGCGGAACCGCGCATCCAGTGTCGACATCGAATGGTACGCGGAGCCCGAATGGCTGATCACCGCGATGTTGCCGCGCCCGAGGTCACCCGCCGGAAAGACGCCGACGGCCAAGGGGTGCTCGCGGTTCTGGAAACCCAGGCAGTTGGCGCCGACCATGGCCAGACCGGCGGCGCGCGCCTTGCGACGGATGCGCTCGGTCAGCAGCGGCGGCGTGTCGCCCTCGAGATAGCAGCTCGCGAACACCGCCGCCGCCGGCACGCCGGAGCCGATCACCTCTTCGAGCGCCGCCTCGACCTGGGCATTGGCGACGACGATGACGGCCAAGTCGGGCCGTTCCGGCAGCGCCGCTAGCGACGGATGGCATGGCAACCCCGCGATGTCGTCGTACTTGGGATTGACCGGCAGGACGCGGCCCCGGAAGCCGCTGGCGACGATCGTGCGCAAGGCCACCTGGCCGAACGCGCCTTCGCGCGGCGTCGCGCCGATCACCGCGATCGAGTCGGGCGCGAGCAGCGGACGCAAGCGGGCCAGCGCCGCGCCAGGCGCGAACCGGGACATCGCCCTGGGCGTCAGATCGTTCATCGGCTAGGCCACGTCGTTGCCGCGCATCGCCTGTCGGTCGCGCGCGATCTTACGGTGCCGGGCGCGCGCGGGTCATCCCCTTCCGTGGGCACCATGGTCCCGCGCCATGGCGTGCGGTGTAGACTGGGGCCATGTTCCGCCTGGCCACGTTCAACGTCGAGAATCTGGGCGGCGAGCCGAATGACGGCCCGTCGCTCGCCGCCCGCATCGCCGTGCTGCGCCCGCAGCTCCTTCGCCTGCGTGCCGACATCCTGTGCCTGCAGGAGGTCAACGCGCCTCGTCCACCGGGCGGCGGGGCGCGCCGGTTCACGGCGCTCGATGCCTTGCTCGACGGCACGCCGCTCGCCGGCTTCCATCGCGCCGCGACGACCGGGCCGTCCGGCGCCGGGCCCGCGGACGCCCACAACCAGATCGTGCTCAGCCGCTTCGCCATCCGCTCCGTGCGCCAGGTGCTGCACGACACCGTGGCGCCCCCGGTTTACGCGGCGGCCACCGGCGAAACCGCTGGGCCGCAGCCGGTGCGCTGGGACCGCCCGGTGCTGTGCCTCACGATCGACCTGCCGGGTGGCGCCACGCTCCACCTGTTCGCCCTGCACCTCAAGGCGCCGATGGCGGCGAACGTGCCGGGCCAGAAGCTCGCGCCGTTCGTCTGGCGCAGCGTCGCGGGCTGGGCCGAGGGCATGTTCCTGGCCGCCACCAAGCGCGCCGGCCAGGCCTTCGAGGCGCGGCTCGTCGTCGATGAGGTGTTCGACCGGGACCCCGGAGCCCTGATCGCGGTGTGCGGCGACGTCAATGCCAGCGACGGCGAGCTGCCCATGCGCACCTTGGTCGCCGACGAGCTCGATACCGGCAACGGCGCGCTCGCCTACCGCGCGCTCGTCCCGATCGAGCGATCGGTGCCGGACACCCAGCGCTTCAGCGTCATCCACGGCGGGCGCCGCCAGATGCTCGACCACATCCTGGTCAGCCGCGCCTTGCTCGGTTGGTTCCGCAGCATCGAGATCCACAACGAGGACCTGGGCGAGGAAATCGCCATGCACTACGGCGTGCAGGGGCCCCCGGAATCGCTCCACGCCCCCCTGGTCGCGGCGTTCGAGGACCCCTCGGTCTA
>CAZGYG010000001.1:152781-156248 GCA_964530335.1 uncultured Rhodospirillaceae bacterium | reverse complement strand
AAGCTCGCCGCATCACGAATCTGGATGCGCGCTTATGAGTCGGTGACCTAGAGCATGTTTCGCATGACTGGAATCAGTGCCCCACCCCGACCCTCCCCCATAAAGGGGGAGGGAGGCGCTGGCATCGCTGACGGAGTTCCCTCCCCCCGCAGTGGGGGAGGGACAGGGTGGGGGGTGCTTCAACTCAGAAGAAACGTGCTCTAGCACCGAAGCGAATCAACCGAACGTGATCGGCCGGTGACGGCGCGGCGAATCGACGCCGGGCCCGATCGGCGTTACCAGAGCGCCGAACGTAAGGTCAGCGCGCGGGAGAAGGGAACCAGTGGATTTCACCGTCATCCGCCGGCTCGTCGCCGAAAAGCTGCGCGAGCGCTCGACCTACGTCGTCGCCCTGATCGTCGGCACGCTAATCAACCTCTACGGCCAGCTCCTGGTGCCGTGGTTGCGCGGCTTCGGCGACCCCTTCGCTGCCTTGGCCGGCGAGTTCGCGGTGCGACCGGGCCTGGTGCTGCTCACGGTGTTCATCGCCTATGCGTTTCCGCTGGCCGTCGGCGTCTATTCCGCAGTCGCCGCGCGCTACCAGATCAGGTAAATCGAGTCGATCGCCGACTTCCCGGAGCGCAGGCCCGATCCGGTGTTCCGGGGCGTGAGCGGCCCTACGGCGCCGGCCCCAGGCGCTTCTCAAGATCCTGCTGGATCGCCTTGAGCTCCTCGATCGCCTCGCGCACGCGGCGGCGGTCCGGGATGTCGACGGAAACGTGGCGGCCGACGTGGCGCAGCCCCGGGTCCTTGGCCGCTTCGCGGGTCAGCCGGTTCAGGCGGTAGGTCTGCACCGGCCGCACGAAGCCTTTGGGCGTCACCGCATCGGCAGGGGTCGTCTCGGCGGCATCCTGGATCAGGGCGTAGGTCGATTCCGAAACCAGGATCGTGTTCGGCTCGGCGCGCGCCTCGAGCCGGAACGCGAGGTTCACCGGGCTGCCCAGCACTGTGTATTCCAGACGCTGGTCCGAGCCGAAGTTGCCCACGGTGCAGAAGCCGGTGTTGATGCCCATGCGCACCTTCACCGGCTGCGAGATGCCGTGGGCGCGCCACAGGCTCTCGAGCTCCGCCACGCGCTCCATCATGCGCAGCGCCATCCGCGCGCACTTCAAGGCATCCTCGCGGTCGCCCTCGGTCTCCGGGTCGCCGAAGAACACCAGGATCGCGTCGCCGATGAACTTGTCGATCGTGCCGCCGTGGTCGATGGCGATGGCCGACATCTCGCTCAGGTAGGTGTTGATGACGAACGCCAGGCGTTCGGGCTCCATGCCGTCGCTGATGTCCGAGAAGTGCTCGATGTCCGAGACGAACACGGTCAGGTTCTTGCGTGCGAAGCCCTGCTTCGGCTCGCTCGCGCCGGTGAAGATCGAGGCGTAGATCTGGGGCGAGAGGTACTTCGCCAGCCGGTCGGCGAGGCGTTCGAGCTGTCGCGTCTTCTCCTCGATGACCTCGCGGTCGCGCAGCTTCTCCTCGATCAGCCGCTCGCGCTCGCGGCGCAGTTCGAACTCGGCCGTGCGGTCGACGAATTGGCCCTGCACTCCGTTGAGGTAGCTGAAGCTCGCGTCCGCGGTGCGCGTCGACGTCAGCAAGTAGACACGGTCCTGACCGTCGGTCCGGATCGAGATCGACGGGATGATGACCTTGCCCACGGTGGCGAGCTGATCGTTGAAGTGGGCGATGGTGCCGGGTTCGACGCCGAGCTGGGCGAGCACGTCGGGAAAATATGCATTCGAGACGTTGCCGAGAACGGGAAAGAACGAAAGGAAGTTGTCGTTGACCTTGAGGATGCGCAGGTTCGCGTCCGCGAAGTACGCCGCGGTGACCGCGTTCCTGAAGTTGAAGAAGCTGAGATCGACGACCGCGTCGCGGTCAAGGAAGGATTCGACCCGCACCCTGGCCTCCCTTGCTCGAGCGTAGGTTGCGGCGACCGGCAGCGGCGAGGTTAGTCACCTACGGCACGCGAGTCACGCCTTACGCGCGGCGGGCGCGGCGCGGTTTGCCCCGCGGTCCGGCGGCGAGCTTGGCGAGCTCGACCTTGATGCGCTCGAACACGTCATCCCAGCGCCCCGCCGTTCTCTGGCGGAACAGGCGCGCCGAGGGATACCACGGCGAATCCTGGCGGATGCGCAGCCAGCGCCAGTCGGCGGCGTAGCACAGGGCGACCCATACCGGCCGGCCGAGCGCGCCGCACAGGTGCGTCACCGAGCTGTCGGTCATGATGACCAGGTCAAGGCGTTCAAGCAGCGCCGCCGTGTCGGCAAAGTCGTCGAGCAACGGGTCGGCGTCGAGAATCAGGCCGCGGCAGCCGCATGCGGCGAGCTCGGCGTTCGGCGGCCCCTTCTGCAGGCTGACCAGCGTGACGCCGGGGACTTCGAGCAGGCCAAGGAAGGAGTCGATCGTGGTCGCGCGGTTCCGGTTGCCCTTGAACGTGATGCTGCCGGACCACACGATGCCGACCTTGAAACGACCCTCCGCGGGCGCGAGCAGGGCGTCGAACTTGGCGCCGGCGTCGGGCGGCGGCGCGAGATACGGGACGGGGCCGGGCAGGGCCGCGAGATCGGTCTTGAACAGCAGCGGCAGGCTGAGCAGGGGGCACCAGACGTCGAACTCGGGCACGGGCTGGTCGCGCACCGCGATCTCGTCCGCGCCGCCGACCGAGGCGAGCAGCCGGGCGAGCGGCGCGCGGGTCTCGAGGATGACGTGACCGCCGAGCGCCTTGACCTTGGGCACGAAGCGAACGAACTGCAGGCTGTCACCGAATCCCTGTTCGCTGATCAGAAGGATCCGCTTGCCGTCCAGCGGCGTGCCGTCCCAGCGCGGCTTGTCCGTGCGCGGCAGCGTGTTGTCCTTGAGTCCCCAGCGCGATTCGTAGGCCGGCCAGCCGCGCGTGAAGTCGGGCTTCGCCAGGAGCGCCAGCGCGGTATCCCACGGGATGTCCTTGTCATCCGGCCTGAGCGCGAGCGCGCGGGCATAACGGGCGAGCGCGGCATCAAGCCGCCCGGCGTCCTTCAGCGCGATGCCCAGGTTGTAGATGATGCCCGCGTCGTCGGGCTTGATCGCGACCGCCCGCTCGAACGTGGCGATGGCCTCGTCGAGCCGGTGCATGTCCTTGAGGGCGTTGCCGAGGTTGGACAAGGACTGGGCATTGTCCGGTTCGGCCTCCAGCGCCCGGCGGTAGCACGCGACGGCCTCGGGGAAGCGGTCGCGGCGCCTGAGCGCGACGCCGAGGTTGTTGTAGGCGGGAAGGTAGCGCGGCTCCCGTACCAGCAGCGCGTTGTATAGTTCGATCGCCTCGTCGAGGCGCTCGTCCTGCTGCACCTCGAGCGCGCGCTTGAACAGCTCCGCTGTGGTCGGCTCGGGTTTGTCCTCGGGCATGGCGGGGCAAGGTAGCGGGGAGCGACGACATCGCCAACGACATCGTCAACGAC
>CAZGYG010000001.1:63519-152681 GCA_964530335.1 uncultured Rhodospirillaceae bacterium | reverse complement strand
CGGGGCCCGAAGGCCCCGCTTTGCGCCGCTATCGCGCCTCAGTAGAGGTTCTGCGCCGAAACCATGGCGTAGAGCATCGGAATCGACAGCGCCGTGTTGGTCCGCGAGAACAGCATCGCGGTGCGCGCCGCCTTCTTCTTGTCTTCGGGGCTGGCCTCGACCAGGCCGAGCGCCTTCTTCTGGTTCGGCCAGATGACCATCCAGACGTTGAACGCCATGATGCCGCCGAGCCACATGCCGATCCCGATGCCAGTGGATTTCTCCGCGCCGTCGGTCAGGCCGATCAGGATCGCATCGATCAGGTAGCCGTTCATGGCGGCCACGATCAGCCCGGTGACCAGGGTCGCGAGCGCCGCCCAGCGGAACCAGAACAGCACCGCCGGCGCGATGACCTTCGAGATGGCAGGCTTCTGCTCGTCCGGGATCTTCGGCATCGACGGGATCTGCACGAAGTTGAAGTACCAGAGCAGACCGATCCACATCACGCCGCTGACCACGTGCAGCCAGCGGAACAGGAACGACCACCAGTCGTGGCCCAGGCCAAGGACGTTAGGGCCGTGCCAGATGAGCATGACGACGATCATCGCGGCCAGAAGCACGAGCCCGGCGATGAGCGTGGACTTGAGATTTTCCAGAATCTTTCCCATCGGAACCCCCAGAACCCTGGCGACGAGGCGCCGCCTTAACGGCCGCACTATAGCGCAAGCCGTTAGGGCCTCAATGACTATAACCCTCATGCGCAACGCGAAGCGCGGCCGCGGCGGCGCGCTCGCCCGAGCGCGCGGCGCCGTCGAGCGTGGCCGGAAGCCCGGTATCGGTCCAATCGCCGGCCAGCATCAGGTTGACGAGCCGGGTGCGCGTGCCCGGGCGGCGGGCCGCTTCGGCCGGAGTCTGGGCGAAGGTCGCCAGGCGCTCCTTGACGACCCGGTGGGGCGGCGGCGGTCCGCCGACCCCCAGGGCGAATCGGGCATCGTCCCACACCGCTTCGGCGATGGCCTCCGCGGGCCAATCGGCCAGGTTGACGGCGGCGCTGATCGTGGCCGAGAGAACTTCGCCGCGCCGGTGGAACCAGTGCGCGGTACCGCCGATCATGCCGATCAGGTCGTCGGCAATCGGCGGCGGCGCCGCCAGCCGGAAGTGGACGTTGACGATGGGCCGGTGGGCGCGGGGGTGGTCGGTCCCGGGCACGATCGCCGCGGCGATCGGCCCCGGCACCGCGAGCACGACGGCGTCGGCGGCGCCGAGCGCGACGCCGTTGCCATCGAAGTCGAGCGCCGTGACCCGCCGGCCGTCGTGGTCGAGCGCGCGCAGGCGGGAGGCAAACCGGACCTCCGCGCCGGCCGTCGCGAGATAGCCGAGACCGGGGCCGACGAAGGCATCGTCCAGGCGTGTCGCGGCCACGAAGATGCGCGCGGCCGCCGCTCCGCCCAGCATCAGGCCGCGAACGACCGGGACCAGAAGCCGCGCCGAGGCCTCCTCGGGCGCGGTGTTGAGCGCCGCTTCGGTCAGCGGTCGCCACAGCCGTTCCATCAGGCGTCCGTTGCCTAGGCAGCCCGTGACGGTGGCGCCGCGCGCGGCGGTGAACAGGCGGTAGAGCCGCAGGTACTCGCCCGCCGAGGTGCCAGGAACGCGACGGCTTCGCGCCAGCCACCACGGCACCAGGCCGCCGCCGAGCTGGCTGCGCCAGCGCGCGCCGCTGGCGCGGTCGGCGAACGGAATGCCGTCGTCGCCGAGCGCCGTCAGCCGGCCGCGCGCGCCGACCCGGTCGAGGTAACGAAACGCCGCTCGGTTGGCCCCAACCAGGACGTGCGTACCGTTGTCGATGCGACAGCCGAGCACGGGGTCGTCGTAGCTGCGGCAGCGCCCGCCGGCGTGGCTCGTCGCCTCGTGCACGACGACCGGCACGCCTTGTCCGGCGAGCACCACCGCCGTCGAAAGCCCGGCCAGGCCCGCGCCGACGACGTGGACCGTGCCGGGCTGGCGCGCGGTCACAGGAACGTCCGCGCCAGACCGCGGGCGGCGCAAATGCCGTGGTCGAGGTGGGACAGCGCGACGCGGCGGCGCAGTGGATCGCGCCGGCGCAGGCGGCGGGCCAGGCGCTCGGCGATGGCGACGATGATCGCCGCCTCGGTGCGGAACCCCCGCCGTTTGACCAGGCGGGGCAACTCGCGCGCCGGCGCCAGCAGGCCGTCGACGCCATCGAGCACGCGCCCGATGACGCGCCTGAGGCCGGGGCTCGTGCGCGCCGCGCCCAGGTCCTCGACCGCGCAGCCCGCGGCCTTGAGCCATTGCAGCGGCACGTAGATGCGCGCGCGCAGCCGGTAATCGTCCTTGAGGTCCTGAAGATGATTGAGAATCTGCAATGCCGCGCACAGCGCGTCGGAGGCGTGGTAGGCGTCGGCCGATTCGCCGTGGCTGTCGATCAGGAAGCGCCCGACCGGCGCGGCGGAGAACCGGCAGTAGGCCAGAAGGTCGCTCCACGTTCGCGCCGGTTCGTTGCGCGCGTCGCGGGTGAACGCCTGCAGGAGCTGGCGCGCGTAGAGCGGCGTGACGCCGGTCGTCGCCAGGTCGGCGGCCAGGCGCGCAGCCGCTTCCTCGGCGGGGCCGGACGCGGCCTTGCCGCCGAGCGCCGCCTCGATGCCGGCGAGGCCGGCGAGCTTGGCCTCGCGGCTCAGCGTCGGGCTGTCGGCGATGTCGTCGGCGGCGCGAGCGAAGGCGTAGAACAGCGCCACGTGCGGGCGCACGTCGGCGGGCAGCAGCCAAGACGCCACCGGGAAGTTCTCGTCCCGCCTCGTCTTGCCTTCGATCAGGGCACGGTCCAAAGGCGCGCTCGCGTTTCCGGGAATTGGCGGCGATCATAGGCCAGGGCGCGGCCCGCGCCCAACAATGGGATCGCCACGGTGGGGATCGTCACGGTGAAAGGGAACCCGCTGTCGCCGTGCGTCGAACAGGTGCGCCGGGCCGATCCGGACCGTTACCTGACGGCGCTCTATGCCGCCGCCGAGACGCGCGAGGACCTGTTCGCGCTTTATGCGCTGAACGACGAGCTGGCGCGCGCCCGCGAGGTGACCGACGAACCGTTGGTCGGCGCCATGCGCCTGCAATGGTGGCGCGACGCCCTCGACGCGGCTTCGGCCGGCCCGGTGCCGCGCCATCCGGTAGCCGAGGCCGTCGCGCGGGCCCAGGCGCGCCGGACGTGGGACGCCGACCTGGTCGAGCGGCTGATCGCATCGCGCGAGCACGAGTTCGCCCAGCCGCCCGCGGACCTTCAGGCCCTCGAGGCCCATGTCGAGGCGACGGCCGGCACGCTCGCCGCGCTGGCGCTCGGCGTCCTCGGGGTCGAAGACGCACTGACCGCCGAGGCGGCGCGGCATGTCGCGATCGCCTACGGGCTGGCCGGCGTCCTGCGCTCGACGGCGGCGCTCGCCCGGCGGCGCATCGTGATGCTGCCGGCCAACGTGATGGCCGAGCAACGGGTGACGCCGGGCGATATTCTTCGACGCCGCTCGGACCGTCCGGTCGCTCGCGTTGTCGCCTCGGTCGCCGAACTGGCCGAGGCCCACGTCGTCGCCGCGCGCCAGGCCAATCGCCGAGTGCCGGCCCGAGCGCGCCCAGTGCTGCTATGGAGCGCGTTCGCCGCGGCCGACCTCGCGACGCTGCGCCGCGCCGGCTACGACCCGTTCAATCCGGCCGTGGCGCGAGGCAGCCCCTTCCGCCGTCTGGCCGTGGCCTGGCGTGCCGCAATCTGGCGCGGCGTCGAAACCACGGCTATGGTCCGCGGCGGATCGAAACCCGAGTGACGTGACCATGAGCGACGTGACCATTGAGTGACGTGGATGTCGTGATCATCGGCGCCGGCGCGGCCGGGCTGGGCGCGGCCAAGCAGGCGTTGAAGAACGGGCTGAGCTTCGTCGTGCTCGAAGCCGGGCACCGCATCGGCGGCCGCGCCTACACCGAGTCGTTCGCGCCGGGCGTGCCCTTCGACCTCGGCTGCCACTGGCTGCATTCGGCCAGCATCAATCCCTTCACCAAGATCGCGGATGACCTGGGGTTCGCCTACGAACGGTTGGCGGGCTGGGCGCGCCGCCTGCACTGGAACGGGCGCTGGGCCACGGCCGCGGAGGAAGCGGGGCGGCTACGCTTCCTGGACGAATCCTTCGACGCGGTGAATGCCGCCGCCCGCGCCGGTCGCGACGTCGCCATGGCGGACGTTACGACGCGGGATTCGCCTTACACGCCGTTCGTCGATTACGTCGCGTCGCTGATGTGGTCGGTCGACGCCGACCAGGTCTCGGTGCTGGATAGCTTCAACTACCACGACACCGAGGAGAACTGGCCGGTGGCGGCGGGCTACGGTGCGCTGGTGGCGCGTTGGGCCGCCGACGTGCCGGTGACCCTGAACGCGCCGGTCGAGCGGCTGGCGTGGGGCGGGCCGGCGGTGATCGCCGTCGGCCCGAAGGGGGCGATCAAGGCGCGCGCGGCGATCGTCACGGTTTCGACCGGCGTGCTCGCCAACGGCGGCATCCGGTTCGATCCAGCGCTGCCGGAGGACAAGCGCGCCGCCTGGGAGGCACTGCCGCTCGGGTTTCACAATCGCATCGGCATCGCGATCGACGGCGACCCGTTCGGCCCCGACGCGCCGCGCGCCGTCGTCCACGCCGACGCGGACCACGAGCCCATGCACATCCAGATCCGCCCGTTCGGCCTGCCCTACGTCGTCGGCATCACCGGCGGGCGGTTCGGCGCCTGGCTCGAACGAGCCGGGTCGGCGGCGGCGGTGGACCACCTGCTTGGCCGCCTCGAGCGGGTGTATCCGGGCGTAAGGGGGCGGGCGGGGCGCGCCATCGTCACCGCGTGGGGCGGCGACCCGTTGTCCTTCGGCAGCTATTCGGCGGCGGTTCCTGGCACCGGCTGGCGGCGCGCCGAGTTGGCCCGGCCGGTCGACGGTCGCGTGTTCTTCGCCGGCGAGGCGACATCGACCGAGTTCTTCGCCACCTGCCACGGGGCCATGATGACCGGCATGCGCGCGGCCGACGAGGTCGCCGACGCGCTGGGCATTCGTGCCGCCGTGGGCCGCAGAGCATGACTTTTTATGAAGCGCGGGGTATCGTGACGTAGGCCGAATCGCGTTGGGTGACGCCATGGTTTCGTTCGTCGCATGTCCCGCCGGGCTGGACGCCGAGGTCCGGCTGGTCGAGGACACGCCACCTAGCTTGATCGTCGAGGCGGTCATCCGGGCGCTTGAGCGCGGCGTCGCGCCGGACCGGCTCTTGGCCGCGGCAGCGGTCGCGGTCAGCCGTTCGACCGAGCTGCCGCCGGACCACCACGGCGGGCCGGTCCATCCGGTGTGCGGGCTCCACCCGGTGCGCGAGCTGTCGCGCCGGCTCGCGGGACGCGCGGCGTGGCTGCCGGTGATTCAGAGCGTCGCGCTCGCCAACAAGCACGTGCACAGCGACACGATGGGGCCGACCGCCATGCCGGCGCTCGAACCCCTGGCCGTTTCGAACCGGGAGGCGTTCCTCGACGCCCTGTGGTCGCGCCAGCCCCTGGCCGCGGAACGCTATCTCCTGGGCGCGCTCGATGCCTTGCCGACGGGCGAGGTGATCGACCTTCTGCTCGATGTCGCCGTGCCGCGCAACGCGCTCGACGACCACTACTTCCTTTACACGGTCTACGCGGCGCGCGCCCTCGATGCGCTGGGCTGGGACCTGGCGCCGATCGTGCTGCGCCCGTGCGTGCGCTATCTGGCGGGCAACCCGCTGCTCGACACGCCGGGCCGTGGCGCCGGCTTCGACGACTACTACGCGACCAACCTGGCGATGTTCCGCGCGTTTCCGACCATCGACGTCTTGATCGACACGCACGGGCTTGACCGTCCCGGCCGGCGCGTCGAAAGCGGCCCCGACGAAACCGCGGCGATCGGCCGACTTGGCGAGGCGATCGGCGCGCTCGACGATTACGGACCGGTTGCGGGCATGGTCGCCGAGGCGATGGCGGGCGGACTGTCGCTGGCTGGCGCGGCCGAGGCGATGTCCTACGGCGCCGGGCTGCTGTCGTTGCGTTCGGACAGCGGCAATCCGTTCAACAGCCACTTCCATACCGGGATCAACGCCCGTCGCTGGCTGCTGGGGCGCGCGGGCGTCGGCGCGCGGAGACGGCTTCGGGCGCTTCTGTCATGGAGCCTGGGGCCGGAGGTGCGTCTGATGCGGGACACCATGGTGTGGCCCGCGGCGGCGACCGAGGCCGAGCTCGCCAGCCTGCCCGACCGGAACGACGCGCTGGGCGCGGCGATCGAGCAGGCCGTGCGCGCGGCCCCCGTGCTCGACCTCGACGCCGAGGCCGACCCGAACGTCTTCCACTTGCCCGCCACGGCGCGGAAGGTCATGGCCCTGGCGCAACGGTACGAAGCCCTGGGCATGGACGGCGAAGCCTTGTTCACCGACCTTGCCCGGCTGACGGTGCAGGACGACGCCTCGGAGATGCACGCCTGCAAGCTGGTGCAAGCGGCGTGGGAGGAATACCGGGCGACCCGGCCGCCGTTCCGCTGGGTCCATCTGGCGAGCGCGGCGAAGCACGTGTTCTGCTGCTTCGCCTTCCGTCCGCACGCGGTATTCGATCAAGCGGAACCGCTGATCGCCGCCTGATCACGCCGCGCGCCGAACCCCGAGCCAGGACGCGAAATCGCGCCGGGCGCGCGCAACGGTCGCCGCGCGCCGCTGGGCCTTGGGCACCTGGGTTTCCAGGGGCGGGAACAGGCCGAAGTTCGCGTTCATCGGCTGGAACGTGGCGGCGTCCGCGCCCTGGGTCACGTGGGCGAGCAGGGCGCCCATGGCCGTGGTCGGCGGCGGCGGCGCGCAACCTTCACCCACGCGCTCGGCGGCGGCGAATCGCCCGGCGACGAGCCCGATCGCCGCGCTTTCCACGTAGCCCTCGACGCCGGTGATCTGGCCGGCAAACCGCAGCCTGGGCATCGCCTTGAGCCGCAGCCGGCCGTCCAGGAGCCGCGGGCTGTTGAGGAACGTGTTGCGATGGATGCCGCCGAGCCGGGCGAACTGGGCGCGATCAAGCCCGGGAATGGTGCGGAGCACGCGCACCTGTTCGCCGTGCTTCAGCTTGGTCTGGAAGCCGACCATGTTGTAGAGGGTGCCAAGCGTATTGTCCTGGCGGAGCTGAACCACGGCCCACGGCCGCCGCCCGGTGCGCGGGTCGCTGAGGCCGACCGGCTTCATGGGGCCGAAGCGCAGAGTCTCGGGGCCGCGCTCGGCCATGACCTCGATCGGCAGGCAGCCCTCGAAGTAGGGCGTGTCCATCTCCCACGAGTGGAACGGCGCCGTCTCGCCCGCGCTGAGCGCGGCGACGAACGCTTCGTATTGGGCGCGATCGAGCGGGCAGTTGACGTAATCGGCACCGTCGCCCTTGTCCCAGCGGGACTGGCGCCAGGCGACCGACATGTCGATCGAATCGGCGTGGACGATCGGCGCGATGGCGTCGAAGAAGGCCAGCGAGGCTTCGCCGGTGATCTTGCGCACGGCCTCGGCCAAGGCGGGCGAGGTGAGCGGCCCGGTCGCCACTACGACGCTGTCCCAGTCGTCGGGCGGCAGGCCGGCGATCTCGGCCCGCTCGATGGTCACCGTGGGCGCCGCGGCGAGCCGGGCCTCGACCGCGGCGGCGAAGCCTTCGCGGTCGACCGCCAGGGCGGTGCCGGCCGGCAGCCGATGGGCATCGGCCGCGGCCAGGATCACCGAGCCGGCGCGCCGAAGCTCCTCGTGCAGCAGCCCGACCGCGTTGGTCTCGGCCTCGTCGGAACGGAACGAGTTGGAGCAGACGAGCTCGGCGAGCCGGGCGGACACATGGGCCGCGGTCCCGCGCGCGGGGCGCATCTCGTGGAGCACGACCGGAACGCCCGCGGCGGCGATCTGCCACGCGGCCTCGCACCCGGCGAGGCCGCCGCCGATGACGTGGACAGGGCGAAGGTCGGTGGTCACGATCAGGCGTCCTCTTGCGCGCGACCTAGACTAACATGGGCACCGGCGTAACCGGGGACATCGAGGAGAGCGCCGACCATGCAGCACGTCGCCCCTACCGTGGCGGGCCGGGAGGCCGGGCTCCGCTTCGCCGCCGTGCTCGATGGCCTCGGCGGTTGCCGTTACCTGGATTGGGCCGGCGTGCGCGCCTGGCGGCCCGACCAAGGCGTCGTGTGGGTCCATCTCGAGCGCGATACGCCCGAATGCCGGGCCTGGCTCGACAACGAGAGCGGCATCGACCCGGTGTCGTGCCGGGCGCTCCTGGCCGAGGAATCCCGGCCCCGCGTCGAGGACGTGGGGGAATGCCTGCTCGTGGTCCTGCGCGGCGTCAACCTGGGGGTGGACGACGACCCGGACGACAGCTCGCCCGACCAGGACCTGGTGCCGCTTCAGATCTGGGTCGAGGAGCGCCGGGTCGTCACCCTGCGCGACAAGGGCCATCACCTCATCGCGCTGCGCGACATCCGCGACGCCCTGGCCCAGAAGCGCGGGCCCACGACCGCCGGCGGGCTGTTGGTCAAGATCGCCGAAAAGCTCGTCAAGTACGCCGAGCCGATCATCGACCGCATGGAGGAGGACATCGAGGAGCTCGAGGACAAGCTGACCGAAATCGAATCGAGCAAGGTACGCGAGCGCCTGGCCTCGGTTCGCCACGCCGCGATCGAGTTGCGCCGCTACCTGGCGCCGCAACGGGAGGCGCTATTGCACATCCAGACCGAGGACGCGATCTGGCTGTCGCGCAAGAACCACACCCACCTGCGCGAGTGCGCCGACAAGGTGCAGCGGTTCATCGAGAGCCTGGACGCGATCCGGGGCCGCGCCACGATCCTGCACGAGGACCTGACGGCGGTGACGACAGAGAAGATCGCCAAGTCTTCCCACCGGTTCTCGATCCTGGCCGCGCTGGTCCTGCCGCCGAGTCTGCTGGCCGGCATCTTCGGCGCCAACCTGGGCGGGATTCCCGGGAATCAGGGGCCGTGGGCATTCGCCTTCCTGTGCCTGGCGATCCTGATCATCATCCCGATCGAGCTGTGGGTGCTCAAGCGGTTCAAGTGGTTCTGACGGAGGCTCAAGCGCGCTTGCGGCGGCGTGCCCGCGCCCGGTCCAGGTAGCTCGCCAGGTACTGGCCGGTGAAGCTTTCGGGCACCGCGGCGACCTGCTCCGGCGTGCCCTCGGCGACCAATCGCCCGCCCTTGTCACCGCCGCCGGGGCCGAGGTCGATGATCCAGTCGGCGGTCTTGACGACCTCGAGGTTGTGCTCGATGACGACCACCGTGTTGCCGGTGTCGACCAGCGCGTGCAACACCTCGAGCAGCTTGCGCACGTCCTCGAAGTGCAGCCCGGTTGTCGGCTCGTCGAGGATGTAAAGCGTGCGCCCGGTCGCCCGCCGCGACAGTTCCTTGGCCAGCTTGATGCGCTGGGCCTCGCCGCCGGACAGCGTCGTGGCCGGCTGGCCGACCTTGATGTAGCCGAGCCCGACCCGTTGCAGGGTCACCAGCTTGTCCCGGATCGCCGGCACGGCCTGGAAGAACGAGGCGCCTTCCTCGACCGTCATATCAAGAACGTCGGCGATCGATTTGTCCTTGAAGTGTATTTCCAGCGTTTCCCGGTTGTACCGCCGGCCCTTGCACATGTCGCACTGGACGTAGACGTCGGGCAGGAAGTGCATCTCGATCTTGATCAGCCCGTCGCCCTGGCAGGCTTCGCAGCGCCCGCCCTTGACGTTGAACGAGAAGCGCCCGGGCTTGTAGCCGCGCATCTTGGCCTCGGGCAGCCCGGCGAACCAGTCGCGCATCGGCGTGAAGGCGCCGGTATAGGTCGCGGGGTTGGAGCGCGGCGTGCGCCCGATCGGCGACTGGTCGATATCGACGACCTTGTCGAGCCGCTCGAGCCCGTCGATGCGATCGTGGGGCATCGGGTGCTCGCGCGTGCCGTTGAGCGCCCGCGCCGCGGCCCGGTAGAGCGTCTCGATGATCAGGCTTGACTTGCCGCCGCCCGAGACGCCGGTGACGCAGGTGAAGGTGCCCAGCGGCACCCGCGCGGTGATGTTGCGGAGGTTGTTGGCGCGCGCGCCCACGATGCTCAGCCAGTGGTCGCGCTGCGCCGCGCGGCGTCGCTCGGGAACCGGCACCTCGCGCCGGCCGCTCAGGTACTGGCCGGTCAGGCTGTCCGGGTTGGCCTTGACGTCGGCGGGGCGGCCCTGGGCGACGATATGCCCGCCGTGCTCGCCGGCGCCGGGGCCCATGTCGACGACGTGGTCGGCGCTCAGGATGGCCTCCTCGTCGTGCTCGACGACGATCACCGTGTTGCCGAGGTCGCGGAGCTGCATGAGCGTTTCCAAGAGCCGGCCGTTGTCGCGCTGGTGCAGGCCGATCGAGGGCTCGTCGAGCACATAAAGCACGCCGGTCAGCCCCGAACCGATCTGGGAGGCGAGGCGAATCCGCTGGCTCTCGCCGCCCGAAAGCGTGCCCGAATTGCGCGCGAGCGTCAGGTAGTCGAGCCCGACCTTGTTGAGGAAGCTGAGCCGGGCGTTGATCTCCTTGAGGATCGGTTGGGCGATCTCGCGCCGTTGCGGCCCGAGCTCGCGCGCGACCGACCCGAACCATTCCCCCGCGTGGGCGACCGAGAACTGGGTGACCTCGCCGACGTGCCGGCCGGCGATCTTGACCGCGAGCGTCTCGGGTTTCAGCCGGTAGCCCTTGCACGACTCGCACACGGCGTCGCCCAGGAATCGCCCGAGGTCCTCGCGCACCCATTCGCTTTCGGTCTCGCGCCAGCGGCGGTCCAGGTTGGGCAGCACGCCTTCGAACGGCTTGCGCGTCTCGTAGGCGCGCGCGCCGTCGTCGTAGCGCATGGTGATCGGCGTATCGCCCGAGCCGTCGAGGATGGTGGCGCGCACCTTCTCGGGCAGCTCGGCCCACGGCACGGCGGCGCTGGCCTTGAAATGCCGGCAGATGCTGTCGAGCGTCTGGCCGTAGTAGGCCGAGGACGAATTGGCCCACGGCGCGATGGCGCCGTCGCGCAGCGACACGCCGGGGTCGGGCACCACCAGGTCGGGGTCGAAGAACAGCTTGGTGCCCAGACCGTCGCACGCGGGGCACGCGCCATGGGGGTTGTTGAACGAGAACAGCCGCGGCTCGATCTCGTCGATGGTGAATCCGGAGACCGGGCAGGCGAACTTGGCGGAGAACGTGGTCGTCGTGCCATCGTCGGCGCGCTCGGCGAACACCAGCCCGTCCGAGAGCCCGAGCGCGGTTTCGAGCGAATCGGCGAGCCGGCTTTCCAGGCCCGCGCGCACGACCAAGCGGTCGACGACCACGGCGATATCGTGCTTGCGCTTCTTGTCGAGCGCGGGCGCGTCCTCGATCGGCGTGATCTTGCCATCGATCTTGACGCGCTGGAATCCGCGCTTGGCGAGATCGGCGAGCTCCTTGCGATATTCGCCCTTGCGCCCGCGCACGATCGGGGCGAGCAGCATGAGCCGGGTCCCGGCGGCCATGGCCATGATCCGGTCGACCATCTGGCTGACCGTCTGGCTTTCGATCGGCAGGCCCGTGGCGGGCGAATAGGGCACGCCGACCCGCGCCCACAGCAGCCTCATGTAGTCGTAGATCTCGGTGACGGTGGCGACGGTCGAGCGCGGGTTCTTCGAGGTCGTCTTCTGCTCGATCGAGATGGCCGGCGAAAGCCCGTCGATCGAATCGACGTCGGGCTTCTGCATGAGCTCGAGGAACTGCCGGGCGTACGCCGAGAGGCTCTCGACGTAGCGGCGCTGGCCCTCGGCGTAGACAGTGTCGAAGGCGAGCGAGGACTTGCCCGAGCCCGACAGCCCGGTGATGACGACCAGGCTGTCGCGCGGCAGGTCGACGTCGATGCCTTTCAGGTTGTGCTCGCGCGCGCCGCGAATCTTGATCGAGGGCTGCATCGGCGCTCCGGGAATGTCAGGGCGCGCACTATAGGCGAGCGGGCGCCGCGGTGGAAACCATCGTCTAAGGTGGGTCTCGTCCGATCGGAACTGGCCGCGTGCGGTGGGTCATTCGCGGTTCGGGACGGTCGTCCGCTGCGCGGCCAACCTCCTCACCACGAACGGCCACTGTTGATGCCGTTCGCCCTGAGGAGGCCGCGAAGCGGCCGTCTCGAAGCCTGTCCTGAGCGACGCCGCAGGCGGCGTCGAAGGGGGCGGGCGGCACGCGGTCCGCATTGTGCCCGTCGCACTCTCACTCCCGCTTCACCGCGCCGGTGAACCCGAGCACCGCTATCGTCGTCAGGAACCATCCGGCCAGGATGTGGAACCAGAAATAGACCCTGAAGAACCAGCCCCACCAAGGTTCCGGGTGCGGCAGCCAATAGGTTTCCTGATGCAGGTCGACGATCGGCAGGAACACATCAAGCGAATAGAAAATCCAAGAGTACCGTGGGTACGCGGGACTGAGACAATCCTCGAGTTGCGCTCGGTACGAGCTGGGCGGCTGGCTTCCGTCGAAGCACTCTCGAAATTCCGGATCGAGGTAGACACGCTCGCGTGAAGGCAACACGATTCCATTGTCGTAGCCCAGTGCGAAAATAAACATGCCCAAGAGCCAGAAACCGAGAATCCAGCGAAGAGACCACGCCGGCCGAAAGCCAAACCTCACGGTCTCGTCGAGAATCCGGTTCCAGAGGCGCTGCCTCCAGCCGAGCGTCCCGCTGGACCGCAACGCCCTTTGCTTCTCGATCCCGACCTCTTTCGCATCATCCTCGTGACCCTCGCGCCTGAGGACCGCGTAAAGCTGTTCCCAGGGTTGCGGCCGGAAGTCCTTTCCTAGGTGCTTCGGTGGCTGCCGTTTGAGCCAGGCTATTCGCTTAGGCGCACGAGTCGCGGTATCGGACGCGAACCTTTCGTATACGAGGCCATCTAGGATGGTCCTCCCATTCGGCCAAGCGTCCAGATGATCGGCGAGTTGCCCTACTTTGGCGAGATAGAGAGTGACGACCACGGTCTCGTCGATTTCCTTCGGGCGCCACAACAGCACTCCATTGACCTCCAATGCCTGCCCTATGAATGAGGCGCCTGCCAGGAACCTTGCATCGATCATATCGAGGTCGCTCTTAAGCTTCGCCGCGGGAAACCTGACGGCGCCCGCGAACTCCGCTTCGCGGAGAAACACGGCCCCCTTTACGGACATGCCGTCGCAGGCGAGCGCGCTGCCTTCCGTCGCGCTGAACTTGGCGACGTTGGCGGAGAACTGGCCGCCGATGACGGCTCCGCCGAACCGGACTTCGCGCGCAAATTCCGCTCTGTCGAGTCTCACGTCCCCTTTCGCGGTCATGCCGTCGCAGGACAGCGCATTGCCTTTCTTCGCGGTGAACTTGGCGCCGTCGGCGGAGAACTGGCCGCCGATGTCGGCTCCAAGGAACCTCACCTCGCGCGCGAACTCCGCTTTGTCGTCGAGAAACACGTCACCCTTCACGGTCATGCCGTCGCAGTTGAGCGCGTTGCCTTCCGTCCCGGTGAACTTGGCGCCGTCGGCGGAGAACTGGCCGCCGATGGCGGCTCCGCCGAACCGCACCTCGGCCGCGAATTCCGCGCTGTTGAGTCTCACGCTCCCCTTCACGGTCATGCGGTCGCAGGACAGCGCGTTGCCTTTCTTCATAGTGAACTTGGCGCCGTTGGCCAAGAATTCGCCACCGATGTCTGCTCCAAAGAGGCTGACGTTCGCTCGAAACGAAGTTCCGGTTAGGTCGATTGAACCGCCGGTTCGCAATTCGGAAGCATCGAAGCCATTCGCCTCGCAATGCAGCAACGCGAACGATCGTACGGTAGCGTTACCGAGGGTTACGTCGTTAGTCAGACGACAGAGAAGAAATTCGGCCGCTGCGGCAGCCTTTGCGCCGGTGAGGTCTACGTCGCCGATTATGCGCGCGCCCGTCACCCGTACGCCGAAGCGATGGATGGGCCAATCGGGCCCATCACCCGCGATCAGGGTGGCGACGAGCGCGCCGTCGATGTCGCGCGTCGCGTCCTCCACGTCGGGCGGCACGTCGGTGCCGGCTCTAAAGACTTCGCCCTTCGCCGCGCACGCGATCAGGCGGCGTTCGGCGTCAGTCGGGCTGGCGAGGGACATGCGCCAATGTAAGTCGCAATTCCTTCAAGTGGAACCGTCATGCCCGGCCTCGTGCCGGGCATCCACGTGCTACCGTGGCCGAAGGCGTGGATGGCCGGGACTTTGCCCGGCCATGACGACTCCGCCTGAAGGGATTTCGCGCTAATCAAACCCGTACGGGCGCAGAAATCGTCGCGGCGGGGGTCGGAAGGGTCAGGATCGCGCGCAAGCCAGGGCGGTTGTCGTCGAGGCGCAGCGTACCGCCGTGCAGCCGGACCACCGTTTCGACCAGGCTGAGGCCGAGCCCGCTGCCGGGCGTCGAGCGGCTGGCATCGAGGCGAACGAAGCGGCGCGGCGCGCGTTCGCGCTCGGATTCGGGAATGCCCGCGCCGTCGTCCGCCACCGCGATCGTCGCCGCGTCGCCGTCGCGCGCGACCGTGACGGCGATACGCCCGCCCGCTGGCGTGTACTTGACCGCGTTGTCGAGCAGGTTGGCCGTCGCCTGGGCGAGCAACTGGGCATGGCCGCGCGTGGGTACGGCGCCCTCGGCCGCGAAGTCGAGCGCGAGCCCTTTTTCCTCGGCGAGCGGCCGGTAGAGTTCGACCGCGTCGGTCACGACAGCGACCAGGTCGATGTCTTCCATGGCCTCGGGGGTCACCGCCTCGGCGCGCGCGATGGTGAGCAGGGCGTTGAAGGATTCGATCAGGGTGTCGGTCTCGGCGATCGCGGATTCGATGGCCTGGCGCCCGGGGTTGTCCTCGGCGAGGTCGAGCAGGGCGACCTCGAGCCTGCCTTTGAGCCGGGTCAAGGGCCGGCGCAGGTCGTGGGCGACGTTGTCGCTGACCTCGCGCATGGCCGCCATGAGCCGCTCGATCTCGGCGAGCATGTCGTTGAGCCGGGCGCCAAGCCGATCGAATTCGTCGCCGCGGCCGAGCAGGGGCACGCGCTGGCTGAGGTCGCCGCGCACGATCGTCGCCGCCGTCCGCTCGACGGCGTCGATGCGCCGCAACACCCGGCGCATGAGCAGGTAGGCGCCGCCGAGCCCGAGCGTGACCGTGGCGACGAGCGACGAGGCCAGGGCCTCGAGGGTCGCGCGCCTGAGCTCGACGCGCTCGCGCAGGTCGCGGCCGACCAGCAGGCGGTGGCCGCCCGCCAGGTCGAACACCAGGGCGCGCGCCTCGGCCTTCGCGGCGGCGCCCTCCTCGAAGCGGCGCAAATCGAGCAGGACCCACGGACCGTCGCGGCGAACCTCGCGCGGCCAGTCGGCCAGGTTGCCGACGATCGGCCGCCCGGCCGGATCGACCAGCAGATAGATCGCGTTGCGTCCGCGCTCGTCGACCAGGCGTTCGCGCAGCTCCTGGACCAGGCCGACCATCCCATGGTCGCGGTAGTCGAGGCGCAGCCCTTCGGCCTCGGCGGCGATCACGGCGTCGGCCTCGGCGTCGAGCACGTTGCCGGAACGGACGTAGAGGAACCCGAGCAGCAGCAACGCGGAGCCGCCGAACGCCGCCGCGAAGGCGAGCGACAGGCGGAAGACCGAGCTGCGTAACGGGCTAGTCGGGCGCACGCAGGCAGTATCCCGCGCCGCGTACCGTGTGGAGAAGGGGCGGATCGAAGTCCTTGTCGATTTTTTGCCTGAGCCGGCTGATGTGGACGTCGATGACGTTGGTCTGCGGGTCGAAGTGGTAGTCCCACACGCCTTCCAGGAGCATGGTGCGGGTCACCACCTGGCCGGCCCGGCGCATGAGGAACTCGAGCAGCTTGAACTCGCGCGGCTGGAGGTCGATGCGGCGGCCAGCGCGCGTCACGCCGCGGGTCAGCAAATCGAGGTGAAGGTCGCCGACCGCGAGCCGGGTCACCGTGTCCGACGGCGGCGGCCGGCGCAGCAGGGCCTCGAGCCGTGCGAGCAGCTCGGCGAAGGCGAACGGCTTGGTCAGGTAGTCGTCCCCGCCGGCCTTGAGCCCGCGCACCCGCTCGTCGACCCGGTCGAGCGCGCTGAGCACCAGGACCGGCGTCACCACGCCCGATTCGCGCAACGCCCGTACCACGGCCAGGCCGTCGAGCTTGGGCATCATGCGGTCGGCGACGATGGCGTCGTAGCCGCCCTCGGAGGCCATGAACAGGCCGTCGCGGCCGTCCGCGGCGCGCTCGACCGTGTAGCCGGACTCGGTCAGGCCCTTGACCAGGTAGGACGCGGTCGCGTCGTCGTCCTCGATCACCAGGATGCGCATGGGCGAACCGGTCCCGGGGTTGGGGATGCCCAACCGTCGCGCGGTCGGCGCCGCGCCGTCAAGATCCGTGCCGCGGTACACGTCTACGCCTTCGCGAGCGGCACGGCGACGAACATCGCGGTCCGCCGAACCTTAGGGCGCGATTTCGCGTGGATTACTTCGGATTTAGGGCCCAGACTCGAATCGGTTCAAAAGGGTCGTACCGCGAGGGAACGAGATCATGGAAGACCCACCGAAATCCGGGTTCGACATCGAGCGTTCCGCACAAGGGCTCGCTCCATTCCTGAGCCCTCGTGTCATAGCCATGACCTTCGTGTTCGGCGCGATCTTCGTAGTTTTGGCGCTCGGGATCAGCAGTTTCGAATTTACCGGCGGCGTCAAATCCGATACGTCCCCCTGGGCGCTCGGCTTTTCAGCGAGCTGCGCGGCCGTCGGAGCGGGCGACAACGCAGCCGCCAACGAGCACATCGAGACGTCACTTCACGAGGCGGACTCATTTCGATTCGGCGACGTTCGTCAATCGCTGACGCATGCGATGAGTTCGTTGACGCATGCCGCTCAGGGACGGCATGAGGATGCGAAGCGATCCGCCGAGCGCGCGCTGGTGCTGTTGAAGTACGCCGGCTCCAGCCTCGCCGAAAAAACCGCAGTCTCCGCTGTCTACGAATTGATCGCGGCGTCGTACTCGCTGCAAAAGCTTTGGGGCGAGGCCGAACCCATGCTCGTGCAATCCTTGAAGCTCAAGGAGGCCACGTTCGACCCGGGCAGCGGGGAGATTAGGGCTGGCGTCGAGCAGCTCGCCTCGGTGTACCGAAGGCTCGGCCGGTCGAGCGAAGCGGACGAGTTGTGTCGTCGCATACCTGCCGCCGCCACGGAATCCGCCGATCCGAACGATCTGAGAGACGCCGAGAACCTTGGCGAGTGCATCGAATTGCTCCGCCGGACGTTCGGCGCGGCCTACGTCGGCGGGCAAGCAGGCTGTTGACGCCTCCGGCTGTGGTCCGACCGCGCGCAACCGCCGCCAATCACGCGTCCCGCGGCGGTGTAGCGGATGCGGTCCGAATCCGGTTAAATCTGCCCCAGCAACCCTAGCTTCGGGAAAGGCACGTCCATGGCCGGCAGCGTCAACAAGGTCATCCTCATCGGCAACCTGGGCCGGGACCCGGAAGTCCGCCACCTGAACGATGGCAAGCCAGTGTGCAACCTGAACCTCGCCACATCCGAGTCGTGGCGCGACAAGGCCTCGGGCGAGCGGAAAGAAAAGACCGAGTGGCACCGCGTCGTCATCTTCAACGAACGATTGTGCGAAGTGGCGCAGAAGTACCTGCACAAGGGCTCGAAGGTCTACATCGAGGGCCAGCTCCAGACGCGGAAATGGACCGACAAGGACGGGCAGGAGCGCTACTCGACCGAGGTCGTCCTGCAGAACTTCCGCGGCGAGCTGACCATGCTCGATGCGCGCGGCGGCGGCGGCGAATCCGGCGGGTCCGACACCGAAGGTTCCGGCGGCCAGGAGCGCGGTGGCCAGGAACGCGGCACACGGGGTGGCAAGTCCGACGATCTCGACGACGACATCCCGTTCTGAACCATGCGCCGCGCACGATGATGGGCCGGAAGCCCCGGCCGACCTTCCACGACGCGCGGGCGGTGGCCCAGGCGCTGACGCCCAGCTACCCCGTCTACTGCCTCAAGCCCAAGGTTCTGCGGCGCACGGCGCGGCGTTTCCTCGACCTGTTTCCCGGGCGCGTGCTGTACGCGCTCAAGTGCAATCCGCACCCGGACGTTGTGCAGGCGCTTTACGATGCCGGCATCCGGCACTTCGACGTGGCCTCGCTGCCCGAGATCGCCCAGGTGCGCGAGATGTTCCGCGATGTCGAGCCGTACTTCATGCACCCGGTCAAGGGCCGCGCGGTGATCCAGAGCGCGCGCGAGGTCTACGGCGTGCGCCAGTACGTCGTCGACCACGACGCCGAGCTGACCAAGCTGCTCGAGGAGACCAACGACGAAGGGCTGACCGTCGTGGTCCGCATGCAGACCCCGAAGACCGAGGCGCTCTACGACCTGTCGGCCAAGTTCGGCGCCCCGCCCGAGGACGCGGCGGCGCTGCTCGCGCGGGTCGACAAGGAGGGGCTCGTTCCAGGGCTCGCCTTCCACGTCGGCTCCCAGTGCACGACGCCGCTCGCCTACACCAAGGCCATGGAGCTCGCGGGCGAGGTCATCGAACGGTCGGGCGTGGCGATCCAGGTGCTCGACGTGGGCGGCGGCTTCCCCGCGTCCTATCCCGGCACCCAGGCGCCGCCGCTCGAGACCTTCGTCGACGAGATCGTGCGCGCCGCCAAGTCGCTCAAGCTGCGCAACGACTGCGTGCTGATGTGCGAGCCCGGTCGGGCCATGGTCGCCGACGGCATGTCGCTCCTGGTCCAGGTCCAGTTGCGCAAGGACGGCCAGCTTTACATCAACGATGGGCTCTACGGCGGGCTGTCGGAAACCAAGGTCGCCAACATCCGGCTGCCGGCGCGGGCGATCCGGCTCGACGGCGAGTTCGGCGCGCGCACGGCCGAGTTCATCCTGAACGGGCCGACCTGCGATTCGGTCGACGTGCTGCCGCACCCCTACGCGCTGCCCGACGACATCCGCGAGGGCGACTGGATCGAGATCGACCAGGTCGGCGCCTACAGCAACGCCAACGCCACGCGGTTCAACGGCTTCTTCACCGACACCTTCGTCGAGATCGACGGCGACGATGCGGACGGCTAGCGCCGAGGTCGATCTAGCCGGCGCGCCGGTGCGCCTCGCCTACTCCGATTGGGGCCCCGCGGACGCGGCGCGCACGGTCGTCTGCGTCCATGGCCTGACACGCAACGGCCGCGACTTCGACGCCCTCGCCGCGGCGCTCGAATCGAACGAGGTCCGCGTGCTGTGCCCCGACATGCCCGGTCGCGGCGGTAGCGCGTGGCTGGCCGACCCGGCGGCCTACGCCGGGCCGACCTACGTGGCCGCGGTGCTCGGCCTGCTTGGGGCGCTGGGCATCGGCCGGGTCGCATGGGTCGGCACGTCCATGGGCGGCATCGTCGGGATGCTCCTGGCGGCGCTGCCCGAGACGCCGATCGAGCGGCTGGTCCTCAACGACGTGGGCCCGTTCATCCCCAAGGCCGCGCTGGCTGCGATCGGCGCCTACGTCGGGCTCGACCCCGGCTTCGCCGACCTGGCCGAGGCCGAGGCGTACTTGCGCCGGGTCCACGCCGAGTTCGGGGCTTTGCCGGACTCCTGGTGGCGCCACCTGACGGAACACGGGCTGCGCCCCGATCCGGCCGGCGGCTTTCGGTTGCACTACGACCCGGCCATCCGCACGCCCTTCGCCAAGGGCGTCGACAAGGACCTGGACCTGTGGGCGGCGTGGGATGCGATCCGCTGCCCCACCCTGATGCTGCGCGGCGGGGTCTCGGACCTGCTGCTGGCCGAGACGGCGGCCCAGGCGGCGTCACGCGGCCCGCGCGCCCGCGTGGTCACGTTCCCGGGCGTGGGCCATGCGCCCGCCCTGGTCGATTCGACCCAAGTCGCCGTCGTGCGCAACTTCGTGCTGGGGAAGCAGGTTCAGTCGAACGCGTAGGCCGCCATGTCGAGCGGGCCGTCGTAGGCGGCGAACAGCTTGCGCGCCGCGCCGCCGGCGGCGATTGCCGGCAGCAGCGGCAAATAGTGGTCCTCGGTCGGGTGGTTTTCCGCGGCGTAGGGGGCCTCGGCGCGGTAGCGCGCGAGCGCGCCGGTGTCGCGGGCCAGAACCTTGTCGTCGAGCCAGGCGCCGAACGCCGTGACCCAATCGGGCGTCGGCG
The DNA here is from genome assembly GCA_964530335.1 of uncultured Rhodospirillaceae bacterium. Lineage (GTDB taxonomy): Bacteria > Pseudomonadota > Alphaproteobacteria > SP197 > SP197 > VGDP01. The sequence goes on along the minus strand of CAZGYG010000001.1, from coordinate 132,513 downwards.
AGTTCGGCCCACGCCAGGCGCCCAGGTTGTGGGTCGCGTTGCCGCTGCCGACGATCAGGATGTTCTCGTCGCGCAGCGGCGCCAGCGCCTGGCCGAGCTTCAGGTGATGGTCGGTGGTTTCGTCAGGCTGGATCGAAAGCTGGACAACGGGCACGTCGGCCGCCGGGTACATGATCGAGAGCGGCACCCAGGCGCCGTGGTCGAGCCCACGCACCGGGTCCAGGACCGTGGTGAGCCCCACGGTCGCCAGCCGCGACGCGATACGTCCGGCGAGCTCGTGGGAGCCCGGCGCCGGATACGTCACCTGGTAGAGCGGCCTGGGGAAGCCGGTGAAGTCGTAGATCAGGTCGGGCCGGCGGGCGCAGGTCACCCGCGGCTTGTCGGTCTCCCAATGGGCCGAGATGCACAGCACGGCCTTGGGCTTCGGCAGCTCCTGGCCCAGCCGCTTCAGGAACTCGTGGGTCGGCGTCGGCTCGATCGCCGTCATGGGCGAGCCGTGGCTGATGAACAGGCTGGGCAGGGGCACGCTAGCCGGCCTTCAGCCGCTTGGCCGCGTCGAGCGCGGCGTAGCTCAGGATGCCGTCGGCACCGGCGCGCTTGAAGGCGAGCAGGGCCTCCAGGATCACCCGGTCGCCGTCGAGCCAGCCGCGCTCGATCGCGCCCATCAGCATCGCGTACTCGCCGCTCACCTGGTAGGCGTAGGTCGGCACGCCGAAGGTGTCCTTCACCCGGCGCACGATGTCGAGGTACGGCATGCCAGGCTTGACCATGACCATGTCGGCGCCCTCGGCGATGTCGAGCGCGACCTCGCGCAACGCCTCGTCGCTGTTGGCCGGATCCATCTGGTAGGTGCGCTTGTCGCCCTTGCCCAGGCTGCCCGTCGACCCGATGGCGTCGCGGAACGGCCCGTAGAACGCCGAGGCGTACTTGGCCGCGTAGGACATGATGCGCACGTGCTGGAACCCGGCGGCGTCGAGCGCGTCGCGAATGGCGCCGACGCGGCCGTCCATCATGTCCGACGGCGCGATGATGTCGCAGCCCGCCCGCGCCTGCACCACCGCCTGGCGCGTCAGCACCTCGAGGGTCTCGTCGTTGAGAATCCGCCCGTCGCTGAGCAGGCCGTCGTGGCCGTGGTCGGTGTAGGGATCGAGCGCCACGTCGCACAGCACGCCGATCCCGGGCACGTCCTTCTTGGTCGCGCGGATCGCCCGGTTGACTAGGTTGTCCGGGTTGAGCGCCTCGTTGCCGCCGGGCGTCTTGCGCTCGACGGGCGTGGCGGGGAACAGCGCGATCAGCGGTATGCCGAGGTCGCGCGCCTCGGCGGCCGCCTCGGCGACCAGATCGACCGAAAGCCTGTCGACCCCCGGCATCGACGGCACCGGCGTGCGCTTGCCCGTGCCTTCCTGCACGAACAGCGGCCAGATCAGGTCGGACGCCGTGAGCCGATTTTCCGCCACCAGCCGCCGCGACCAGTCGTCGGCCCGATTGCGCCGCATGCGCAGGCGCGGAAACGCGCCCAGGTTCTCGAAGGCGTAACCGATCTTGCCCCGGATGTCGGCCATGGTCAGCTCCTTCGCCGGAGGCTAGGCCGCCACCAGCGCCTGTTTCAAGTCCGCCAGGATATCGTCGATGTGCTCGATGCCGACCGACAGCCTGACGTATCCGTCGGACACCCCGGTCGCCAATTGATCCTCGGGCGAAAGCTGGGAATGGGTCGTCGTCGCCGGATGGATCGCCAGGCTGCGGGCGTCGCCGATGTTGGCCACATGATAGAACATCTTGAGCGCGTCGATCAGCCTTCGTCCGGCCTCGCGCCCGCCGGCGAGCTCGAACCCGACCAGCCCGCCGTAGCCGCCCTTCAGATAGGCGTCGGCGCGCCGCCGCATTTCGCCCTCCATGTGGGCGGGGTGGATGACCTTGGACACCTTCGGGTGGCCGGCCAGGAAGTCCGCCGTGGCCTTGGCGTTGGCGCAATGCTGGCGCATGCGCAGCGGCAACGTCTCGAGCCCCTGGATGAACAGGAAGGCGTTGAACGGGCTCATGGCCGCCCCGATGTCGCGCAGCAGCGTGACGCGCATCTTGATGATGTAGGCGATCGGACCCAAGGCCTTGACCGCCTGGGTCCACACCGCGCCGTGATAACTCGGGTCCGGCGTGTTGAGCATGGGGAACCGGTCGGCGTGCGCCTCCCAGTCGAAATTGCCGCCATCCACGACCACGCCGCCGATCGAGTTGCCGTGGCCGCCGATGTACTTGGTGGTCGAATGGACGACGATCGCGGCGCCGTGCTCGATCGGCCGGCACAGCACCGGGCACGCCGTGTTGTCCATGATCAGCGGCACCCCCAGCGCGCGGCCGATGTCCGCCACCTCCTTGATCGGGAACACGTTGAGCTTCGGGTTCGGCAGGGTCTCGGCGTAGTAGCACCGGGTCTTGGCGTCGGTCGCCTTGCGGAACGCTTCTGGGTCCGCCGGGTCGACGAAGCGCACCTCGATGCCCATGGTCGTCAGCGTGTTGGCGAACAGGTTCCACGTGCCGCCATAGAGGTCGGTCGACGACACCACGTTGCCGCCGGCATGGCAGATGTTCTGGATCGAGAACAGCGACGCCGCCTGGCCCGAGGCGAGCGCGAGCGCGGCCACCCCGCCTTCGAGCGCGGCGACGCGCTCCTCGAGCACGGCGCAGGTCGGGTTCATGATCCGCGTGTAGATGTTGCCGAACTCGCGCAACGAGAACAGGCTCGCCGCGTGCTCGGTGTCGCGGAACTGGTACGACGTGGTCTGGTAGATCGGCACGGCGACCGCGTTGGTCGTGGCATCGGCGCGATAGCCCGCGTGCAGCACCAGGGTTTCCGGGTTCTTCCATTGACTCGTCATGGTCTCGTCCTCCTCGCGCGCCCGCCCTACAGCAACGAAGACCGCCGCGGACGGGTCCGGGCGGTCTTGCCGTGCCGCTTTAGCCGCATTTGTTAAGCGCCCGCAAGCTGAAGCTCAAATCGGCGCTGGTGGGAAACCAACACGAGCGGTCCCGGCCTGTCAAGGTCGCGTTGACACCCGGGCAGGCCGCCCTCGATCATCGCGCAGGAGGCGACCATGGACTTCACGCTGAGCGAGGAGCGTCTGGCGTACCGCGACCTCGCGCGCACGTTCGCCACGGCCGAGCTGGCGCCCAACGCGGCCCGCTGGGACGAAACGGCGACGTTCCCCGTGGCGACCCTGCGCAAGGCGGCGGCGCTCGGTTTCGCCGCAATCTGCGTGCGCCAGGGCTCGGGCGGCACCGGGCTCGGCCGCGTCGACGCGGCCCTGATCTTCGAGGAGCTGGCGGCGGGTTGCACCGCGACCGCGGCGTACCTGTCGATCCACAACATGGTCGCCTGGATGATCGACGCCTTCGGCGACGACGCCCAGCGGTCGCGCTGGCTGCCTGACCTGGTGCCCATGGCCAAGCTGGCGAGCTACTGCCTGACCGAACCGGACAGCGGCTCCGACGCCGCCGCGCTCGCCACCCGCGCCGTGCGCGCCGGCGACGCCTACGTGGTGGACGGCGCCAAGGCGTTCATCTCGGGCGCCGGGGCGAGCGACCTCTATCTGACCATGGTGCGGACCGGCGCGGCGGGGCCGGGCGGCATCAGTTGCCTCGGCGTCGAGGCGGGCACGGCCGGGCTCTCGTTCGGCGCCCCGGAACGCAAGATGGGCTGGAACAGCCAGCCGACCGCCGCCGTCCACTTCGACGGCTGCCGCGTGCCCGTGGCCAACCGGGTCGGCGCCGAAGGCGAGGGGTTCCGCATCGCCATGGCCGGGCTGGACGGTGGGCGCGTCAACATCGCCGCGTGCGCCGTGGGCACCGCGCGCGCCGCGCTCGAGGCGGCGCGCCGCTACCTGCGCGAGCGCCGCCAGTTCGGCAAGACCTTGTCGGAGTTCCAGGCGCTGCGCTTCCGGCTCGCCGACATGGCGACCGAGCTCGAGGCCGCCCGGCTCATGGTCTGGCGGGCGGCCGCCGCGCTCGACGCTGTTGACCCCGAGGCGACCATGCGCTGCGCCATGGCCAAGCGGCTGGCCACTGACATCGCGTTCGAGGTCTGCGACCAGGCGCTCCAGCTCCACGGCGGCTACGGCTACCTCAGGAGCCTGCCGCTCGAGCGCTACGTGCGCGACGTGCGGGTCCACCGCATCCTCGAGGGCACCAACGAGATCATGCGCCTGATCATCGCGCGGCGGTTGCTCGACGACGACGCGGCGCTGTCTTGAGCGACGGTATCCTGTTCGAGCGCAAGGGCGCCGTGGGCTGGGTCGTGCTCAACCGGCCCCAGGCGCTCAACGCCCTGACCCACGAGATGGCGCTCGCGCTCGACGCTCGGCTCGCGGCGTGGTCGGGCGAGGTCGGCGCCGTGGTCGTGGAGGGGGCAGGGGGGCGCGCGTTCTGCGCCGGCGGCGACATTCGGGTGCTCTACCAGGCGATGCGGCGGGGCGACTTCGCCCTGACGCGGGACTACTACCGCGACGAATACCGCTTGAACCGGCGCATCGCGCGGCTTTCCAAGCCCTATGTCGCGCTGGTCGACGGCATCGTCATGGGCGGCGGCGTCGGGCTTTCGATCCACGGCTCGCACCGGATTGTCGGCGACCGCGTGATCTTCGCCATGCCGGAAACCGGGATCGGGCTTTTCCCCGACGTCGGCGCCACCTACTTCCTGCCGCGCATGGCGGGCGCGATCGGCATGTATCTGGGGCTCATCGGCGCCCGCCTGGGCGCCGTGGACTCGCTCTACGCCGGGTTCGCGACCCACTACGTGGCGTCGGCGCGTTGGCGCGAACTCCGTGCCGCCTTGGCGACGGTGGGACCGGAACCTCGAAGTATCGAGCGCGCGCTCGACGGCCTGGCCGCGGACCCGGGCGTGCCGCCCCTGGCCGAACGGCGCGCGGCGATCGACCGCTGCTTCGGCGCGGCTTCGCTGGCCGGTATCTTCGCCGCGCTCGAGGCGGAGGACGACGAATGGTCACGGGCGACGCTCGCGACGCTGGGAACCAAGTCGCCGACCAGCCTGGCGGTGACGTTCCGTCAGCTTCGGCTTGGCGCCGGGCTCGAGCTCGAGGACGCGATCCGCCTCGAGTACCGCTTGACCCAGCGTTTCGTGCGGGGCTGGGATTTCCCGGAAGGCGTGCGCGCCGCGGTGATCGAGAAGGACGGCGCGCCATCCTGGCGCCCCGCTACGCTGACGGACGTGGACGCGGGTGCCGTCGACGCTCTGTTCGCGCCGCTGCCCGAGGGCGAACTCGACTTCGACGGTTGAGGGACGGCGGGCGGCTACGCCGCGCTGTTCTGGGGCCGCAAGGAGCCGGCGAGCTCGATGTCGATGATCTGGGCCCGGCGGACGGCCTCGGCGGCGCGCTCGGCGCGGCGGCGCCGACGGATCTCGAACACCACCGCGACGGAGATGGTGGTGGCGATGATGATGACGGCGACGGCGTTGACCGCCGGCGTGACGCCCTGGCGCACCTTGTTGGCGATGAAGATGGTGAACGTGCTTTCGGCGCCGATCGAGAAGTAGGTCGTCGTGAAGTTCTCGAACGACTGCAGGAACGCGAGCGCCCCCGCCGACAGGAACGCGGGGCGCATGTAGGGAACGGTGATGCGCCAGAAGACCTGGCGCGGGGTCGCGCCCAGGTCGAGGCCGGCTTCCTCCAGCGTCGTGTCGAAGCGCTGGAGCCGGGCCATGAAGATCAACATGCAGTACGCCGAGATGAAGCTCGACTGCGCCAGCGCCGCGGTCCACCACGAGGCGCGCAGGCCGACCTGCTGGCTCCAGAAGATGAAGGTCGAGATGCCGAGCACGATGCCCGGCGCCAGGATCGGCGACACCAGGATCGCGTAGATAAGGCTCTTGGCCCGCACCTGCAGGCGCACCAGCATGAGCGCGCCGCCGAGGCCGAGCGTGATCGAGATCGCCACGACCACGAAGGCGATGTAGATGCTGTTCTCCAGGCCTTCCCACATCCGGCGATCGTGGAAGGCCGCGGGGAACCATTCCAGGGTGAAGCTGAAATCGCGGTGGGTCGGGATGCGGCTGGTGTTGAAGGCGAGCAGCGACAGGTACGCCATCGGGAACAGCATGTAGCCGAAGAACACCAGCAGGTAGGCCCTGATCGCCCAGGTCAGCAGGGTCTTGTGGTTGCCCATGCCGCCTCGCTAGCGCGTGATGTCGCGGAGCGTGACGCGGAACACCCGCATCATCGCGATGACGAAGATCAGGCACACCAGCTCGAGCACCAGGGAGTAGGCAGAGCCGCCATTCCAGTTGAGCACCGAGAACTGCGATTCGATCGCCTGGGTGAACCAGAAGCTGGACCTGCCGCCCAGCAGCACCGGCACGATGAACGAACCCGCCGTCAGCATGAAGGTGACGATGCAGCCCGACGCGATGCCCGGCTTGGCGTGGGGAATGACGATCTTGCGATGCACCCGGACCCAGCTTGCCCCGAGGTCGCGCGCCGCCTCCACCTGGTTGCGGTCCAGGCTCTCCATCGCGTTGAACATCGGGAAGATCATGAACAGCACGTACGAGTAGATCAGGCCGACGAAAAGCGCGATGTTCGAATCGAGGATCGGCAGCTCGTAATTGAAGAACTCGAACGGGGGGAACCCGGCCCCGACGGCGAGCTGGTTGATCAGGCCCAGCTTCGACATCAGCGTGCGCCAGGCATAGGCGCGCAGCACCTCGTTCACCCAATAGGGGATGAGCAGGCAGAGCATCAACACGCTCAGCCACTTGTTGGTCGCGACCTTGGCCAGGTAGTACGCCAGCGGATAGCAGAGGATGAGCGCGAGCACGGTGATGACGCCGCTGGTCAGCAGCGTGCGGATGAACGTGCGCAGCGCCAGGTCGTCCTCGGTATCGACGAGCGGCAGGAACGAGTAGAACGTGATGCCGGGTTCGGCCAATCCCTTCTTGACCGCCCCCGGGTTGGCGTGGAAGGCGTAGTCGATCAGCATCAGGTGAGGAATCAGGATCAGCAGCAGCGCCCACACCGCCACCGATCCGAAGATGAAGGCGACGCCGAGCGTGCCGAACCGCTTGATCGCCTCACGCACGGGCGAGGGATCCCTGGGGCAGCACCGTCGCGTGGTCCGGCCCGAAGTACGCGGTCAGCGGCGAGCCCGCCTCGAAGGTTGGCACCGCGCCGTCGTTCGACATTGTGACGACGATCGGCCGCCCGTCCGGATTGGCGAGCGAAATGTTGACCGTGATGCCCTCGAACATCTCGCCCAGCACCGTCGAGGCGACGGCGTTCTCGCCCGAGCCGTCGGACGGCGCCAGGCGCAATCGCTCCGGGCGCACGAACACGAACGCCTCATCACCGGGCTTTAGGCCGCGCGGGTTGCGTCCCGACAGGCGTCCGAAGGCGGTGTCCACCTGGGCCACCGCGTCGGAGGTGGCGGCGACGCGCCCGGCGAACAGGTTGTTCTCGCCGACGAACGAGGCGACGAAAGCGGTTTCCGGATGGTTGTAGATTTCGGACGAGATGCCGATCTGCTCGACCCGGCCCTGGCTCATCACCGCGACCCGGTCGGACATCGCCAGCGCCTCGCCCTGGTCGTGGGTGATGTAGATGAAGGTGATCCCCGTGCGCCGCTGGATGGCGCGCAGCTCGGCCCGCATGTGCTGGCGCAGCTTGAGGTCGAGCGCCGATAGCGGCTCGTCGAGCAGCAGCACCTTCGGCTCCACCGCCAGGGCGCGGGCGATGGCGATGCGCTGCTTCTGGCCGCCCGACAGTTCATCGATGCCGCGATCGGCGAAGCCGGGCATGGCGATGAGATCGAGCAGATGCTCGATCCTCTGCTGGCGCGCGGTCCTGTTCACGCCGCGCACATCGAGGCCGAACCCGATGTTGTCGGCGACCGACATCAACGGGAACAGCGCGAGGTTCTGGAAGATCAGCGCGGTCGGCCGCTTGTTGGGGCCGAACCTGGCCAGGTCCTGGCCGCCCAGCGCGATCGTGCCCTCGCTCGGGTCGATGAAGCCCGACACCATGCGCAGGATCGTCGTCTTGCCGCAGCCCGACGGGCCGAGGAACGAGAAGAACTCGCCTTCCTCGATCGTGAGGTCCAGGTCGTCGACCGCCGTGAAGTGGCCGAACCGCTTCACGACATGGCTGAAAATCAGATCGCTGTCCATGGCCCTCCCGCCACGATCCGTTCGCGCCATCGTAGCGGCGACCGCCGCCTAGGGAAACTCGCTCATTTCGTAGCTCGACCGCGCCAGCCATTCGGGCGCGATCTCGATGCCCCAGCCGGGTTCGCCGCCGACGGACACCTTGCCCTCGGCGACGCCATAGGGGTCGCGCCGGTAGAGCCCGTACTGCCACGGGTAGTAGTCCGGCCCCTCGATCGAGAACTCAAGGTATTTCCCGGCGCTGGGGATCGCGCGCAGGAGGTGCATGGTGAACAGGGTCACCAGCCCCCAATTGGCGGCGTGGGGTGTCACCGCCATGCCGGCCGCCTGGGCCATGCGGCAGACCCGCAGGGTCCGCGCCACGCCGCCGAGGTAAAGGATGTCCGGCTGGACGATGTCGACGACGTGCCCGCCGATCGTCCGCCGCCAGACGGTCAGCTCGCAGTCCTGCTCGCCGCCCGCGACGGCGACGGTCAGGGCGTCCGTCACCTGCTTCGTCTGCTCGAGCTCCCAATAGGGGCAGGGTTCCTCGAAGTGCTCGACGCCTTCGCTTTCCAGCAATCGCCCGACCTCGATCGCGCGGGGCGGCGAGAATCCGGAGTTGCCGTCGACCAGAAGCGAAGCCTTGGCGCCCAGCGCGCGACGGATCGCCGGCACGATCGCCTCGGTGCGGCCCGGCCATTCGTCCACGTCGTGGCCGCATTCCGCGCCGACGCGGAACTTGAAGGCGTCGAATCCTTGTTCGCCTCGCAGCCGCGCGAAGCGCTCGGCCTCGGCCGCCGGGGTGATGTCGCGCTTCATCGACGAGGCGTAGGCGCGCAGGGGTCCGGGCGTGCCACCGAGCAGGGCGACCACCGGCTTGCCCGCGGCCTTGCCCCACAGGTCCCAGAGCGCGGTGTCGAAGCCGCCCGTCGCGCGTTTGAGGTACGAGCCCGGAAACTTGTGCTCCTTCTCCTCGACGCGGTCGAGCAGGGCGTCCAGCGCCGCGACGTCGGGCACCTCGGCGCCCAGCACGTGGGGCGCCACCTGCCGGTGCAGGACCTGGCAGGTGATGTCCGAGTTGTAGGTCGAAACCTGGCCCCAGCCCTGGGCGCCGTCGGCCCGGGTCAGGCGCACGAAGCCGATGAAGCTGTTGGTGAAGGTCTCGATCCGGACGATGCGCAATTCCGTGCCCCGAAACGCAAGAACGCGCCGCCCCGGATCGGAGCGGCGCGCCTTGACGTGTCAAGCCTGGCTCAGGCTGCCGAGATCTTGTCCACCATGCCCTGGCGCTTCTCCAGGAACCACGTGGGCTCGATGCCCTGCATCCACAGCCGGTCGATGGCATCGCCGGGATAGGCGTCGGCGAAGTTCTTCTTGAACGACTCGCTGACGTAGGCGTCGAAGCCCTGGACCACCGAGTTGTACGTGGTGTTGTCCGAGGCGAGGCCGCCGTTTTCCGCGATGAGCGACCAGTTGATGAACTCGTAGGCCTGGTCGAGGTTCTCGGCGCCGGCCGTGAGCGCGATGGTGTCGATCCAGCCCAGCGCGCCTTCCTTGGGTGCCAAGTAGTTGAACGGCCGGCCCTGGTTCTTGAGCTGGAAGATCGGGCCGTCCCAGGTCATGCCGATCACCGCGCCGTCCTGCTCGAAGCCGGACTGCGTATCGGCGGTGCCCTTCCACCAGTTGACGATCTGGGTCTTGTTGGCGATCACGAAGTCGGCGGCCGTGCCGTAGCCGAGGTCGAAGGCCGCCTCGTCGGCGTAAGCGTTGCGCATGGTGCCCGCGGGCAGCTTGCCCTCGCCTTCCATCCACAGCCCGGTGCCGAGCATGATCGAGCGCTGGCGGCACAGCATCTTGCCGGCGTGCTCCGGTGCCCAGAGGTCGCCGAACGAGGCCTTGCCGTACTCGAGCTGCACCAACTCGGTGTTGTAGGCGAGCGCCTCCGTGCCCCAGTCGTAGGGCAACGCGTACCGGTTGCCTTCAACAATGGCGCCGAGCGACTCCGACTGCGTCAGGAGGCTCGGAAACATGTTGGCGAGATTGGGGATCTTGGCCACGTCGAGCGCCTGGAGGTTGCCGTTCTCGACGTGGGCGGGCACCCATGCCACCGATGGCGTGGCCAGGTCCCAGCCGCTGCCGCTGGCGGCCTTCAGCTTGTTGAGTTGGTCCTCGTTGGACGAAAACGTCGTGACCTTGAGGTCGATGCCGGTGTCGGCGATGAACTTGTCGACCAGCGGCTGGGGCGCGTAGTCCTCCCAGGTGAACCACAGCAATTCCCCGGACGAGGACCGCGCGTTACGCGAAAAGGCCGGGGCCAGGAGCCCGACCGCGCCAAGCGCGGTCGCGCCCTTGAGGATGGCGCGGCGGCTGGCCTGCGCCGCCCGCACCGTGGCCAGCGCGCCGCGCTGGTCATTGGTCAGCTTCGTGTTCAAGTGAGTCTCTCCCGTACATCGTTGAGGGGTTTGTTACCGGCAACCTGCGTCGCACACTTGTGTGTCGCGACGATGACAAGCATCCGGAAAAACGGAATGATCCCGTTTCGATGTGATTCTAGGGCTCCTTGCGGGCGTGCGCAATCGGCGGCTAACCCCACGGAGATGCTTAACGAACGGCGGAACTTGGCGGGAGGCGAACGTGGCGCGCATCGGCTTCATCGGCGTCGGCAACATGGGCGGGCCCATGGCCGCGAACCTGGTCAAGGCCGGGCATCAGGTATGCGCGTACGACCCGGCGGCGTCCGCGCGCGAGGCGGCACGCGCCGCCGGTTGCGCGCCGGGCGCCGATGCGGCGGAAACGGTGCGCGGCCGCGATGTCGTCGTCACGATGCTGCCCTCGGGGGCCGAGGTGCGGGCGGTGTATCTGGGAAGCGGCGGGGCCATCGCCGCCACCGACCCCGGGACGTTGCTGATCGACTGCTCGACCATCGACGTGGCGACCGCGCGCGAGATCGCCGGCGTGGCCGGCGCGGCCGGCTACGCCATGCTCGATGCCCCGGTCTCGGGTGGGGTGCGCGGCGCGACGGCGGCGACGCTCACGTTCATGGTCGGCGGCGAGGCGGCGGCGTTCGGCCGGGCCGAGCCGGTGCTGGCGGCCATGGGCAAGGCCGTGGTGCATACCGGTCCATCGGGCAGCGGGCAGGCGGCGAAGCTCTGCAACAACCTCGTTCTCGGCGTGTCGATGATCGCGGTGTGCGAAGCGTTCGCGCTTGCCGACCGGCTCGGGCTCGACCGCCAGGTGCTATTCGACGTGGCCTCGCGCTCTTCGGGGCAATGCTGGGCGCTGACCAGCAACTGTCCGGTGCCCGGGCCGCTGCCGGCTTCGCCGGCCAACCACGATTACCGGCCGGGCTTCACCGCGGCGATGATGCTGAAAGACCTGCGGCTGGCCGATCTCGCCGCCGGCCAGGTCGGCGCGGCGACGCCGCTCGGTGGCGCGGCGGCGGCGCTCTACGCCCGCTTCTGCGCGGAAGGCAACGGCGGCCTGGACTTCTCCGGCATCTTCCGGATGGTCGCGGCCGCCGATGCTTGAACCCTGCTCAGGCGCCGGCCTTGACCTCCTCGAACATCTGGATCAGGCGGGTGCGATAGACGCCTTCCATGCCCTCGAAGAACACCCCGGCGGCCATGACCTCCTCGGGGTTCTTCATGCCGAGGCTTTCGATGATCGCCGGATCGGCGATGTCGAACGCCTTGCGGTTGGCGAAGCCGTAGCCGTAGCTGTCGATCATGAACTTGCCGACCTCGGGCGATAGCGTCGCGTCGAGGTAGTCGTAGATCTGCGCCGGATCGGCGCTGGCGTTGGCCAGCACGATCTGGGCGTCGACCCACACCAGGATGCCTTCCTTGGGCGTCATGTAGGCGACCGGGACGCCGGCCTCCTTGAGCCGCTTGTAGCCGTCGTTCCAGGCGTAGGCGGCAACGACCTCGCCGGCCGCGAGCGCCTGCTCGATCTCGGACTGGTCGTTCCAATAGAAGCGCGCCACCTCGTGGCCCTTCTCTATGAGCGCGCGAACTTGCGCGATCTCATCGTCGTTCATGTTGTAGGGGTCGAAGCCGAGCGCGAGCGCCGCCGGGACGACGACGCCATCCATGGCGTCGCGCGCGGCGATGCGGCCCTTGTACTTCTCGTCGAACAAAATCATCCACGAATCGGCACCGACGTACTCGGGCGCCAGATCGGTGCGGAACACGACCGACGAGTTGCCCCACGCCCACGGGATGGAGAGCTGCTTGCCGTCCATCTGGGTACCCTTGAGCGTCTTGAGCTCGTCGAACACGTCGCCCCAGTTCGAAAGGCGCGAGGTGTCGATCGGCTGGAGCAACCCGGCGTCCAGCCACTTGCCGGTCATGTAGCCGGTCGGCACGGCGATGTCGACCTGGAACCCGGCCTTGACCTTCTCGATCGCCTCGTCGTTGTCGGCGAACAGCGAGAAGTCCGGCGAGGCGCCGTACTTGTCGATGTAGGGCTGGTGCAGCTCGGGCAGGTCGTAACCGCTCCAGGTGAACACGGTCAGCGATCCGGCCAGCGACGGTCGGGCCACGAACGGCGCCGAAACGGTGACAATGCCGGCGGCGGCGAGCGCGCGGGTCAGCTCGCGCCGGGTCAACCGGCCGGCGGCGGCCGCGTCGCGCAGGCGGTCCGGCGAAAGTTTCGTGCGTGTGGACATGAACGACCTCCCCTGATTGTTGAACATGGGCCTTGATTGTTGAACATGGGTTTCGGCGCGTCGCAACGCTCGCCGCGGCCGGAACCGACGTGCGATGGGTGGAGCGTACCCCTTAGGCTTCGCCATGGGAACTGGGCGCAAGGGGCCGGCGGCCATGTTAAGAACGCCGAGGGCCGGGGGAGGTCACCATGGAGTTCCACCTGGAGGGCAAGCGGGTGATCGTGACCGCCGGCGCCACCGGCATCGGCCGGGCGATCGTCGGCGCCCTGGTCGGCGCGGGCGCGCGGGTCCATGCCTGCGACGTCGACGAGGGCGCGCTCGCGCGCCTGCCGCGCGAGGTCGCGGGCGTCACGACGACGCCGTGCGACGTGGCCGATCCAACGGCTGTCGACCGCCTGTTCGCCGAGGGCGCGGCACGCCTCGGCGGGCTGGACGCGCTGGTCAACAACGCCGGCATCGCCGGGCCGACCGCCGCCGTCGACGCCATCGAGCCGGCGGAGTGGAACCGCACCATCGCGGTCAACCTGTCGGGCCAGTTTTATTGCGCGCGCCGGGCGGTACCCCTGCTCAAGGCGGCGGGCGGCGGGGCGATCGTCAACATCTCGTCGGCGGCGGGGCGGTTCGGGTTTCCCCTCCGCAGCCCCTACGCCGCGTCCAAGTGGGGCGTGGTCGGGTTCAGCCACACGCTTGCCGCCGAGCTCGGGGCCTACAACATCCGCTCGAACGCGATCCTGCCCGGGCCGGTGGCCGGGCCGCGCATCGACCGGGTGATCGCGGCCAAGGCCAGGGCCCAGAACACGAGCGTCGAATCCATGCGCGCGATCTATCTGGAACGCACGGCGATGCGCGCCTTCGTCACGGCCGACGACGTGGCGGGGATGGTGCTGTTCCTGATCTCCGACGCCGGGCGGCTGGTGTCGGGCCAGGCGATCGGGGTCGATGCCGGGGTAGTCGGGATACAGTAGCGGTATGGTCATGCGCCTCGACGGTCAAGTCGCCCTGGTGACCGGCGCCACGTCCGGGATCGGCGCCGCGGTCGCGGCGACGTTGGCCGGGGCGGGCGCCACGGTCATGTTGAGCGGTCGGGACGCGATGCGCGGCCAGGCCGTGCTCGACGCCATCGTCAGGGCGGGCGGCAAGGCGGACTTCGTCGCCGCCGACCTCGGCGACCGCGACGGCTGTGAGCGCATCGTCGCCGCGACCGTCGCCCGCTTCGCCCGGCTCGACGTGCTGGTCAACAACGCCGGTGTCGTCGCGCGCAAGCCGGTCGACACCACGACCGACGACGACTGGCGGCGCATCATGGCGGTCAACGTCCACGCGGTGTTCTTCACGACGCGCGCGGCGCTCGCCGTGATGAAGCGCCAAGCGCGCGGCGCGGTCGTCAACATCGCCTCCGATGCGTCGTTCGTCGGAACGCCGAACCTGGCCGCGTACTGCGCGAGCAAGGGCGCCGTGCTGCAGTTCACCCGCGCCGCGGCGCTCGATCACGCGGCGGACGGCATCCGGGTCAACGCCGTGTGCCCGACCGCGGTCGATACCCCGATGCTCGACCTCGAGGCGGCGGATCTGGGCATGGATCCGGCGGCGCTGCGCCGCCTCGACGCCGCGGCCGTGCCCATGGGACGCATCGGCCGACCCCAGGACGTGGCCGACGCGGTGCTGTTCCTGGCCTCGGACCGGGCCGCGTTCATCACCGGCGCGGCGCTCGCGCTCGACGGCGGCATGACGGCCGCATGACCGGGTACGGGCCCTTCGGCGTTCCGGGCAAGGTGGCGCTGGTCACCGGCGCGACCTCGGGCATCGGCCGCGCTTGCGCCGAGGTGCTGGCCGCGGCGGGCGCCTCGGTCGTCGTGGCCGGGCGCGACGGTGCGCGCGGGCAGGCGGTGTGCGACGGCATCCGCGGCCAGGGCGGGCAAGCGGTGTTCCAGGCGCTCGACGTGACCGATGCGGCGCAGTGCGACGCGGCGGTGCGGCGCGCGGTCGCCGAGCTCGGCCGGCTCGACATCGTGGTCAACGGCGCGGGGATATTTGCGGGTGGCGCGGTACTCGACACGTCCGACGACGACTGGTTCCGCGTCCTCGATACCAATCTCACGGGCACGTTTAACGTCTGCCGGGCCGCGGTGCCGGCGATGCGGACCGGTGGCGGCGCTATCGTCAACATCGGCTCCGACTGGTCGCTGTTCGCGGGGCCGGGCGCCGCCGCCTATTGCACCAGCAAGGGTGGCGTCCTGATGCTGACCAAGGCGATGGCGCTCGACCACGCGCGCGATGGCATCCGCGTCAACTGTGTCTGCCCGGCGGAGATCGACACGCCGATGCTTGAACGGGGCGCGGCGTCGCGCGGTGTCGCTTACGCCGAGGCGCTGCGCGCCTACGCGGCGGCGCTGCCGCTGGGCCGCGTCGGGCGGCCCGAGGAGGTCGCCTGGGCGGTGCTCTACCTGGCCTCCGACGCCGGCGCGTTCCTGACCGGCGTGGCCCTGCCGGTGGACGGCGGCTCGACCTCGCGCTGAAGATTTACGTCATGGGTCGCTGAAGCTCCCCAGACAATTCCAGGAATCGAACCATGTGGGACGACTTCATCCTATTCGCGGCCGTGGGCTTCGCCGCGCAACTGGTCGATGGCGCCATCGGCATGGCTTACGGCTTGACCGGCACGACGGTCATGTTGAGCCTCGGGGTTTCTCCCGCCACCGCGAGTGCGAGCGTGCACGCGGCCGAAATCTTCACCACCGGTATCTCCGGCTTGTCTCACTGGCGCCTCGGCAACGTCCGGTGGGCGTTCGTCTGGCGACTTGCGCTTCCGGGCATGGCCGGTGGCGCGGCAGGCGCCTACCTTCTGACTACGATCTCGGGCAACGTCGTCAGGCCGCTGATGACCGCGTATCTGATGGTGATGGGCTTCTGGATTCTCTGGAAGGCGCTTCGCCTGAACGAGGAGCCGAAGACCGAGCCACCCAGGTGGATCGGCGCGCTCGGGCTCTCGGGCGGCTTTCTCGACGCCATCGGTGGCGGCGGTTGGGGCCCCATGGTCACCTCGACCCTGCTCGGCCATGGCACCAAGCCGCGCTACACGATCGGGTCGGTCAACGCCGCCGAGTTCTTCGTAGCCGTGGTCATCTCGGCGACGTTCCTGGGTACCATCGGTCTGGAGCTGTGGCCGATCATCCTCGGGCTCATCCTCGGTGGCGCCATCGCCGCGCCGATCGCCGCGTACGCCGCCAAATCGATCCCCGACAGGCCGCTCATGTTCCTGGTCGGCGCCATGATCGTGCTGCTCAGCATCCGCGGACTGGTCCAGGCCTTCGGCGTCGCCTGAGCGACGCGGCGCCTACCCCGTGAACGCCTGGAGTCCGGTCTGGGCGCGGCCCAGGATCAGGGCGTGGATGTCGTGCGTGCCCTCGTAGGTGTTGACCGATTCCAGGTTCAGCACGTGGCGGATGACGTGGTACTCGTCCGAAATGCCGTTGGCGCCGTGCATGTCGCGCGCGGCACGGGCGATCTCGATGGCCTTGCCGGCGCTGTTGCGCTTGATCACCGAGATCATCTCGGGCGTGGCGCGTCCTTCGTCCTTGAGCCGCCCGACGCGCAGGCACGCCTGCAAGCCGATGGCGATCTCGGTCTGCATGTCGGCGAGCTTCTTCTGGATGAGCTGGTTGGCGGCGATGGGCCGGCCGAACTGCTTGCGATCGAGCGTGTACTGGCGCGCCGCGTGCCAGCAGAACTCGGCGGCGCCGAGCGCGCCCCACGCGATGCCGTAGCGCGCGTTGTTCAAGCAGCCGAACGGCCCCTTGAGCCCCTTGACCCCGGGCAGCACATTTTCGTCGGGGACGAACACGTCGCTCATGGCGATCATGCCGGTGGGCGAGGCGCGCAGGCTGAACTTGCCTTCGATCTTGGGCGTCTCCAGCCCTTTCATGCCGCGCTCGAGCACGAAGCCGCGGATCACGTCCTGGTCGTCCTTGGCCCATACCACCATGAGGTCGGCGAACGGCGAGTTGGTGATCCACGTTTTCGTGCCGTTGAGCACATGGCCGCCGCTGACCTTGCGTCCCCGGGTGAGCATGCTGCCGGGATCCGATCCATGGTCGGGTTCGGTCAGCCCGAAGCAGCCGATCAGGGTCCCCGTGGCCAGGCTGGGCAGCCAGCGCGTGCGTTGTTCCTCGCTGCCATAGGCGTGAATCGCGTGCATGACCAGGCCGGACTGCACGCTCATCATCGAGCGGTAGCCGGAATCGACCCGCTCGATCTCGCGCGCGATAAGCCCGTAGCTGACGTAGTTCACCCCAGCGCAGCCATAGCCGTGGATGGTCGCGCCGAGCAACCCGAGCTCGCCCATCGCAACCAGGACCGAGCGATCGGCGGATTCGTTGCGGAAGTCGTCGCGCACCCGGGCCATCAGGCGCGATTGGGCGAAGTCGTGGGTGCTGTCGCGCACCATGCGCTCGTCCTCGGTAAGCTGGTCCTCGAGCAGGAAGGGGTCGGACCATACGAACGCGCTTTCGCTCTTGGCGGACTTGGCGGTGGGCTTGGGGGCGGGCTGGGCCATGGCGCGGACTCCTCATGCGGCCCCGTTAAGGAATGGGCCCATTCAGCAACAGGCCTATTCAGCAACAGGTAAGCCTTGACGCCTATTTATAAGGCTGTCGCGCCGCCGGCAACAGGGCGCCGACGCGGAGCACCTGGAGAGCGCGATGGGCGAAGCCGCCGACGAAGACGTCATCATCGAAATGGTGCCGCAGGGCGCCTACGTGCGCGTGTCCGCGTTCGATCCCGCGACGCTGACCGAAGTCTATATCGTCGGCGCCGCCGCGGCCGGCCGGGCGCACCTGGAACGTCTGGTGCTGCGCAAGCTCGACCGCATGATCGCGAAGCGGCACGCCTGACGCCGGCCGCGGTAGCAGGCGTGACTCAAACGAACAGTACCCCCTTTCCGTCATCCGTGGACTTGTCCCGCGCACGCCAAATCCTAGCGGACAAGGCCCTTGCCGACCGCTGGCGCGTCGGCTAGTTGTGGCGGGCATCCGGCGCCACGCAGAAGAACGCCGGTGTGGGGACTGGGGGGCGGCACGTGGAACTGGCCTACTTCATCCAGCAACTCATCAACGGCCTCGCGCTCGGCTCGATCTACGGGCTGATCGCGATCGGCTACACGATGGTCTACGGCATCATCGGGATGATCAATTTCGCCCACGGCGACGTTTACATGATCGGCGCGTTTCACGCGATCATCGCCTTCCTGATCATGGGCATACTGGGCATCACGTGGGTACCCCTGGCTCTGTTGCTGGTGCTGGTCGTGTCGGTGTTCCTGACGGCGATCTACGGCTGGGCGGTCGAGCGCATCGCGTACCGGCCGCTGCGGGGCTCGACCAGGCTGGCGCCGCTGATCTCGGCCATCGGCATGTCGATCGTCCTGCAGAACTACGTCCAGCTCGTGCAGGGCGCCCGCAACAAGCCGCTGCCGCCGATCGTTCCCGGCGGCACGCAGGTCATGGAGGGGGGCGGCTTCGACGTTCTGGTCAGCTACCTGCAGATCATCATCTTCGTCGTCACGGTCGCGCTGATGGCCGGGTTCACCGTGCTGATCACGCGCACCTCGCTGGGGCGGGCGCAGCGGGCGTGCGAACAGGACATGCGCATGGCGTCGCTGCTCGGCATCAACGTCGACCGCACGATCTCGCTCACCTTCGTGATCGGCGCGAGCCTGGCGGCGGTGGCGGGACTCATGGTGATGCTCTACTACGGCGCCGTCGACTTCTATGCCGGCTTCCTCGTCGGCATCAAGGCGTTCACCGCGGCCGTGCTCGGCGGCATCGGGTCGCTGCCGGGCGCCATGCTGGGCGGCATGCTGCTCGGCCTCATCGAGGCCTTCTGGTCCGGCTACTTCACGGTTGAGTACAAGGACCTCGCGGCCTTCGCGGTCCTGGTCATGGTGCTGATCTTCCGGCCGACCGGCCTTCTGGGTCGGCCCGAGATCGAGAAGGTCTAGACCGTGGCGGTCGGCGCCGGCGCGGCGACACGCGGGTTCGACCTGGTGCCCGCGCTCAAGGAAGGCGCGGTCGCCGGCCTGTTGACCTTGGCCCTTGCCATCGGCCTGGTCGGGTTCGAGACCGTCGACAAGGGGTCCGGCCTGGAACTCGATCCGCGCATGGGCGACGTGGCCTGGGCGGTGGCGCTCGTCCTGGCCGGTCGGACGGGACTGGCGCTCATCCGGATGGGCGTCGCCTGGCCGACCCTGCTCGGCGCGGGGGCCGCGGGCGCGGTGTGGGCGATCGCGCTGCTCGGCGGCGAGCAGAGCTCGCTGCGCGTTCTGGTCCCGTTCAAGTCGGGGGTTGTGAATTGGTGCCTGCTGGGGGCGGCGGTCGTGCTCGCCTTGCGCGCCGCCTTGGCCATGCGCGCCTCGGCGGTCTCGCTCACGCGAACCGAGCGCGACAAGCGAATGGATCGAATCGGCGCCCAGGTGCAGCGCGCCGCGATATGGCTGGGTCCGATCATCATCCTGATGGCCGTCGCGCTGCCGCTGATGCCGTTCGCCGACCGGCGGCTGGTCGACATCGGGGTCCTGGTCCTGACCTACGTCATGCTCGGCTGGGGACTCAATATCGTCGTCGGCTTGGCCGGACTGCTGGATCTCGGCTACGTCGCGTTCTACGCGATCGGCGCCTACACCTACGCCATGCTGGCGACCCAGCTCGGGCTGAGTTTCTGGCTGTGCCTGCCGATCGCGGGGCTGTTCGCGGCCAGCTTCGGGGTTCTGCTGGGCTTTCCCGTACTGCGTCTGCGCGGCGACTACCTGGCCATCGTCACGCTCGGCTTCGGCGAGATGGTCCGCATCGTCCTGGTCAACTGGTGGTGGTTCACCGGTGGGCCGAACGGCATCTCGACGATCCCACGGCCATCGTTCTTCGGCCTGCCCTTCGACAAAAAGCCGCCGGAAGGGACCGAGAGCTTCCATACGTTCTTCGGTCTCGACTACACCGGCGACCACCGCGTGACGTTTCTCTACTACCTCATTCTCGGCCTCGCGCTGGCCACCAACATGTTCACCCTGCGCATCCGCAGGCTGCCGATCGGCCGGGCGTGGGAAGCGCTGCGCGAGGACGAAACAGCGTGCCGGGCGCTCGGCATCAACCCGACCAGCACCAAGCTCACCGCTTTCGCCCTTGGGGCCATGTTCGCCGGCTTCGCCGGGTCGTTCTTCGCCACGCGCCAGGGCTTCATCAGCCCCGAGAGCTTCACCTTCCTCGAATCGGCGGTGATTCTCGCCATCGTCGTGCTCGGCGGCATGGGCAGCCAGCTTGGCGTGGTGTTGGCCGCGATCCTGCTGATCGGGTTGCCCGAGTTCTTCCGCGATCTCGCGGCGTTCCGCATGCTGGCGTTCGGGGCCGGGATGGTGGCGATCATGCTGTGGCGGCCGCGCGGCCTGCTCGCTCATCGCGAGCCGACGCTGCGGCTGCGCTCGAGTCCCGGGGGCTCCGGTTGACTATGGCGGCGAACGGGAAGCCGTTGCTAGCGGTCGAGCATCTGTCGATGCGGTTCGGCGGCCTGGTCGCCGTCGATGACGTCTCGTTCGCCGCGAACGACAAGCAGATCACGGCGATCATCGGCCCGAACGGCGCGGGCAAGACGACGGTGTTCAACTGCTTGACCGGGTTCTACAAGCCGACCGTCGGACGCATGGCGTTGGACGGCAGGCGCGGCCGCTTCTACCTGGAGCGCATGGACGGCTTTCGCATCGCGCAGCGGGCGGGCGTCGCGCGCACGTTCCAGAACATCCGGCTGTTCGCCGGGATGTCGGTGCTGGAGAACCTGATCGTGGCGCAGCACAACCGGTTGATGCGGGCGTCCGGATACAGCGTCGCCGGCCTGTTCGGGTTGCCGGTCTATACCAGGGCGGAACGCAAGGCCGTCGAGCTGGCGCGCTACTGGCTCGACCGCTTCGGGCTGACGGCGCAGGCGGACCTCGGGGCGGGCGGCCTGCCCTACGGGTCGCAGCGCCGGCTCGAGATCGCCCGCGCGATGTGCACCGATCCGGTCCTGCTCTGCCTGGACGAGCCGGCCGCGGGCCTCAACGCCCGCGAATCCGCCGAGCTCAACGAACTGCTGCTGGCGATCCGGGCCGACCACGCGATCGGGATCCTCTTGATCGAGCACGACATGAGCGTCGTCATGGGCATCTCCGACTACATCGTCGTGCTCGACTACGGCCGCAGGATCGCCGCCGGCACGCCGGATGTCGTGCGCCAGGACCCCAACGTCATCCGCGCCTATCTGGGCGAGGAAGCGGGAGAAGATCTGCCCGCTATCGTCGCCGCCGATCTCTCGGCGCATCCCTAGGCGCGCCATGCTGAGAATCCAGAACGTCCACGCCTTCTACGGCCAGATCGAGGCCCTGCGCGGCGTGAGCCTGGAGGTCGGCAAGGGCGAGATCGTCACCTTGATTGGATCCAACGGGGCCGGGAAGACCACGCTGCTGATGACCGTTTGCGGCAGCCCCACCGCCCGTTCGGGCCAGGTTCATCTCGACGGCGCGGACATCACCAGGCAGCCGACCTACGAGATCATGCGCCGCGGCCTCGCGCACGCGCCCGAGGGCCGCCGCATCTTTCCGCGCATGACGGTGCTCGAAAACCTGCAGATGGGGGCGACGACGGCGGACCCGACCAGGTTCGCCGACGACCTTGATCAGGTCTTCGCGCTGTTCCCGATCCTCCGCGAGCGGGTAGGGCAGCGCGGCGGCACCCTGTCGGGTGGCGAGCAGCAGATGCTGGCGATCGCGCGGGCCCTGATGGCGCGGCCGCGGCTCCTGCTGCTCGACGAGCCGTCGCTGGGCCTGGCGCCCATGCTCGTCAAGCAGATCTTCGCGGTCATCCGCGAAATCAACGCGAACCACGGCGTCACCGTGCTGCTGGTCGAGCAGAACGCCTACCACGCGCTGCGGCTGGCCCATCGCGGCTACGTCATGGTTAACGGCCTGCTGACCTTGTCCGGGACCGGCGCCGAGCTGCTCGCCAACCCGGAGGTGCGCAAGGCGTACCTCGAGGGCGGGCACGGCGCGGCGGCGTAAGGCGGGGGGGATCGGCCATGGAAAGCCTGCTCGGAACCTCGCTCGCCGTGTTCATCGGGGTCACCCTCTTTCTGTTCGGGGGCGCCGCGCTGATGATGGGCCGGGCGGTCGGCGTGACATGGCGGCCGGCCTGGCTATGCATCTTCTACGGAGCGATGCTCGGGGTCGTCGATCGGTTCCTGATTTTCGCCCTGTTCGGCGGCGATGGCCTGTCGCTGTCCGGATTGGTGATCGATACCGGGGTGATCGTGGCCGTCGCCCTGCTTGCCCGGAGGGTCACTCAAGCCAACAGGATGGTTGCCCAGTACCCCTGGCTGTACGAGCGCGCCGGGCTCCTGAACTGGCGCGACAAGGCGTAACTGCCCGATTGTAGCCGAAAACCGGGTGGGCTAGACTCCGTGCCATGACGGGTGGGGGTATGCGGCGTGCCCTGCCCTTTAGATCGGCCTGCAACGGCGATCGTCGATAAAGCGCTGCTTATGGGAGAAGCGTCCATGAGGAGAGTTCTTGCTACCGCGACCGCCGCGCTGGCGGCGGTCCTGTTCGCAAGTTCGGGGGCCAAGGCCGACATTCTGGTCGCCTCGGCCGGCCCGATGACGGGTGACTACGCGTCGTTCGGCGAGCAACTGAGGCGCGGCGCCGAGATGGCCGTCGCCGACATCAACGCCGCGGGCGGCGTGCTGGGTCAGCAGCTCGTCCTGAGCATCGGCGACGACGCCTGCGATCCGAAGCAGGCCACGGCGGTCGCGAACGACTTCGTTTCCAAGGGCGTCGTGTTCGTCGCGGGGCATTTCTGCTCCAGCTCGTCGATTCCGGCGTCGGCGGTTTACGCCGAGGCCAACGTGCTGCAGATCACCCCGGCCTCGACCAACCCGGCGCTGACCGAGGAAGCGGCGGCCCAGGGCTGGATCCACGTGTTCCGCACCTGCGGCCGCGACGACGCGCAAGGCCTGGTCGCCGGCAAGTTCATCGCCGAGAAGTACGCCGGCAAGGCAGTCGCGATCATCCACGACAAGTCGACCTACGGCAAAGGCATCGCCGATGAGACCAAGAAGGCGATGAACGCCAACGGCCTCCAGGAGGCCATGTACGAGGCGATCAACCAGGGCGACGTCGACTTCACCGCCCTGGTCAGCAAGATGAAGGCGGCGAACATCGACGCGATCTACGCGGGCCTCTACCACACCGAGGCCGGGTACCTGATCCGGCAGGCGCGTGAGCAGGGTCTCGAAGCCCAGTTCATCAGCGAGGACGCGCTCGTCACCAACGAGTTCTGGGCGATCGCGGGCGAAGCGGCCGAGGGCACGATCATGACCTTCGCGCCCGACCCGCGCAAACTGGACTCGTCCAAGGACATCGTCGCGAAGTTCGCGGCCGATGGCTACGACCCTGAAGGCTACACTCTCTACACGTACGCCGCGTTCCAGGTCTGGGCGGCGGCGGTCGAGGCGGCCGGATCGGTCGATGCGGCGGCGGTGTCGGCGGCGATCCGCGGCAAGGCCTACGATACGGTCCTCGGCAATCTGGCCTACGACGGCAAGGGTGACGTGTCCAACTCCCAGTACGTTTGGTTCCTGTGGTCGAAGGGCGAGTACGCCGAGACGCCCTCGATGTAACTTGCGGCCAAGACGGCAGGGCCCGGCGGTGTCACCACCGCCGGGCCCTTTCCGTTGGCGCCGATGGGGAACGGCTACTTCCGGCCGCGCGGACGCTTGCGCCCCAGCCCGATCTTCTTGGCGAAGTCCGAACGCTGCTTCGCGTAGTTCGGCGCGACCATCGGATAATCGCCGCCCAGGCCCCATTTCACCCGGTATTCTTCCGGGCTCAGGTTGAAGGACGTGCGAAGATGCCGTTTGAGCATCTTCAGTTTCTTGCCGTCCTCCAGGCAGATGAGGTACTCCGGGGTGATCGACTTGCGAATCGGCACCGCCGGCTTGCCCGCTTCGGGCGAGTCCTCGCGCCGGCCACCGTGCTGTTCGGCGATCGATGAATAGACCGATCGGATGACCTCGGGCAGCTGATTGGCCAAGACCTGGTTGTTGCTGACGTACGCGGAAACCACGTCGGCGACCATGTGCAGCAATTCGCTGGGCGAGACTTTCTTGTCGTTGTCGTCAGCCACGTTTCATTCCTCCCTACAGAACAGAATTCGACAGGTGTTTGTTACCTACTTTGACAATGGAATGTCAACACATTTGCTCGCGCCGGCGACCTGCCCAAGGGAACGCCCGATCACGGGCTTCGCGCCCGTGGCGCGAAACTCCAAGATCGGGTACCGGCGCGGCCGCGCGCGTCTGGCCCGCGCCGGACTCCTATGCTAGGTAACGGCGGGGCGGCGAGAGCGGAGAATCGCGAGCGTGACGGTGCGAGTGGCGATAGCCTGCGATCACGCGGGATTCGGCCTCAAGACCGTTCTCAAGTCGGAACTGGAGAGCCTGAACTGCGTCGTCGAGGATCTCGGAACTAACGACACGGCCTCGGTCGATTATCCGGATTACGCCGAACGGGTCGCCCGGGCGATCGAATCTGGGCGGGCCGAGCGGGGGGTGCTGATCTGCGGCACCGGCATCGGCATGAGCATGGCGGCCAACCGGTTCCGCGCCGTCCGCGCCGCGGCCTGCCACGATGCCGTGTCGGCGCGGCTGACGCGCAAGGACAACGATGCCAACGTGCTGTGCCTGGGGGCGCGCCTGATTGGCGAGGAGGTTGCCAAGGATTGCCTAAGGGTGTTCCTGGCGACGCCGTTCGAAGGCGGACGCCACGTCCGGCGCGTGGCCAAGTTTTCCTGAACCGGACCGGTCGAGAGACACCATGCATTGCCCGTTCTGCGGCCACGACGACACCCAGGTGAAGGATTCCCGGCCGTCCGATGACGGCGCGTCGATCCGGCGCCGGCGCCATTGCGTCGGTTGCGGCGCGCGCTTCACGACCTTCGAACGGGTCCAGTTGCGCGAGCTCGTCGTCGTGAAGAAGAACGGCATGCGGGTTCCGTTCGACCGCGACAAGCTCCAGCGCTCGATCGAGATCGCCGTGCGCAAGCGCCCGGTCGAGCCCGAGCGCATCGAGCGCCTCGTCAACAGCATCCAGCGACAGCTCGAGACCCTGGGCGAGCCCGAGGTGCCGAGCCAGGTGATCGGCGAGTTGGTGATGGATGCGCTCGCCTCGCTCGATCAGGTCGCCTACGTGCGCTTCGCCTCGGTCTACCGCAACTTCCGCGAGGCCAAGGACTTCGAGGACTTCGTCGGTGGACTCGGTGCGAAGCGGGGCGCCTAGCGCGCTCGACCGCGCGCACATGCGCGCAGCCCTAGGGCTCGGCCGGCGCGGGCTCGGGCGGGTCTGGCCCAATCCGGCGGTCGGCTGCATCCTGGCGCACGGGACGCGCGTGGTCGGCCGGGGCTGGACACAGCCCGGCGGCCGGCCCCACGCCGAGACCGAGGCGCTTTCGCGCGCCGGCGCGGCGGCGCGGGGCGCGACCGCCTACGTCACGCTCGAACCCTGCGCTCACCACGGGCAGACGCCGCCGTGCGCCGACGCGCTCATCGCCGCCGGCATCGCCCGCGCCGTCGTCGCCATGGCGGACCCGGACGGCCGGGTCGATGGCGCGGGGCTTTCCCGCCTCGACGCCGCCGGGATCGAGGTGGTCACCGGGGTCGAGCGCGACGCCGCGACCGAGCTCAACGCGGGCTACGTGCTCCAGCGCACGGCGGGGCGCCCCATGGTGACGCTCAAGATCGCCGCGACGCTGGACGGGCGCATCGCCACGCGCGGCGGCGCCAGCCGCTGGATCACCGGGGCGGCGGCGCGCAGGCAGGCGCACCTCTTGCGCGCGAGTTACGACGCCGTGGCCGTCGGCATCGGAACCGTGCTCGCCGACGATCCCGCGCTGACCTGCCGGTTGCCTGGGCTCGCCGGTCGCTCGCCGGTGCGGGTCGTGTTCGACGGCGCGCTGCGCCTGCCGCGAACCTCGACGCTGGCACGCACGGCGGCGGTGACGCCGTTGTGGGTCGTCACGCGCGAGGGCGCGGATGGCCAGGCACTCGCCGAGGCCGGGGCGGAGATCATCGCGGTTCCGGCGGGCCGGGATGGTCGGCCGGAACTCGCGGCGGCCGTGGCGGCGCTTGGCCGGCGCGGCATCACCCGGCTGCTGGTCGAAGGCGGCACGACGCTGGCCACCGCGTTCGTGGCGGCCGGGCTGGTCGATCGCCTGGCCTGGTTCGCCGCGCCCCGGTTGCTCGGCGCCGACGCGCGGCCGGCGATCGGCGCGCTGGAGCGGGACGATATCGCCGATGCGCCCGGGTTCCACGTCGTCGGCATCGACCGGTTCGAGGGCGACCTACTGGAAACGTTGGTCGCCCTGGCCTAGAACAACGGCCATGTTCACCGGCATCGTCACCGAAGTGGGTCAGGTGCGCTCGCTCGACCGCCGTGGCGTCGACGCGCGCATCGTCGTCGGCACGTCGTTCGATACGTCGTCGATCGGCGTCGGCGCGTCGATCGCGTGCTCGGGCGCCTGCCTGACGGTCGTGGACAAGGGGCCGGGCTGGCTCGCCTTCGACGCCATGCACGAGACCCTCGACCGCACCAAGGTCGGCGCCTGGCGGGAAGGTTCGCGCGTCAACCTCGAACGCTCGCTGCGCCTCGGCGACGAGCTCGGCGGCCACATGGTGAGCGGCCACGTGGACGGGCTCGGCCGGCTCGCGGCGCGCAGCCCCGACGGGCAGTCGATACGAATGACGTTCACGGTGCCGGCGGAGCTTGCCCGGTTCATCGCCGAGAAGGGCGCGGTCGCCGTGGACGGTGTTTCGCTGACCGTGACCGAGGTCGGGGACGATCGCTTCGGCGTCGGCGTGATCCCCCATACCCTGGCCGTCACCACCCTGGGCGAGCTCCGGGTCGGCGACCCGGTCAACATCGAGATCGACCCGTTGGCCCGCTACGTGGCGCGGCTTGCGCAACGGAATGGCCGGGAGCAGCCGGTATGACCAAGGGTGCGCGCGTGCTGATCGTCGAGGCGCGCTATTACGACGACATCGGCGACCGGCTCGTCGCCGGCGCGTCGGCGGCGCTCAAGGCCGCCGGCGCGACCTTCGATCACGTCATCGTGCCGGGCGCGTTCGAGCTGCCGGCCGCGGTCGCCATGGCGATCGAGGGCGGGCGCTACGACGGGTTCGTCGCGCTTGGCTGCGTCATCCGCGGCGAGACCAGCCACTACGACCTGGTGTGCGCCGAGGCGGCGCGCGGGCTCAACGATCTGGCCGTGCGCCACCAGGCGGCCATCGGCTTCGGTGTGCTGACGTGCGAAAACGACAAGCAGGCGCGTACCCGCGCCGACCCGAAGGGCAAGGACAAGGGCGGCGAGGCGGCGCGCGCCTGCCTGGCGATGATCCAATTGCGCGGCCGTCTCGGCGCGGGGAACGTCTAGTGGCCGAGCCCGCGAGCCAGCACGGGGCGCGGCGCGCCCAGGCCACGGCCGCGCGGCTCGCGGCGGTGCAGGCGCTCTATCAGATCGACATGGGCGCGGCCTCGCCCGCCGAGGCGCTGGCGGCGGCGACGCGCGGCGGGGCCGGCGCGGACCTGGAGGAGGGGCGCAGGCTCGACGCCGATCCCTTCGTTCTGACCGAGATCGTGCAGGGCGTCGCCGAACGCTCGGACGCCCTGGACGCCATGATCGGCGCGGCGCTGTCGCCCAAGTGGCACCTCGAGCGGATGGAACACGTGCTGCGCGCGATCCTGCGCGCCGGCGCCTTCGAGCTCCTGGCGCGGCCCAAGGTGCCGGCGCGCGCCGTGCTCAACGAGTACATCGATCTCGCGCACGCCTTCTACGGCAAGGCCGAGGCGGGGCTCGTCAACGCCGTGCTCGATCGGCTGGCCCACACCCTTCGCCCCGACGAATTCGTGGCCGAGGAAGGAACCCCGGGCGCCTGAGGTGGACGAATTCGAGGCCATCGCCCGACTGTTCGCCCCGCTGGCCGGTGCCGAACCCGGGGCGCTCGGGCTCCGGGACGACGCGGCGGTGCTGGCGCCGCCGGCCGGGCGGGAGATCGTCGTCACCAAGGACCTCATGGCGGCCGGGGTGCACTTCCTGGCCGACGACCCGGCGGACCTGGTCGCGCGCAAGCTCATGCGCGTCAACCTCTCCGACCTCGCGGCCATGGGCGCCCGGCCGTGGACCTACCTGCTGGGGTTGACGCTCGCCCGTCCGGTGGATCGCGCATGGCTGGCGAAGTTCGCCGAGGGCCTTGCCACCGATCAGGCGGCGTTCGGCATCACGCTGGTCGGCGGCGACACCACGGCGCACGATGGCCCGACCGTGCTGTCGCTGACGGCGCTGGGCACCGTCGCGCCGGGAATGGCGCTGCGCCGCGGCAGCGCGCGCGATGGCGACACGGTCTGGGTGTCCGGCACCCTGGGCGACGCGGCGCTGGGCCTGCGCGTACTGCGCGGCGAATTGCCACGGCTTTCCACTTCGGCGCGCGACTACCTGGTCGGGCGCTATCGGCTGCCGACGCCCCGCATCGATCTGGGCCAGGGCCTGGTCGGCCTGGCCCACGCGGCGATCGACGTCTCCGACGGCCTGCTCGCCGATCTCGGTCACGTCTGTGCGGCCTCCGGCCTCGGCGCCCGGATCCGGGTCGATCGCCTGCCGCTGTCGACAGCCGCGCAAGAGGTGGGCGCCGGGGCGACGGCGGCGGCATTGGCCGGCGGCGACGATTACGAACTGCTGTTCACCGCACCCGACGCCGCGGTCACGGCTCTCGGCGAACGGCTCGGGATCGGGCTGACGCCGATCGGCGAGTTGCGCGCGGGGCGCGGCATCGACCTGGTTGACGCCGCGGACCGGCCCGTGCCGCCGCCGCCCAGCTCCGGCTGGACCCACTTCTGAACCACGGTCACCCGATCACGGCCGGGCGCAGGCCGATGCCGTAGTCGGCCTCGAGGTCGACGACATGCCCGTGGACGGTTCCGGCGCCGTCCGCGATGGCGAGCTTGCGTCGCCGCACGTCGTCGCGCCAACGCTTCGCGGCAACGTCGGCGCGACGATTGGCGACGACGCGCAGCAACGACACCTCAGCGTCGAGGGCGTCCGGCGGGCCGCCGAGCGCCGCGAATTCGGCCCGGATCGCGGCCTCGACCCTGGCCGGGATCGAGCCGTTCTGCACCTTTATGTCGAACATCAGAGCCACCGCCCGTTCGCTGCGCAGGCCATAGTGGCGGGCGAGCGCCACCGCGCCGTTGAACAGGTCGGCCACGGCTTCGACCTGGATGTCCTGAAACTCGGCGGTCCGCCCCAGCGCCTTCAGCCAGCCCGCCCACGGTTCGGCGATGACGTGGCGCGGCGACTGAATCGATCTTGCCCAGGCCAGTTGCTCCGCGCGCGACCCGGTCAGCATCCGGCGCACCGGAGCCGCGCCGTCGGCGAACGCGGCGTCGAATACGGCTGGGTGATCGCGCGCCATGCGCGCGAGCAGAGGCTGGAGCGTGCCGCGCCCGATGTTCCATTGCAGCGCGCCGAGGCCGAGGCCTTGGCCGTCGAAGTCCCCGGACAACGCCGCGAAGCATTCGGGCGCGGCGCGCCCGGTTTCGAATCTGGCGCTAAGCGCGAGGCAACGCCGCGCCAGGGGCGGGGTGGGGATGTTCGTCATGCGATCACGCTAGCGACGGGGTTCGGACAGTCGCAAGCGCGCCGCGACGGCCGCCGTGTTGCGTTGGCGAGACATCTTTGGCATGTTCCGCCGTCACGTCCGGCCGCGACCTTCGGGGTAAGGTGCGATTCGGCCGGCAAGCTCCCATCCATAAAAGGATTTCGTCATGTCGGGCGCCCATTGGTTCACGATCGTCTGCGGCCTGGTGGCCTTGGTCTACGGGGCCTTTGCCGCGCGATCGGTGCTGGCCGCGCCCGCCGGCACGGCGCGCATGCAGGAGATCGCCGCGGCGGTGCAGGAGGGCGCCAAGGCGTACCTGAACCGGCAATACACGACGGTTGCCATGGTCGGGGTCGTGGTCGGCGTGGTGCTTGGCGCGCTCCTGGGCCCTCATGTCGGCATCGGCTATTTCCTGGGGGCGATCCTTTCCGGCGCGACCGGCTACATCGGCATGAACGTCTCGGTGCGCGCCAACGTGCGCACGGCCGAAGCGGCGCGCAGCGGCCTGCACAAGGCGCTCGGCCTGGCGTTCCGCGCCGGCGCGGTCACCGGGCTCCTGGTCGTCGGGCTGGGGCTCCTGGGCGTCGCCGGCTACTACGGCGTCCTGCTCGGATGGAAGGGCGTGGCGACCGAGGCGGGACTCCGCGACATCCTCGATGCGCTCGTCGGGCTGGGCTTCGGCGCCTCGCTGATCTCGATCTTCGCCCGGCTCGGCGGCGGCATCTTCACCAAGGGCGCCGACATCGGCGCCGACCTGGTCGGCAAGATCGAAGCGGGCATCCCCGAGGACGACCCGCGCAACCCGGCGGTCATCGCCGACAACGTCGGCGACAACGTGGGCGACTGCGCCGGCATGGCGGCGGACCTGTTCGAGACCTATGTGGTGACGACGGTGGCGACGATGCTGCTGGCGGGCATCTTCTTCACCGGCGAGCTGCGCGCCGACATGATGCTCTACCCGCTGGTCATCGGCGCGGTCTGCATCCTGGGTTCGGTGATCGGGACGTACTTCGTCCGGCTCGGCGCTAGCGGGCGGATCATGGCCGCGCTCTACAAGGGCCTGGTCGTGGCGGCCGTGCTCTCGGCGGTGCTCATCACGATCGTCACCGGCTGGATGTTCGGCTTCACCACGCCGATGGTGGCGGGGTCGGCCGTGTTCGAGGGCCGGCACCTGACCTATTGCGCGTTCTACGGGCTCGCGGTCACGGGGCTCTTGGTCTGGGTCACCGAATACTACACCTCGACCGCGTACCGGCCGGTGCGCAGCATCGCCCAGGCGTCGAACACGGGCCATGCGACCAACATCATCCAGGGCCTCGCCGTGTCGATGGAGGCGACGGCGCTGCCGGTCGTCGTGATCGCCGCGGGCATCGTCGCGGCGCACTTGACGGCGGGGCTTTTCGGCATCGCGATCGCGGCGACGACGATGCTGTCGCTGGCCGGCATAATCGTCGCGCTCGACGCCTACGGGCCGGTAACCGACAACGCCGGCGGCATCGCCGAGATGGCGGACCTGCCGGCCGACGTGCGCAAGACGACCGACGCGCTCGACGCCGTGGGCAACACGACCAAGGCGGTGACCAAGGGCTACGCCATCGGCTCGGCCGGCCTGGCGGCGCTGGTCCTGTTCGCCGCGTACACCGAGGGCCTCAAGCACGACTTCGCCGAGCTCAACGTCACGTTCACCCTGTCGGACCCTTACGTCGTGGTCGGGCTGTTCTTCGGCGGCCTGCTGCCGTACCTGTTCGGCGCGCTGGGCTTGAAGGCGGTGGGGCGGGCGGGCGGCGCGGTCGTTCTCGAGGTCCGCCGCCAGTTCCGCGAGATCCCCGGCATCATGGAGGGCACGGCCAAGCCCGAGTACGGCAAGGCGGTCGACCTGCTGACCCGCGCCGCGATCAAGGAGATGATCGTGCCGTCGCTGCTGCCGGTGCTCGCGCCGATCGCGCTCTACCTGGTCATCTGGGCGATCGGCGGGCAGGCCGCGGCGTTTACGGCGCTCGGCGCGGCGCTGCTCGGCACCATCGTCACCGGCCTGTTCGTCGCCATTTCGATGACCTCGGGCGGCGGCGCGTGGGACAACGCCAAGAAGTACATCGAGGACGGCCACCACGGCGGCAAGGGCTCGGACGCCCACAAGGCCGCGGTGACCGGCGACACGGTCGGCGACCCCTACAAGGACACCGCCGGACCGGCCGTGAACCCGATGATCAAGATCATCAACATCGTGGCGCTGCTGCTGCTGTCCGCGCTGGCTTGACCTCGCTCGGTTTCGAATAAGCCGTCAACGCCGTATTGCCGCGTCGGCCTTCGGCCTCCTCGCAATGACGCTATGGGGGGTTATTCAGAACCCTGCCAACCCGTACGTCAGCGCGGCAGCTCGCCGCCTTCCTTGGTGAAGCGGCCGATGTTGCCGATGAGCTGCTGGAGGATGCCAAGCTCGCGGCCGTAGGTCGGCGTTTCGCGCTCGACCAGCGCCAGATTCCAGCGATCCTCCGTGTCGTAACGGTCGATCGCCATGACGACGCCGGCGTCGTCGAAGTCGATGGCGACGACCTGCTGGTCGATCAGTTCGTCCGCGAAGAAGGCCGTCCGCTCGGTATGGGCGGTGATGTAGTACCAAGTGGGCGGGCCGAACGCGTTGGTCGACGACGGGCTGCCCAGCGCGACCAGCACGTCGTCCTGGTTCGAAGTGCCGACCTCGAGCGAAGCGACCGCCGCCTCGTCGGCGACATGGCCGCGGGTGCGGGCCTGCGGCGTACAGGCTCCGAGGACGGTCGCGGCGACCAGGGCACAGGCTAAGGTATGGTGGCGCATCTTGGTAGCCGAGTCTGGCCCGAGCGGGCCATGGCGGTCAACGGAAGTGGCATGGCGGTGGTCGGAATCCTCGAACGCTGGCGCGGGCGTCGCGCCCGCCGGGACACGGCGCAACGGATGTACGTGGCGCTGGTCGAGCAGGCGCGCCGGCCCGCATTCTATGACACGCTCGGCGTGCCGGACACCCTCGACGGGCGTTTCGACATGATCGTACTCCATGCTTTTCTCGTGCTGCGACGGCTCGGGGCCGCCGGACAGGAAGGCACGGCGCTCGGCCAGGCCGTGTTCGACGTCATGTTCGCCGACATGGACCAGAACCTGCGCGAGCTCGGCGTCGGCGATCTCGGGGTCGGCCGCCGGATCAAGGCTATGTCCCAGGCGTTCATGGGCCGCGTCGCCGCCTACGAGCAGGCGTGCGCCGCCGGCCCCGACGCCCTGGCGGCGGCCATCGCGCGCAACGTTTATCGCGAACCGGACCGGGAAGCCCGGGCGCTCGCCCGCTATGCCGTGGCGTCGGCGGCGGCGCTGGCGACGCTGGCGGACGAAGCGGTGCTCGCCGGACAAGTCGGCTTCGCCGAGGTGGCGCCGTGACCGCGATGCTCATGCCCAGGCGGACGGGTTACGGCGCCTGGCCGATGGCGGCGCTCGGGCTGGCGGCCGTGCTCGCCATTCCCGTCCTGGTCGTGATCGGGCATCTGTTCGCGCCGTGGGGACCGACCTGGACGCACCTCGCGGATACCATCCTGACCGAGATCGTGACCAACACGCTGTGGCTGGTCGTCGGCGTTGGCATCGGCGTCGCCGTTATCGGCGCGGGTACGGCCTGGCTGGTGACGATGTGCGAATTTCCCGGGCGCGCCATGCTCGAATGGGCGCTGATCCTGCCCTTCGCGGTGCCGGCGTACGTCATCGCCTACACCTACACCGACGTCCTGCAGTACGCGGGGCCGGTGCAGGGCGCGCTGCGCGCCGCGACCGGGTGGGGCGCGGCGGACTACGTATTCCCGAACGTTCGCTCGCTGGGCGGCGCGATCGTCATGCTCGTGCTGGTGCTCTACCCCTACGTCTACCTGCTCGCGCGCACCTCGTTCGTGCAGCAGTCGGTGTGCGCGCTCGACGTGGGGCGCACGCTTGGGCTGGGGCCGTGGCGCTGCTTCCTGCGCCTCGGCCTGCCGTTGGCCCGCCCGGCGGTAGTGGCCGGCGCCGCCTTGGCGCTGATGGAGGCGTTGGCCGACTTCGGCACCGTGTCGTACTTCGGCGTCCAGACCTTCACGACCGGCATCTACAAGGTCTGGTTCTCGCTCGGCGACCGGCCGGCGTCGGCGCAACTCGCGGCGCTGATGATGCTCGCCGTGCTGGTCGTGCTGGCGCTCGAGCGGGCCGGGCGCGGCCCGCGCCGCTTCGATCACGGCGCGCGGCTCTATCGGCCGATCCGGCGCTTGCCCCTGGCCGGCGTTCGGTCCGCCCTGGCCGTGGCGGCTTGCGCCGTGCCGCCGCTGCTCGGCTTCGTCGTGCCGGCGGCCATCCTGCTGCGCCTGGCGCTCGGTCACGACACCCAGATCGGCGCCCGGTTCGTGCGCCTGGCGGCCAACAGCCTCGCGCTCGCCGGCAGCGCGGCGCTGGTGGCGGTGGCGGTGGCGATCGTGCTCGCCTACGCGGCGCGTCTGCGCCCGGGCCCGGTCAACGCCCTGGCGAACCGGCTGGCGGCGCTCGGCTACGCGGTGCCCGGATCGGTCATCGCGGTCGGCGTCCTGGTGCCGCTCGCCGCGTTCGACAATGCCCTCGATGCCTGGGCGCGGGAGAACCTTGGCGTCGCGACCGGGCTGCTGGTAACTGGCGGCATCGCGGCCCTAGTGTTCGCCTATGTCGTGCGCTTCCTGGCCGGGGCGCTCAATGCGGTCGAGGCCGGGTTCGCCCGGGTCAGCGAATCGATGGACGGGGCGGGGCGCACCCTCGGCGCCGGGCCGCTGGCGGTGCTTGGGCGGGTCCACCTGCCGATCCTCAAGGGCAGCCTGCTGACCGCCGCGTTGCTCGTTTTCGTCGACGCGCTGAAGGAACTGCCCGCGACGCTGATCATGCGGCCGTTCAACTTCGACACGCTGGCCGTGCAGGCGCACAACCTGGCGGCCGACGAAAGACTGGCCGAGGCGGCCACGCCGGCGCTCGCCATCGTCGCGGTCGGACTCGGGCCGGTGATCGTGCTGACGCGGGCGATCGCCCGGTCGCGCCCCGGCTCGGGCAGGGGATAACCGGTCGCGCTATTGCCAGCCGGCCCGGTCGAAGATCTTCTGGGCGAGCGGCTGATTCGCGCCGATCTCGGCGACCGGCAGGGTATCGGCGCGGAACTCGCCGAGCCCGAGCAGCACCGGATTGCCGGGCAGGCCAGCGACCACGGGGTACTCGTTGTTGCCATCGGCGAAATAGCGCTGCGCCTCGTCGGAGGCGAGGTATTCCAGGAACTTGATCGCGGCGTCGCGGTGCGGCGCGTGGGCCAGGACCCCGGCGCCGGAGACGTTGACGTGGGTGCCGGTCGTCGCCTGGTTGGGAAAGACGACTCCGACCTTGGCGGCGATGGCGTTGTCGTCCGGGTCGTCGGACGCGACCAGGCGCGCGAGGTAGTAGGTGTTGGCCACGGCGAGGTCGCATTGCCCCGCCGCGACCGCCTTGATCTGATCGGTGTCGCCGCCTTCGGGCGGGCGCGCCATGTTGGCCACGACTCCGGCCGCCCAGGACTCGGCCGCCGCCTCACCGTCGTGCGCGATGAGCGAGCCGAGCAGCGACAGGTTGTAGACGCTGGAGCCAGAGCGCACGCACACCTTGCCGCGCCAGCGTGGGTCCGCGAGGTCCTGGTACGTCGCGATGGCGGCCGGATCGACCCGATCCCTGGCGTAGACGATGACCCTCGCGCGCGCGGCGAAGCCGAACCAATGCCCCTCGGCGTGGCGCAGATGGATCGGGATGCGCTCCGCCAGGAAGGGCGAATCCACCACGGCGAGAACACCGGCCTGGTCGGCACGCCACAGCCGGCCGACATCGACGGTGACGAGCACGTCGGCCGGGCTGTTGACCCCTTCGTTGATGATCCGCTCGAGTAGCGGGTCTTCCTTGTCTTCTATGCGGTTAACGGAGATTCCTGTGATCTCGGTGAAACGGGCGTAGAGGGCCTCGTCGGTCTGGTAGTGGCGCGCCGAGTAGATGTTGACCTCGTCGGCGGCGGTTTCCGCGGCGACGGCCAGGATGCCGAGCAAGGCGAGGGCGAAGCGCGAGAAGGTCATTGGGTACGGTTCCTTTTTGCGGGTGCGACGCACTCGCATTTGATATTCAATGCGGACCAGCCGTGTCAACCGCCAGTTCGGCAGACTGCCCAGTCGATCATCCCGCTCTCCCTCGATTCACGGCGCAACCCGTGGCGCGGGAAGCTGGCCGAACCGACCCCCTGTTGCAAGTTCGCGGGCCTTTGCCTCACCGCCCGCCATCGCGTAGCACGGCATTTTCTTCCGGGCGTTCGACCCCGTGGTCGAGGAGAGCTACATCCGGCTGTTCGAGGACGTGAAGGCCGGCGCCTAGACCAAAGCGTCGCCGGAACCGCACCCGGGCGCCATCGGCCCGGGGGCAGGCCCCCTTGCCGGCCTCGGCGCCGAGTACTACTGCCGCAAGGCAGGCGTTCGGCTAGACTGCGCCGCGCAACAACGGGGCTGTCATGGGGCAGGGGGGGACCAAGCGCAGGGTAGCGGCCGTCTTGTTCGCCGACGCCGCAGGCTTCGGCAGCCTGATGGAGGTCGACGAAGAGGTGGCGCTCGCCACCCTGGATGCGGCCCGATCCATCTTCCAGGCGCGCATCGAACGGCACGGCGGCAGGTTGGTGAGCTCGTCGGGCGAAAGCCTGCTCGCGGAATTCCTCAGCGCGACCGACGCGGTGGGCGGCGCGGTCGAGGTGCAGCACGCGCTGGCGGCGCACAACGCCAGGATGCCGGCGGATCGTCGCTTGCAGTTCCGCATCGGGGTCAACGTCGGCGATGTCGTCGGCGACGACGACGAAGCGATTTCAGGCGCCGGCGTCGACATCGCCGCTCGCCTCGAACAGCTCGCCGAACCCGGCGGCATCTGCATTCCGCGCGATGTCTACCACCAGACTCGCAGCAAGCTCGCCCTGGACGTGACCGACCTGGGCAACCAGCGCCTCAAGAACATCGACACGCCGGTACAGGTGTTTCGCATCGAACTCGGTACGGGGCCAGCCGATTTGCCCGGGACGAAGTTCGCCCGCGATGGGCAGGACATGCCATCGCTCGCCGTGCTGCCGTTCGTCACCGCGCAACCGGACCCGGACCTCGCCTACGTCAGCGAGGGCATCAGCGAGGAGCTGATCGGCGACCTCGCGCGGGTGAACGGGCTCATCGTCGTGACGCGCAATTCGTCCTTCATGTTTCGCGACGGCACGGCGAATCCGCACAATGCCGCGGCTCGGCTCGGTGTGCGCTACCTGCTCGGCGGCACGGTCCAGCCCGGCGACGAAGTCACGATCGAAGCGACCCTGATCGATGCCATGACCGGAGAGAAGATCTGGTCGGGCAGCCGGTCGTGCGGGTTCCCTGAAATCTTCAAGGGCCTGAGCAAGCTCGCGGGCGAGATCGCCGAAAGGCTGGTCGGCCCACCCGACGCGGAATGGCTCGCCCGCGCCTCGCGCGCCCGTGCGGCGACGCCGGAGGCTTACGAGGCCCTGCTGAAGGGTCGCGAGCTGTTCGGGCGTATGACGCCGGCCGATGACCGCGCCGCCCGCGAGCAGTTCGACCAGGCGCTCGGCTTAGACCCGGCGTGCGCCGAGGCCCTGGGCTTTCTGGCCATGATTCACCTCCTGGCCTATCGCAAGGGGCGCGAGGAGGACGAGGCCGAGGCCTGCGCCACGTGCGCGCGGGCCGCGCTCGGAATCGATGACGACCTGGCGATCGCGCACCACGCGCTCGGCTATCTCCAACTCTATCGCAAGCGCTTCCTCCAGGCGCAGTTCCACCTTTCCAAGGCCGTCGGCCTGGACGGCAACGACCCCGTGGCGCTGTCGCGCATGGGTCTGCTCAATTGCTATCTCGGCAAGTCGAGCGAAGCGCTGGACATGTTCACTCAGGCGGCCCGCCTGAACCCGTGCCACGCCGGCCGCTATCTGGGCCTGCGCGCCATGGCGTTGTTCGTGGGCCGGCGCTACGACGAAGCGCTTGAAGCCTTCAACCACATGCCGTCGCCCTACTACTGGGAGCGCGCCTTTCACGCGGCCACGCTCGCGATGCTCGGACGGATCGACAGCGCCCGGCAGAAGCTGGCCGAGGTCATCCGCATCATGCCGACCTTCGCGGTCGACCGCATGGCCCAGGCCGAGCCGTTCCAGTCCCCCGACGACAGGCACCATTTCCTCGAGGCGCTGCGGCGCGCCGGCCTGCCGGGCTGAGGCCGGGCGCGATCACAGCGTACCCGGGAACTTGCCGCCGTCGAGCAGCAGGTTCTGGCCGGTGATGAACCCGGCGTGGCTGCCGCACAGGAAGGCGCACGCGGCACCGAACTCGTCGGGGGCGCCGAACCGGCCGGCCGGGATCGCGGCGCGTTCGCGCCCGGCGGCGGCGTCGTAGCTCTCGCCCTCCTTGGCGCGCGCCGCGATGTTGGCGCGCAGGCGGTCGGTCTCGAACGGGCCGGGCAGCAGATTGTTGATCGTGACGCCCTTGGCCGCGACCTGGCGCGCCAGGCCCGCGACGAAGCCGGTCAGCCCGGCGCGGGCGCCGTTGGATAGCCCCAGGGTCGCGATCGGGGCCTTAACGGCGCCGGACGTGATGTTGACGATGCGACCCCAGCGCCTGGCGACCATGCCGTCGAGCACCAGACCGATCATGGCGATCGGCGCCAGCATGTTGGCGTCGAGCGCGCGATGCCAGTCGTCGATCGACCAGCGGCGGAAATCGCCTGGCGGCGGCCCGCCCGCGTTGTTGATCAGGATGTCCGGTTCCGGGCATCGGGCGATGAGCGCCGCGCGGGTCGCCTCGGCGGTGATGTCGCCCGCGACCGCATGGACGGCGACGCCGGTGGCGGCGCGGATCGCCTGCGCCGCGGCGTTGAGCGTCGCCCGGTCGCGCCCGTTGAGCGTGACCTCGACCCCCTCGCGGACCAGGGCCTCGGCGCAGGCGCGGCCGAGCCCCTTGCTCGAGGCGCACACGATCGCCCGCCGACCGGCGATGCCGAGATCCATTTTGTTACCCCACTGCCGCGCCGGTGACGGCACGCCGCACCCCGTATACACTCGATCGGGCGACCAAGGGGAGGGGGCATGGCGACGTTTCAGGCGTCGAAGGCGTTGCTCGCCGAAGCGCGCACCGTCATGCCCGGTGGCGTCAACAGCAACGCGCGTCTGGCCGATGCGCCCGGCG
Source organism: uncultured Rhodospirillaceae bacterium (assembly GCA_964530335.1). Classification (GTDB taxonomy): domain Bacteria; phylum Pseudomonadota; class Alphaproteobacteria; order SP197; family SP197; genus VGDP01. Next base: position 93,758 of record CAZGYG010000001.1, on the reverse strand, counting down.
GGCCGCTCTACATCGAGCGCGGCGAGGGGGCGCGCGTCGTCGACGTCGACGGCAACGTGCTGATCGACTACGTCATCGGCAACGGCGCGGCGATCCTTGGCCACGCGCCGGCCGGCGTGCTCGCGGCGGTGACCGCAAGCCTGGCGCGCGGCCAGACCTTCGCCGCCCAGCACCCGGACGAGGTGGCGCTGTGCCGGCGGCTCGCCGGTCTGGTCCCGTGCGCGGAACGGGTGCGGCTGGCGATCTCGGGCTCCGAGGCGGTGCACGCCACGCTCAGGCTGGCGCGGGCGTTCACCGGCAGGCGCAAGATCGTCAAGTTCGAGGGCCACTACCACGGTTGGCTCGACAACATCCTCATCAGCGTGCGCCCGCCGCTCAACGAAGCGGGGCCGGCCGAGGCGCCGGTCCCGGTGCCGATGAGCCGAGGCATTCCGCCCGCCGTGCTCGACGACGTGATCGTCCTGCCGTGGAACGACGCCGACGCGCTGGCGACGACGCTCCAACGACACGGCGACGACATCGCCGGCGTCATCATGGAGCCGGTCCTGTGCAATTGCGGGGTCATCCCGCCGCGCTCCGGATACCTGGAACGGGCGCGCGAAGCGACCCGGCGCGCCGGCGCGCTCCTGATCTTCGACGAGGTCATCACCGGTTTCCGGTTCGGGCTCGCGGGCGCCCAAGGCATGCTCGGCGTGACGCCGGACCTCGCGGCATTCGCCAAGGCGGTGGCCGCGGGATTCCCGCTCGCGTTCATCGCGGGGCGCGCCGACGCGATGGACCTGCTGGCGCCCGAGGGCCACGTGGTGCATTCGGGCACCTACAACGCCTGCCTGCCCGCGGTCGTCGCGGCGGCGGCCACTCTCGACGCGCTCGCCGCCGATGGCGGGGCGGTCTACGGGCACATGCGGGCGCTGGGCGAACGGTTGATGGCGGGGCTCAGCGCGGCGGCCCGGCGGCACCGCGTGCCGCTGCTGGTGCAGGGCATCGGCCCGGTGTTTTGCGCCTTGGTGACCGACCAGAGCGAGGTCACGGACTTCCGTTCCGTCGCGCGCGCCGATGCAGCCCGGCTCGGGGCGTTCGTGGCGGCGCTCGCACGGCACGGCGTGCGCACCACGGCGCGCGGTATCTGGTTCATCTCGGCGGCCCATGACGACGCGGCGATCGACGCGACGCTCGCCGCCGCCGACGCCGCGCTCGCCGAGATCGCCTAGCCGCGACACGTCATGGACCTCGGCATCGCCGGCCGCAAGGCCATCGTCTGCGCCTCGAGCAAGGGGCTCGGCCGGGCGTGCGCCTTGGCCCTGGCGCGCGAAGGCGTGGCGCTGACGCTGAACGCGCGCGGCGCCGAGACATTGGAGGCGACGGCCGCGGCGATCCGGGCGGCGACCGGCGTGGCGGTGATGACCGTGGCCGGCGACATTACGACGGCGGAGTGCCGGGCGCGGCTTTTGGCGGCATGTCCCGAGCCCGACATCCTGGTGACCAACGCCGGCGGGCCACCGCGCGGCGATGGCCGCGCGTTTGGTCGCGCCGAGTGGCTCGCGGCGCTCGACGCCAACATGCTGACGCCGATCGAGCTGATCAAGGCGACGATCGACGGCATGATCGCGCGCCGCTGGGGCCGCATCGTCAACATCACCTCTATCACGGTGAAGTCGCCGATCGCCGAGCTTGCCTTGTCGAACGGCGCGCGCATGGCGCTGACCGGGTTCGTCGCCGGGCTTTCCCGTCAGGTCGTGGCGCACGGCGTCACGATCAACAACCTGCTGCCGGGATCGTTTGAGACCGACCGGCTGCGCGAAGGCATCCGGTCCACGGCCGCGCGCCAGGGCGAATCGTTCGAGCACCGGCACGCGGCGCTGCGCGCGCAGCAGACCGCCGGCCGGTTCGGCGACCCGGACGAGTTGGGCGCCGCGTGCGCCTTCCTGTGCGGCGCGCACGCCGGGTTCATCGCCGGGCAGAACCTGTTGATCGACGGCGGCGCGTACCCGGGAACACTCTAGGGAAGGGACCAACATGGCGGACAAGGCACTGGCGGGACGCAAGGCCTGGGTGACCGGGGGCGCCACGGGCATGGGGCGCGAGGTGGCGCTGGCGCTGGCCCGTCTCGGCGCCGACGTGGCGATCGCCTCGCTGCCCGTGAGCGAGAAGGGGACGCTCCGGCCCGAGCAGAACGCCTACACCCTGACCGACGCCGAGCTCGAGGCCACCCGGGCGGCGATCGCCGCCGAGGGCGTCCGCGCGTTCGCGTTCGGCTTCAACGTCGCCAAGGACGACTCGGTCCAAGCGACCTACGACGCCGTTGTCCGTGCGTTGGGCCAGATCGACATCCTGGTCAACGCCGCTGGGCATTCGGCGCGCGCCTTCATGTCGAACCACCCCGACGCCATCTGGCACGCCATCATCGACGTCTGCCTGAACGGGCCGTACCGGACGATCAAGCGCTGCCTGCCGGGCATGATCGAGCGCAAGTGGGGGCGCATCGTCAACTTCGCGTCGACCGCCGCCAACGTCGGGGCGCCGGCGCACGCCGCCTATTGCTCCGCGAAATCCGGGTTGCTCGGCCTGACCCGGTGCGTCGCCCTGGAGGGCGCGCCGCACGGCGTATCGTGCAACGCGATCAACCCCGGCTTCGTCGATACGCCCCAGAGCCGCATCGCCCAGCGCCAGCAGAAGGCGATCGACGGCCTGACCATGAGCGACGACGAGTACCGCGAGCACATCCGCAGGCAAATCCCGCAGCAGCGTTGGATCCCGGCCAGCGAGGTCGGCGCTCTCGCCGCGTACCTGTGCCGCGACGAGGCATTCGGCATCACCGGCCAGGACGTCACCATAGCCGCCGGCTCGCTCTGGTAGCCGTGTACTACGTCGAGTTCATTGCGCGCGACCGCTCGATGCCGATCGAGATCTTCCGCGCCCTCGCCGACCAGGCCGCGTCGTGGGTCGACGGCCAAGTCGATCGCATGGTGCTGCAGCTCGGCCGTACGCTGCGGCTCGGTCCGCACCCAGACTACCTGGCGCTGTGGCGCATTCCCGGCATCGCCCGGCTGGACGCCTGGGAAGCGTACTTCGCTTCGGACGACTACCGCGCCGGCAACCGTCGCAGCCACGCCATGCACCGGGCGATCGAGATCACGGACGCCGGGCTCTACGATGCGCTGGTCGAAGATGGCACGGAACCCGCGGGGCTCCACCTGATCGAGCGCTTCGACAGCGCGGCCGAGGACGCGGCGATCGCGGCATGGTTCCGCGCCCGGCCGGCGGCCGGCGGGCGGCTCGCCTATGTGCTGCGCCGCGTCGGCCTGCTCGGCCCCGATCCGGCCCATCTGGCGGTCTGGTCGTTCGCCGACTACGCCGCGTGCGAGGCCTTCGTGCGCGCGCCCAGCGGCAACGAGGTTCGCATCGTCAGCGCCGGAGCCTACCGCTGGCTCGGCCAGGAAGTGCTCTAACCGGCTGTTGAAAAACCCTCGGCATCGTCATCGCGAGGCCACGAAGTGGCCGTGGCGATCCAGGGGCAACCGCAGAGATCGGCGGAATTCTGGATTGCCGCGTCGGGCTTCGCCCTCCTCGCAATGACGCTCCGGGGGTTTTTCAACAACCTGCTAACCGGCGCGCAGGAGCCGCACCGCCTGGTCGCGTTCGAACAGGTAGAGCAGGTGGCGGAGCGCGTCGCCGCGCGGCCCGGCGAGCTCGGGATCGCGGGCAAGCACGTAGCGCGCGTCCGCCGCCGCGATCGCCAGCAGGTCGGCGTGAAAAGCCAGGTCGGCCAGGCGGAACTCGGGGAAGCCGCTCTGCCGGGTGCCCAAGAGCTCGCCGGCGCCGCGCAGCCGCAGGTCTTCCTCGGCGATGACGAACCCGTCGTCGATGGTGCGCAAAACGTTGAGCCGGGAACGCGCGGTCTCGCCGAGGGGCTTGGCGTAGACCAGGACGCAGCTCGACGCGCCGGCGCCGCGCCCGACCCGGCCGCGCAACTGGTGGAGCTGGGCCAGGCCGAAGCGTTCGGCGTGCTCGACGATCATCACCGTCGCGGCCGGCACGTCGACGCCGACCTCGATCACCGTGGTCGCGACCAGCAGATCGACGGCGCCCGTGGCGAACGCCTCCAGCGCCGCGTCCCGCTGGGGCGCCGGCAGGCGGCCGTGGACCAGGCCGACCCGGGCGCCGAAGCGGGCCGCGAGCAGGCGATGGCGCTCCTCCGCCGCTTGTACGTCGAGGCTCTCGGATTCCGCCACCAGCGGGCAGACCCAATAGACCTTGCGCCGGTCGCGCAGCGCCCGGCCGACACCCGCGATGACGTCGTCGAGCCGGTCGAGCGGAACGGTGCGGGTCGCGATCGGCTTGCGCCCGGGCGGTTTGTGGCGCAGCGACGAGACGTCGAGATCGCCGAACGCCGCGAGCTGGAGGCTGCGCGGGATCGGCGTCGCGGTCAGCACCAGGACGTGGCAGCCCTTGCCCTTCTCGGCCAGCAGCAGCCGCTCGTGAACGCCGAAGCGGTGCTGCTCGTCGACCACCGCGAGCGCGAGCGCGTGGAACTCGACCTCCTCCTGGAACAACGCGTGGGTGCCGATCGCCAGCGCGGCGCGGCCCTCGGCCAGGGCGGCGAGCGCGGTGCGTCGGGCCTTGCCCTTGTCGCGCCCGGTCAGGACCAGCACGTCGACCCCCGCCGCGGCCGCGATCGGCGCGAGCGTCGCGTGATGCTGGCGCGCCAGCACCTCGGTCGGCGCCATGAGCGCCGCCTGGAACCCGGCCTCGACCGCGCTCAGCATGGCGAGCGCGGCGACCACGGTCTTGCCGCTGCCGACGTCGCCTTGCAGCAGCCGATGCATGCGGGCGGGCTTGGCCATGTCGGCCGCGATCTCGGCGATCGCCCGTTCCTGGTCCTCGGTCAGGGCGAAGGGCAGGGCGCCCCGCGCCAGGGCCACGAGCCGGCCGTCGCCCGTGACCGCTCGGCCCGGCAAGGTTTGGCGCCTGGCCCGCATCAGGCCGAGCGCGAGCTGGCTGGCCAGCAGCTCGTCGTAGGCCAGGCGCGAACGCGCCGGCCCTTCGGGCGCGATGTCGCCGGACTCGGCCGGCCGATGGCAGCGTTCGAGCGCGGCGCGCCACGCCGGCCAGCCGTGTCGCGCGACCAGCGTCGGGTCGAGCCATTCGGGCAGCTCGGGCGCGCGCACGAGCGCGCCCAGCACTGCCTTGCGCAGCACCTTGGGCGTCAGGCCCTCGGTCAGGGGATAGACCGGCTCGAGCACCTGGATCGCGGCGCGCGCCTTTTCCTCGACGATATGGTCGGGGTGGACGATCTGGCGCTCGGTGCCGTACACGTCCAGCCGCCCGCTGACCACCCGGGTGGCGCCAACCGGCAGCAGCGACTCCATGTACTTCGGCTTGCCATGGAAGAACACCAAGGTCACGAACCCCGTGGCGTCGCGGCAGTGGACGCGGTAGGGCAGGCGGGCGCGCGCCGTGGGCGGAGGTTCGTGCCGATCGACCACGACGGTCAGCGTCGCGACCTCGCCCACGGCTGCCTCGGCCACCGTGCTGGCCCGGCGACGGTCGATCAGCGCGTACGGCATGTGCCACAGCGCGTCGCTGACGTGCGGTCCGCCGATCGCCTTGGCCACCAGGCCGGCCAGCCGGGGCCCCAGCCCGGGCAGATCGGCCAGGCCGGCGAACAGCGGGAACAGGGCTTCCGGTCGCATGACAATCCAGAACCTAGCCTTGCCGGCGTTTCCGCAACAAGATGGGGCGATGGACGACCCGGCCAACGACAGGGAATCGACCGAGACCCTGCGACGGCGGCTTCGCTTCCGCAGCCATCGCCGTGGCTGCCGGGAGCTCGACCTGCTGCTCGGGCGCTTTGCCGATCGCCATCTGGCCGACATGGACAGCAGTCTGCTCAGCCACTACGCCGCCCTGCTCGAGGTCGAGGATCCGGTCATGCTCGACTGGATCATGGGCCGCGCGGCGCCGCCCCGCGACAACCGCGCGCTCGCCATGGTGCTCGCGTTCATCGAGTCCGCGCGTTGAAATGATCCCGTACGACCGCATCCTCGGGGCCACGGGGCGCGTCCTTGTCGGCGGCGCGCCGGAGGGCTACGACGCGCTGCTGATCGCGGGCCTGGCCCGGCACGCGGGCCGGCGCGACATCCTGTTCATCGCGCGCGACGAGGCGCGCATGACGCGAACGGCCGAAAGCCTCGCGTTCTTCGGCGCGACGGCGCCGCTGATCACCCTGCCGGCGTGGGACTGCCTGCCCTACGATCGGGTCTCGCCCAACCCAGCGGTGGTCAGCCGGCGCATCGAGGCCATGGCGCGGCTGGCGGAGCCGGCGGCGACGGGCCGCTTCGTGCTGACCACCGTGTCGGCGGCGGGCCAGCGCATGCCGCCGCTTCCGGCGCTCGCGGGGCTCAGGCGCCGGATCGCGCTCGGTTCGCGCCTCGTGCTCGACGAGCTCACGGCGTTCCTGGCCGCGACCGGCTACGTCCGCACCGGCACGGTGACCGACCACGGCGAGTTCGCGCTGCGCGGCGGCATCGTCGACGTGTTCGTGGCGGGCGCCGAGAACCCGATGCGTATCGACCTGCTGGGCGACGACGTGGAGGCGATCCGCGTGTTCGATCCGGCGACCCAGCGCACGCAGGGAACGATCGAGGCGTTCGACCTGCTGCCGATGAGCGAAATCGTGCTCGACGCCGAGGCGGTGCGCCGGTTCCGCGCCGGCTACCAGGCGCTGTTCGGCGCCGCCGGAGCGGACCCGCTCTACGCCGCGATCAGCGCGGGACGCCGGCACGCGGGCATGGAGCACTGGCTGCCCCTGTTCCACGACCGCTTGACCACCCTGTTCGACATCGCCGGGGATGCGATCGTCGTGCTCGACCACCAGGCGGACGCCGCGCACGAGGCGCGCGCGGCGATGGTGGCGGACCATTACCAGGCGCGCCTCGCGCCGCCGAGCGCGCTGGCCGGCGAGGAGATCGCCTATCGGCCGGTGCCGCCCGAGCGCATGTTCCTGACCGCCGAGGACTGGGCCGCGGCGCTGGCGGGCCGGCTCCTGCTCGCCTTGAGCCCGTTCGTCGAGGCGCCGAGCGAGGCGGCGGGCGTGCTCGATGCCGGCGGCCGCGCCGCGCGGGACTTCGCCGCCGCCCGGCGCAGCGCCGAAGTCAACCTGTTCGAGGCGGTGCGCGACGTGATCGTGGCCGAACAAGCGGCCGGGCGACGGGTCGTCGTCGCCGGGTTCACGAGCGGCAGCCGCGACCGGCTGCGCGCCCTGCTGGCCGAGCACCACGTCGGCGAACAGGTGGCCGCCGCGACGTGGGACGCCGTGCTCGCCCTGCCGGGCGACGCCGTGGCGGTCACCGTGCTGCCGGTCGAGCACGGGTTCGAGACCGCGGACGTCCTGGTGCTCGGCGAGCAGGACATCCTGGGCGACCGCCTGGCCCGGCCGCCGCGGCGGACGCGGCGCGGCGAGGCGTTCCTGGCCGAGATGTCGCGCATCGACGAGGGCGACCTCCTGGTCCACGCCGAGCACGGCATCGGCCGTTACGACGGCCTGCAGACCCTGCACCTGGCCAGCGCGCCGCACGACTGCCTGCGGCTGGTCTACGACGGCGGCGACCGGCTGTACGTGCCGGTCGAGAACATGGACGTGCTGACGCGCTACGGCCCGGTCGAGGCGGAGGTGCCGCTCGACAAGCTGGGCGCGGCGAGCTGGCAGGCGCGCAAGGCCCGGCTGAAGCAGCGCATCGCCGACATGGCGGGGGTGCTGCTCAGCGTCGCGGCCGAGCGCCGGCTGCGCACCGCGCCCGTGTTCGTGCCCGATCCCGGGTTGTTCGAGGAGTTCGCCGCGCGCTTCCCCTACGCCGAGACCGAGGACCAGGGCCGCGCCATCGCCGACGTGATCGCGGACCTCGGCGCCGCGTCGCCGATGGACCGCCTGATCTGCGGCGACGTGGGTTTCGGCAAGACCGAGGTCGCCATGCGCGCGGCCTACGCCGTGGTCGCCGCCGGCGCCCAGGTCGCCGTGATCGTGCCGACGACACTGCTCAGCCGCCAGCACCTCGCGACGTTCCGCGCCCGCTTCGCCGGCCTGCCCGTGCGCATCGAGCAACTATCCCGCTTCGTCACGGCGCGCGCGGCCAAGGCGACCAAGGAGGGGCTCAAGGCGGGCACCGTGGACATCGTGATCGGCACCCACGCGCTGCTGGCGTCCGACCTCGCCTTCAAGAACCTCGGCCTGCTGGTCGTCGACGAGGAGCAGCACTTCGGCGTGCGCCACAAGGAGGCGCTGAAGCGGCTCAAGGCGGACGTTCACGTCCTGACCATGACCGCGACACCGATTCCGCGCACGCTGCAGATGGCGCTCAGCGGCATGCGCGAGATGAGCGTGATCGCGACGCCCCCGATCGACCGCCTGGCCGTGCGCACCTACGTGACGCCTTACGATCCGGTCGTCGTGCGCGAGGCGATCCGGCGGGAACGGTTCCGGGGCGGGCAGGTGTACTATGTCTGCCCGCGCATCGCCGATCTCGGCCGGGTCTGCGAACAGGTGCGCGCCCTGGTGCCCGATGCGCGCGTTGCCCAGGCGCACGGCCGCATGCCGGCCAGAGAGCTCGAGCGCGTCATGGCCGCGTTCTACGACGGCGCGCTCGACGTGCTGGTCAGCACGGCGATCGTGGAATCGGGGCTCGACATTCCGACCGTCAACACCATGGTCGTTCATCGCGCCGACCGGCTCGGGCTCGCGCAGCTCTATCAGCTCCGGGGCCGCATCGGCCGGGCCAAGGTGCGCGCCTACGCCTACCTCACCCTGCCGCCGAACGCCGTGCTCGGCCACGCCGCCGAGCAGCGGCTCGCCGTGCTCCAGAAGCTCGACAACCTGGGGGCCGGGTTCAGCCTGGCAAGCCACGACCTGGACATCCGGGGCGCCGGCAATTTGCTGGGCGCCGAGCAATCGGGGCACATCCGCGAGGTCGGCATCGAGCTCTACCAGCAGATGCTGGCCGAGGCGGTGGAGGCGGCACGGGCGACCCGGCAGGGCGAGGCGCGCGCGGAGGAAGCGTGGTCGCCGCAAATCGATCTGGGCACCGCGGTGCTCATCCCGGCGACCTACGTGGCCGATCTCGACGTCCGGCTCGGGCTCTACCGCCGCATCGCGTCGGTCGCGGACAAGGCCGAGCTCGACGGGCTCGCGGTCGAGCTCGCCGACCGCTTCGGCCCCTTGCCCGACGAGGTCAACCACCTGCTCGACGTGGTCGCGGTCAAGCTGCTGTGCCGGGCGGCCAACGTCGGCAAGCTGACCGCCGGCGAACGCGGCGCCGTGCTGCGCTTCCGCGCCGATCGGTTCCCGAACCCCGAAGGCCTGGTGCGCTTCATCGCCGAGCAGAGCGGCAGCGTGAAGCTCAGGCCCGACCACAGCCTGGTGATCGGGCGCGACTGGGCGGACGTCGCGCGGCGTCTCAAGGAGCTGCCGCGCCTGCTCGAAAACCTGGCCGTTGCCGCCAACGCGCCCGGGCTGGCGCCCGTGGCGTCGTGATGGACGCTATTCGGCGGCCAGCCCGGCCGCGCCGACGCTGTCGATCAGCCGCTTGAAGACCTCGGGGTCCTGCGCCCCGGCGATGGCGTAGCGGCCGGCGACGATGAAGCACGGCACGCCGCCGATGCCCATGGCGTGGGCTATCGCGTTGTCGGCGTGGACCTCGTCGTCACCGGAGTCGCCTTCGAGCGCGCCGCTCGCCTCGGCCTCGGCCAGGCCGGCGCCGGTGGCCACGGCGATCAGCGTGGCGTCGTCGCCGATGTCGCGGCCGTCCTCGAAGTAGGCGCGGAACAGCGCTTCGACGACGGCGTCCTGGCGGCCGGCCGCCCCGGCCGCCGCGATCATGCGGTGCGCCTTGACCGTCGACGGCGTGCGCGGGATGCGGTCGAAGGCGAACGTCAGTCCTTCGGCGGCCCCGGCCTCAGCGATCGAGGCGTAGAGATCGCGCGCGCGCGACGCCGAGCCGAACTTGCGCTGCAGGTATTCACCGCGCTCCATGCCCGCGGCGGGCATGTCGGGATTCAGCATGAACGCCCGCCAGCGGATGTCGACCCGGGTCGCGGGCCGCTCGGCCAGCGCGCGTTCGAACCGCCGCTTGCCGATGTAGCACCACGGGCAGATGACGTCGGAAAAGATCTCGATGGACAACGCCGGACCGGTCATCGCGCGCCTCGCCGCAGGATAGCCGATCGTAGGGACGCATCGCGTCCCCGGCAAGCGTCAGAGCGGGGTCGCGGCCGCCCTCGCGTACAGGTCTTCCGGCCGTTCGTCGGGCCGGGCCACGACGCAGCCGAGCGCGATGCGCGCGCCGTCGATCCCAGGGTCGGCTAGGCCCACGTCGGTGTTGGCGATGACCCCGGCGATGCGCCGGCACACGGCGGCGGCGGCGTCGAGGCTGGTGTCGGGCATGGCGATGCCGAACGTGGCGCCGCCGATGCGCGCCGCCAGATCCTCGGCGCGAACCAGACGGCCGACCATGGCGCCGTATTGGCGCAGCACATGGTCGCCGGTCGCGTACCCCGCCGCGCGGTTGATGTCCGCGATGCCTTGCACGCGCAGCACCGCGACCGACAGCGGTCGCTGGGTGATCGCCGCGTCACGGGCTTGCGCGGCGAGGTGCTCGTGGGCGAAGCCGTAACGGTAGAGCCCGGTCAGGCCGTCGGTCACCACCAGGCCGAGACCTTCGCGGTAGGCGGTCTGAAGGAAGCTGCGGAACCGTTCCTGACGCACCAGGCCGACGATGCGACCGTGCAACGCTTCGGCGTCGATCGGGCGTTGCACGACATCGCTGGCGCCGACCTGGTAGGGCCGGGCCGCATCGCCGAAGGAGCCCGGATGGGCGACCACCAGCAAGGGGAAGTGAAAGAGGTTCGGCATGCGGCGCACGGCCTCGCACACCTCGAGCGCGGCCTCCGGGTCGTCGCCCGCGAACACGACGGCGGCATCGTGCCCGCCGTCCATCAGCACTGAGGTGCAATCGAACGCGCCGGACAGCACGATCGAACCCCTGCCGCCGAGGCCGCCGCGCAGGGCGCGGAGATCGTCGTCCGAGGGATCGATGGCGACCAGGCGCAAGGCGCCCGGACCGTCGCTGAGGTAGGCGTCGATCACGGTGGAGAAGCCGAACTTGGCCGCGGTCTCGACCCGGCGTTCGAGCTCCTGGCGCATGGTGGCGAGGCGGCGCAGCGCGTGGACCCGGGCGACCAGCTCGTCCTCGGCGTAGGGGCGCGGCAGCACAACGTCGAGCCAACTCTCGCCTTCGACCTCATCGGCGCTGCCGGCGACGATCACGGGGATCAGCCGGGTCGCCTGTTCGCTGCGCATCGCCTGGGCGACGCGGCTGCGCGCCGCCTTGGGCTGGCGGCCGTCGAGCACGACCACGTCGGGCTTGTCCCTGGTCGCGCGCAGCGGCACGTCTTCGAGCACCGCGACGTTGGTGACGGTGCAGCCATGGGCCGCCAGGGACGCGGCGATATGTGGGGCACGGCCACCGGACCGTTCGCTCACGAGGACGCGGGCCGTCGAAGTCATTGGGCGCTCCTTGGCCGAATTTGGGGCCGAACCTGAACCGGCGCAGGTTAGAGGGTGCCCGCTAACAGGCCGTTAACATGGCATTGACGATAACGCGGTGATTCGAACGGGCCCGGCTTCGGGTGGCGGCCCAAAGATGGCCTGCCACCCGAAGCCGAAGGCGTAGGGTGGCGGATGGGGTGGGATTCGAACCCACGAGGCGCTCGCGCGCCCGCCGGTTTTCAGGACCGGTGCCTTCAACCGCTCGGCCACCCATCCGGCCTTTCGGATCAATAGCTTAGCGTCGCGCCTTCGTCTACCGGTCGGGGTTGCGGGCGGCCCGGCTACGCCGCCTTGGCTCCCGGCGCCTGCGGCACGGGCTTCTGATGCAGATCAAGGCAACGCGCGGCACGATGGCAAGTGTTCGTTTGAGCGCACAGCCCGACATGCCGCACTCGCGCAAATGAAATTGCGACTCACACGCAAGGCGACCCGAGGGTAGACTTCGCGTTGTCCCGCGCGGAACGAGATCGAAGGGAGGGGCGCGGGCCGCTCATCTGGCTTCGTCGCCGATCGGGGGTGCGGCATGTACGACTACATCGTGGTCGGTGCCGGGTCGGCCGGCTGCGTGGTGGCGGCCAGGCTGACCAACACCGCCATGCATCATGATCGGTGATAAGGCGTCCGATCTGCTGCTCGCGGCGTGACGCCCAAAACGGTTACGCGGCGCCGGACCGTGACGGCTCGGGATTAAGAGTGCTGGGTGGCCCGAGGCGCACGTCGCAGAACCCCAGCGGGGCACATCTTCACAAGGAGGATCACATGGCCAGGAACAACCCGTTCAAGAAGCTCGACGCGAAGTGGGCGGCAGCGTTCAACCGGGGCGACGCCGCCGGGGTCGTCGCCTTGCACACCAGGAACACCGTGCTTGTGGCGCCCGGGGGCGGCCTGGTGAAAGGCAGGAAGGCGAGGCAGGCGATAGTCCAGGGTGGAATCGACGGCGGCGCGCGCGACCTCAAGTTCACCACGGTCGAGGCCGGGGCCGACGGCGATCTCGGCTACGAGCTCGGCCGATACTCGATGGAGGTAGCGACCGCCACGGGCAAACGGCGCGAGAAGGGCTATTTCCTCGCCGTCCTGAAACGGCGGAAGGACGGTTCGTGGCAGAGCCACGCGATCGCCCACAACAGCGACACGCCGCAGAAGTAGGCGGAGCGCTGGACTTCGGTGCCTCGGGATGAGCAGGCTGGGTGACCCGAGGCGCATACGAACTATTCCAGCGGGGCACAGCAATAAGGGGAGGATTACATGGCACGAAAGCAAGCGTTCAAGAACTCGGATGCCGCCTACGCCAAGGCGTTCAACGCCGGCAAGACGGCCCAGGTCACCGCGCTCTACAGCAGGGACGCGCTGTTTCTCATGCCGGATGCGCCGGCCTACAAGGGCAGAAAAGGCGTCCAGACCCAGGTCCAAGCGTCGCTCGATGGCGGCTGGCGCAACATCAAGTTCAAGACGATCAAATCGGGCTCGGACGGCGACCTCGCGTTCAACATCGGCCAAGTGTCGTACGAGCAAGCGTCGGCGAGCGGCACGACCAAGGTGAAGGGCAAGTACCTGGACGTGTACCGCCGCCAGGCGGACGGCTCGTGGAAGATCATCGCGACCGCAGCCAACATGGACAAGCCTGCGAGGTAACGCGACCGCGGGCCGGGCGACGCGACAGGCGACAGCAAAACCAAAACGCCGGGCCCAGGGGCCCGGCGTCGCGGAAAGTTGGCGCTTTCGTCGGCTTAGCTGCCGATCTTCAACTCATCGAACATGTTCACCATCTTCTCCAGCACGGCCGGATCGTAAGGCTGGAACATGATGCCGTTGCTCAGCATCTCCATCGGGTCCGACGGGAAGCCGAGCGCCGCCACCTTCTCCGGGTCGGCGATCTCGAATGCCTTGCGGTTCGGGTGGCCGTAGCCGTAGTCCTCGATCAGGAACTTGCCCGCCTCGGGCGAGATCCAGGCGTCGAGGTAGTCGTAGACCAGGTCCTCGTCACCCTCGCCGTCGACCACCAGGCAGAGCCCGCACAGCCAGTTGAGAATCCCTTCCTTGGGCACCGCGTAGGCGACCGGGATGCCCTGCTCCCTGAGGGTCTTGACCGCCGAGTTCCAGGCGTAGGCGGCGACGATCTCGCCCGCCGCCATGGCCTGCTCGACCGAGCTCTGGTCGTCCCAGTAGAAACGCACCAGCTTGACCTGCTTCTCGACCAGGGGGCGGACCTCAGCCAGCATCTCGTCGGTCATGTTGAACGCCTCGGCCCCGTAGCCCAGGCACAGGCCGGCGATCAGCACCGAGCTTTCGCTGTCGTAGGACGAGAGCTTCCCTTCGTAGCGCTCGTCGAACAGCATGCACCAGGATTCCTCGCCCTCGTACATGTCGGTGCGGTAGACGATCGAGGAGTTGCCCCAGTCCGCCGGCAGCATCTTGATGTTGCCGGCCTTGTCGCGGATGGCCTTGTGGTCTTGCAGGCCCGGGAACACGTCGGGCCAATTGCTGAGCCGGGCAACGTCGATCGTTTTCAGCAGGCCGGCGTCGTCGACGCGGCCCCAGCTTTCCGCGCAAGGGTGGGTAATGGCGGGCCGGAAGCCGCTGCGGATCTTGGTCGCCAACTCCTGCTCGGAACCGAAGAACGAGAACTCCGGCAGCGCGTCGCCGTGCTTCTCGACATAGCTCGGATAGAGCTCGGGCACTTCGTACCCGCTCCACTCGAACACCAGCGGCACCTGCGCCGCCCGCGCGCCGCGCCCGCCGAAGCTCACGGTCGCCGCGACGACGCCGAGCGAGCCGAGCACGCCGAGCGAGCGCCGACGCGACAGCCGGCCGGTGAACAACTTGTCCTGGAACTCGTTGAGCCCCATCGAGGGTTTCCGCATCGCAAGCCTCCCGTTCCGTGATGGATTTTCCTTGGTGACACGCCTAAGTGCGACCTACCACACTCGCAACGCCGCGGTCTGTCAACCGTCGCCTTCCGTGTCCAGGCTACACCGCGTCGGCGCCGTAGTAGAGCATGACCGTGTGGGTGGCCTCGGCGAAGAACAGCCAGCGTTCGACCAGGGTGCCGGCCAGGTTCGCGACCACGGCGAGCGCCGCCGGCACGGTAGCCGCAGCGCCGGGAGCCGCGGCCCAGGCCAGCGCCACGCACGCCATGGGCACGAGCATCCCGGCGCCGAGCGCGAAAGCGCGCAGCCGCGCCGCGTGCTTGCGGGCGACGCGAAAGCCCATCTCCTTCAACAGGTAGTTGGTGCCCGTGTGCGGCGGGTCGAGCAGGCGGGCGGTGACCTCGCCGAGCCCGAGCGCGCTGCCGACCGTGCTCGCGGCCCGACCGCGATCGATCGCGCGCCAGTAGCCGAGCTTGACGGCGGCCGCCGCGGCCAGCGTCGCGAGCGCGATCGGCGCCGGCGTCAGCGCGATGCCGTCGCCGAGCAGCCGGGCCAGCAGCACCGCAATCAGCGCGCCCGAGGCCAGCCCCTGGAGCACGTAGCCCGGGACCACGCGCCGGTCGCGCCATTGGCGGATCGGCTTGAGGCTGGCGTAAATCATGCCGGTCGCGACCAGGGTGGCGAGCGCGCCGGCCATGGTCAGGACGGGCGCCAGCAGCCACCATCCGGGCGCCCCGCCGTTAGCGACGAGGCTCCAGGCGAACGCCGCCGCCGGCGCGAACGTGGCGGTCGCCGCGATGCCTTCGCGCGACAGCCACGACGAGCGCCACTGGCTGAACGCGCGCCAGGCGCGTTCGGGGCGACCGAGATGAAGGGCCGAGACGCCGAGGCCGAACGCGGCCAGCGACAGCGCTACGACGACGCCGATCGCCAGCACCGCGCCGGTCAACGGCGCCGCGCGCAGGCCGATCAGGGCGAGCACGGCGAGCAGGCCGTAGCCGGCGCCCGAGGCGACCGTGAACACGATGACCGAGAGCGCCGGATGCACGAGCGGCTCAGCGCGACAGCAGCCGATCGAGCCAGCCGATCGCGCCCGTCGCGCCGGCCGTGGACTCCCGTCCCTCAGCCGCGTGCATCTTTACCGGCGCGCGGGGCGGCAGGTACTTGTTGACCGGCCGATAGCCGAGCTCGGGCATCAGATCGCGGCCACCGCGCGCGGCGACCAGGCGCGATACCTCGGACGTCGGGTCCCCGAGGTCGCCGAAGTGCCGGGCCGAGGTCGGGCAGACCGCGACGCACGCCGGCACGCGGTCCTCGGGCGCCAGGTTCGCGTTGTCGATGCGGTCGATGCACAGCGTGCACTTCTTCATCACGCCGGCGTCGTCGTCGAATTCGCGCGCGCCGTACGGACACGCCCACGAGCACAGCTTGCAGCCGATGCACAGGTCCTCGTCGACCAGCACGATGCCGTCCTCGGCGCGCTTGTACGAGGCGCCGGTCGGGCAGACCGTGACGCACGCGGGCTCGGCGCAATGCAGGCACGAGCGCGGGAAGCCGATGGTGCGACTACCGCACGGGCCGTCGGTCTCGAAGCTGTGGACCCGGTTGAACCAGACTCCGGCGGGGTCGGCGCCGTAGGGATCGCGATCGGGCAGCGGGGCCATGTGGCCGCCGCTGTTCCATTCCTTGCACGCGACCGCGCAGGCCTGGCAGCCGACGCAGGTGTCCAGGTCGATGACCAGACCCAGGGCCTTGCCGGTGGGGTTCGCGGGCAGGCTGGTCATCGGGCGTTCTCGCGGAAGCCGTAGCGCAGGATCGACGGCCGCGGCAGCGAGCCCACGGGCATGTCCAGGGCGGCGAAGCGCGGCTCCGTCGCCAGATCCGCCGGCGGTTCCGCCTTGGTCACGCGCACGCGCAGGTCGTACCACGCGGCCTGCCCGGTCACCGGGTCGCTGTTCGAGCGCGCGCCTACGACATCCGGGATCAAGTGGTTGAGCAGGAAGCCGCGCCGGACTTCGGGGGCGGCGGGGTCCAGGTTCCAGGCCCCGGCGCGCTTGCCGACCGCGTTCCAGGTCCAGACCGTGCGCGGGTGCACGCCGTCCATCAGGCGTGCCCGCACCCTGAGACGGCCGAGCGCGCCCTCGACCCACACCCAGTCGTCGGTCGCGATACCGAGCTCGGCGCCCAGCGCGCGCGCGAGATAGAGCCGGTTCTCGCCCAGAATCTGCCGCAGCCAGGCGTTGTGCGAGCCCCACGAGTGGTACATCGCCATCGGCCGCTGGGTGATGGCGTGGAGCGGATAGGTGGCGTCGTCCACCGGCGGCGACCAGAAGGGCAGCGGATCGAACGCCTGGGCGACCGAAGCGCGCAACGCGTCGGGCGGCTGAACCGGGCCGTGGCCCTCGGCGGCCAGGCGGAAGGTCTGCAACTCCTCGCTGTAGAGCTGGAGCACGATCTGGCGGGTGGGCGGCATGAAGCCCATGGCCGTCGCCCAGTCGAGATAGGGTCGGTTGGCGTGGCGGTAGAAGCGCTGATCCTCGGGCAAGGCCTGGTGCCAGAAGCAGCCGTGCTCCTTGTAGCGTTCGAGCTGGTCCGGGTTTGGCGCGCCGCGTCCGTGCGCGGTGCCGTCGCCACGCCAGCCGGCCAAGGGTCCAACGCCCGGCAGCCGTTCGTGGTGGACCATGTAGTCGGGCAAGCCGCCGGGATAACGCGGGCTGCCGTCCTCGCGCACCAGGCCGGGCAGGCCCAGGCGGGCGCCGAGTTCGATCAGCACGTCCTGGAACGGCCGCACGTCGCGGTCGGGCGCCACGACCGGCTGGCGGATCGCGTCCGCCGGGCCGTCCGCGTCGCTGATCGGCCGGTCGAGCAGCGAGATGCAATCGTGCCGCTCGAGATACGTGGTATCGGGCAGGACCAGGTCGGCATACGCCACCATCTCGGAGGCGTAGGCGTCGGCGTAGATGATGCGCGGAATCCGGTACTCGCCGCTCGCATCCCGGTCGGTCAGCATGCGCATGGTCTCGGTCGTGTTCATGGCCGAGTTCCAGCTCATGTTCGCCATGAACAGCATGAGCGTGTCGATCGGGTAGGGATCGCCGGCCCAGGCATTCCGAATGACCGTGTGCATCAGGCCGTGGGCGGCGAGCGGCGCCTCCCAGGAATAGGCCTTGTCGATGCGCCTGGGCGTGCCGTCCGCATCGACCAACAGGTCGGCCGGTGAGCGCGGGAAGCCGAGCGGCGGCCCCGCCATCGGCTGACCCGGCGCGATGTCGGCGGCGTGACCCGCGGGGCGCGGCGCCGGCGGGATGGGCTTGGGGAACGGCGGCTTGTAGCGAAAACCCCCGGGCACGTCGATGGTGCCCAACAACGTCTGCAACAGGTGGATCGCGCGGCAGGTGTGGAAACCGTTGGCGTGAGCCGAGATGCCGCGCATCGCGTGCATGGCGACAGGGCGACCGATCGTCGTCGGGTGCCGCCGCCCGGCCCAGTCGGTCCACGGAATCGGCAGTTCGAACGCCAGGTCGAAGGCGACATGGGCGAGCTCCGCCGCGATACGCCTGATCGTCGTGGCCGGAATGTCGGTGTGCCGTTCCGCCGCCTCGGGCGCGTAGGTGGCGTCGGTGTAGCGCGCGAGGATGTGGTCGAACACCGGGCGAACCCGCCGCCCGTCCGGCAACGTGACGGCGCCGGAAAGCGCGGGCACGACATCCGGGGCGAGCGCGCTTCGCGCCGTGCCCGTCGCACGGTCCCAGCACAGCGGCTCGCCGTTTTCGTCGCGAGCGAATAACCCGTGGCCGGCGGCGTTCACGTCGTCGATCACCAGCCACGGCGCGTTCGAGTAGCGGACGAGGAACTCCAGGTCGACCCGCCGCGTGCGCAGCAGCTCGTGGATCAGCGCCAGGACGAATGCACCGTCGGAGCCCGGGCGCACGCCGATCCATTCGTCGGCGATCGCCGAATAGCCGGTGCGCACCGGATTGACGCTCACCACCTTGGCGCCGCGCCCCTTGAGCTTGCCCAACCCGATCTTGATCGGGTTCGAGTCGTGATCCTCGGCGACGCCGAACAGCATCAGGTAGCGGGTGCGGTCCCAGTCGGGGGTGCCGAATTCCCAGAACGAGCCGCCGATGGTGTAGAGCCCCCCCGCCGCCATGTTGACCGAGCAGAAGCCGCCGTGCGCGGCGTAGTTGGGCGTGCCGAACTGTGCCGCCCACCAGCCGGTCAGCATCTGGCTCTGATCGCGGCCGGTGAAGAAGGCGAGCCGGCGCGGATCGCTCGAACGGATGCGGCCGAGCCACGACGTGGCGGTGTCGAGCGCCTCGGCCCACGAAATCGAGCGGAACTTCCCGGACCCGCGTTCGCCCACGCGCAGCAGCGGCCCGGTCAGCCGGGCGGGCGAGTTTTGCTGCATGATGCCGGCCGAGCCCTTGGCGCAGATGACGCCTCGGTTCACCGGATGGGCGCGGTTGCCCTCGATGTAGCGGATCGAGCCACCCTTCAGGTGCACGTTGATGCCGCACCGGCAGGCGCACATGAAGCAGGTGGTCGGCACCACCCGGTCGGCGACCTTGGGCGATCGTGGCACGGCGGGATCGCCGAACGGTGACAACGCCTTCGCCAATCCAGCCCCTCTCGTCGGTGCGGTTCCGAAGTCCGCCCGGACACGGACTTCGGCGCACCGGACAAGGCACAGCCGTAACCGCTCGGCCGTGCCAGGGCAAGTCGCCATGCTCGCGGCCCCGGGCCCGATTCGGTGGCTGGCGATGAGTTGCTATCGCTTCCGGGCGGAGTCTCGCGTCCCCAGGCGGCACCCCGACCACATGGCGGCCGCGCCCGTCGCGTACCCATTGGTGCCAATGTCGGGCGCCGGCGATGTCTCGAATATCCGGTACGGTTCACCACCGCGATTGCACGTGAATCTTGGCCTAATCGTTGGCCACAAACAGAGGCTTGTTAGAAAATTTTCGCCTGATTTCCAATCTGCATGTCGGTGCGTTACGCGCGCCCAGGGAGTCTGGCGCACGGCGGCCGCTGTCGTGTCCCTAGCCAGGCACCAAGGGGCTGCCGCGCATTCACGGCGCTCTCAATGCGTTGCGCGTTACGGTCGTCGATGGCAAAACGTGGCCGTATGAGGGGGATGACGTTTCCGCGCATGTGCGCCGCTTGGACCGTGGGCGCGGCTCTTGCCCTGGCCACGCCCGAAGCGTGCGCCGCGCAGAGCTTCGCCGAATTCGTCGCCGGCGTCCGGGCCGAGGCCGCGGCGGCTGGCATCGCGGCTGGCACGCTCGACGAAGCGTTCGCCGGGATCACCGAGCCGATCGCCCGCGTCATCGAGCTCGACCGCAACCAGCCCGAGAGCACCATGACCTACGCCGAATACATGGCGAAGCGGGTGTCGGACGCGATGATCCGTGACGGCCGGGCGAAGCTGGCGGCGAACGCGTCGGTGCTTTCGATGGTCGAAGCGAACTACGACGTGCCCAAGACGCTGCTGGTGGCGCTGTGGGGCCTCGAATCCCGATTCGGCGAACACCAGGGCGATTATTCGGTCATCGGCGCCCTGGCGACGCTCGCCTACGACGGGCGGCGCAGCGAATTCTTCCGCGCCGAGCTGCTCGACGCGCTCGGCATCCTGGACGAAGGCCATGTGCCGGCGAGCATGATGCTGGGCTCGTGGGCGGGCGCGATGGGCCAGAACCAGTTCATGCCGTCGAGCTTCCGCGACTTCGCGGTCGACTTCAACGGCGACGGCCGGCGCGACATCTGGGGCACCTCGGCGGACGTGCTCGCCTCCGCCGCCAACTACATGGCCAGGGCCGGCTGGCGCTTCGGCGAGCCATGGGGCATGCCGGTCCTGCTGCCCGACGGCTTCGACGCACCGATCGGCAATCGCGAGATCGCGGACGTCGGCACCTGGCGCCGGCTCGGCGTCACGGCGGTCGCCGGCCGCGAATTCCCGCCCGACGCGACCGCAGCCGCGCTGGTCCGGCCCGCCGGGGACAACGGCATGACCTACATGGTATTCCGCAACTACCAGGCGATCCTGCGCTGGAACCGGTCGGATTATTTCGCCATGTCGGTCGTGACCCTGGCGGACCTGCTGGCCGAACCGGGCTCTCAGCCATGAGAAGCCTCGCCGGTCGAGGTGCGGTCGTGCCCGTGCTCGTGCTGCTCGGCCTCGCGGCGTGCGCCGAGACGGACCTGCTCGGCCAAGCGGTCAAGAACGTCATCAGCGAACCGACGCCGGTCGGACGCTACAAGGTGGGCGAGCCTTATACCGTGAACGGGCGCTGGTACTACCCGGCGGAGAATCCCGGCTACAGCGCCGAAGGAATCGCCTCGTGGTATGGGCCGCAATTCGACGGCTTGAGCACGGCCAACGGCGAGGTCTTCGACCAGAATGCCCTGACCGCGGCGCACACCACCCTGCCGATGCCATCGTACGTCCGCGTCACCAACCTCGATAACGGTCGAGCCTTGGTGCTGCGCGTCAACGATCGCGGCCCGTTCGTCGGCGATCGGATCATCGACGTGTCCAAGCGCGCGGCGCAGCTTCTGGGCTTTCTGAACAAGGGCACGACTCGGGTGCGGGTCGAGGCGGTGCCGGGTCCGGACGAGGGCACGGCGGTCGCCACCGCGCCGGCCGGGGACGTGGTCCTTGCGTCGGCGGAGCCGATCGCCGTCGGCGCGAGTACCGGCGCCGTCTTTGTCCAGGCCGGCGCCTTCGGCGACACGGATCGGGCCGATGCGGTGCGGGTCAGGCTCGCGCCAATCGGCCAAGCGGTCGTCACGTCCGTGGCGGTGGATGGTGGCCGGCTGTACCGCGTGCGGTTGGGACCCTACGCCGACCAGGCCGCGGCGGCGCGAGTCCTGGCCAGGGTGCGTGGCCTCGGTTTCGCCGAGGCGCAGCTCGCGACCGACTGAAGCCCGCTTCGTCCGGCGGGTCCGTGGCACGAAACTCCAGGATCGGGTACTAGGGTCCGGGTGCGTTCGGACCAACCGATCGGGTGCGAAATCCGCAATGAATATGATTCCTGCCGCTGTGCGCGGTCCCATCATCGCCCTGGCCCTCGCGTTCGCCGTCTCGACGCCGGCGGCGGCGGCGGGGCCCGATACGACGGCTCGCGAGGCGATTCTGGTCGACGCCGCGACCGGCTCGGTTCTGTTCGAGAGGAACGCCGACCAGCTCATGGCGCCGTCGTCCATGAGCAAGATCATGACCATCTACATGGTGTTCGAGCGCCTGCGTGACGGCGCCCTCGCCATGACCGACGAGCTGGCCGTGAGCGAGAACGCCTGGCGCATGGGCGGCTCCAAGATGTTCATCGATGTCGGTACTCGCGTGACGGTGGCCGATCTGCTGCGCGGGGTCATCGTGCAGAGCGGCAACGACGCGGCGATCGCCCTGGCCGAAGGCCTCGGTGGCTCGGAGCAGGCCTTCGCCGAGCAGATGACGGCCCGTGCCCATGAACTCGGCATGACCAATTCGACCTTCAAGAACGCTTCGGGCTGGCCGCAGGAAGGCCACCTGACTACGGCGCGCGATCTGGCCTTGCTGGCCGGTCATGTCATCCGCGACTTCCCGGAGTACTACCCGCTGTTCGCCGAAACCGAGTTCACCTACAACGGCATCAACCAAGGCAACCGCAATCCGCTGCTCTACAAGGCCGTCGGCGCCGACGGCCTGAAGACCGGGCATACGGCGGACGCGGGCTACGGCCTGACCGCGGCCGCCGTGCGCGACGGGCGCCGCCTGATCCTGGTGCTTAACGGGCTTTCCAGCGTCAACGACAGGTCCGAGGAGGCGGAGCGTCTGCTCGACTGGGGCTTCCGCGAGACCAAGAACTTCGCGCTGCTCGCGGCGGACGAACCGGTCGTCGAGGCCCAGGTGTGGCTCGGCGCCGACCCGAGCGTCCCGCTGGTGTTGACCGAGCCCGTGGTCGTCACGCTGTCGCTCGAGGCCCGCAAGGGCATGGTCGTCAAGGCCGTCTACGATGGGCCAATCCCGGCGCCGGTGGCCAAGGGCACGCCGCTGGGCCGCCTCGTCGTCAGCGTACCGGGCGTCGCCGCGATCGAACGCCCGCTGGTCGCGGGCGCCGACGTGGGCGAATTGTCGACGCTGAAGCGGCTCGTCGCCGCGGGCAAGCACCTGATCTGGGGATCGGGCGGCGAGTGAGCCGCGGCCGGTTCATCACGCTCGAAGGCGGCGAGGGGGCCGGCAAGTCGACCCAGGCCGAGCGGCTCGCGCTGGCGTTGCGCCAGGCTGGGCGCACGGTGGTGACGACGCGCGAGCCCGGCGGCACGCCGCTCGCCGAAGGGTTGCGGCGCCTGCTGCTCGAGGCCGGTTCCGGCGACCGCTCGGCGCTGGTCGAGGCTCTGCTGCACATGACGGCCCGGCTCGATCATTGGCAGCGGGTCATCGACCCGGCGCTCGAGCGAGGCGACTGGGTCGTGTGCGACCGCTTCGTCGATTCGACCGTGGCCTATCAGGGCTATGGGCTCGGCCTGGACCCGGAGCGGATTCGTGCCCTGCACCGGGCGATCCTCGGCGCCGTGGCGCCGGACCTGACCCTCGTGCTCGATCTGCCGGTCGACATCGGGCTGGCGCGCGCCGCGGCTCGCGGCGGGCCGGATCGCTACGAGGCCATGGGGCAGGCGTTCCACGAACGGTTGCGGGCCGGCTTTCGCGCTATCGCCGCGGCGGAACCCGGGCGCTGCGTCGTGATCGACGCCGACACCGACGCGGCCACGGTGTATGGCCGCATCCTGGCCACCGTGCGCGCCCGCCTGGATCGAGCGTGAGCGAAACCGCGGCGCCGCCCGAGCCCAGGCGGCAGAGCGCGCTGGTCGGCCACGTCGAGGCCGAGCGCGCGCTGGCGGCGGCGGCGCGCTCCGGCCGCCTGGCCCACGCCTGGCTGATCACGGGCCCGCGCGGCATCGGCAAGGCGACGCTCGCCTATCGCTTCGCCCGTTGGCTGCTCGCCGGCATGCCGGAACGGCTCGACGGCTCGCTCGACGTCGACGCCGACGACCGGGCGTTTCGCCTCATCGCCGCCGGCAGTCATCCCGACCTGACGACCCTCGAGCGTGCCGCGGACGATGGCGGCCGGCTGCGCGGCGAGATCGTCATCGACGACGTGCGCGCGGCGGGGGCGTTCCTGCACTTGACGCCGGCGATCGCGCCGTGGCGTGCCATCGTCGTCGACGCCGCCGACGATCTGAACCCGAACGCCGCCAACGCCTTGCTCAAGGTGCTCGAGGAACCGCCGTCGCGTGCCGTGCTGCTGCTCGTCGCCCACGCTCCCGCGCGGCTCCTGCCGACGCTGCGCTCGCGCTGCCTGAGGCTCGACCTGCGACCTCTGCCCGAGGCGGATGTCGTGCGCCTCATCCGACCGTACCTCGAGGACCCGGCCGAGGCGGGGCCCCTGGCGGCCCTGGCCGAGGGCAGCCCGGGCCGGGCGCTCGCCGTGGCCGCTGCGGGCGGAACGAGCCTTTACCAGGAGATCGCGACGATCGCGGGCGGGTTGCCGTCGCTCGACGACGAGGCGGTCCATGCCCTGGCCGATCGCTGGTCGCGGCGCGGCGCGGAGGACACGTTCCGCGTCGGGCTCGAGCTCGTGCGCACTTGGATCGAGCGCCGCGTGCGCGCCGATGTGGCCGGCGCGAGCGCGCATCCCGGCCCGGGCAGCCTTGATGGCTGGGTGGAGGTGTGGGAAAAGTTGGGCCAATTGGCGCGTCAGGCGGACGGCCTCAGGCTGGACCGCAAGCACGTGGTGATCGCCGCCTTCGCGGCCCTGGCCGACGCCACGCGCGCCTGACCGCTCCCACGCGAGGATCGAAATGGCCGAGCGCCGAACGTTTTACGTCACGACGCCGATCTACTACGTGAACGACAGCCCGCACCTCGGGCACGCCTACACGGCGATCGCGTGCGACGTTCTGGCCCGCTTCATGCGGCTCGACGGCCATGACGTGCGCTTCCTGACCGGTACCGACGAGCACGGCCAGAAGGTCGAGAAGTCGGCGGTGGCGGCCGGCATGTCGCCCCAGGCGTTCACCGACGAGGTCTCCCAGAGGTTCCGCGAGCTGTGGCCCGCGCTCGAGGTCGAGACCGACGACTTCATCCGCACGACCGAGCCCAGGCATATCGCGGGAGTGCAGGCGTTGTGGCGCGAGCTGGTGACGCGCGGGGAGATCTACCTCGGCACGTACGCCGGCTGGTACGCCGTGCGCGACGAGGCCTTCTACGGCGAGGGCGAACTGACCCTCGGCCCCAAGGGCGAGAAGCTCGCGCCCAGCGGCGCGCCGGTGGAATGGGTCGAGGAACCGAGCTTTTTCTTCCGGCTGTCGGCCTGGGGCGAGCGGCTGCTGCGGCTCTACGACGAGCGGCCGGAGTTCGTCGCGCCGGAATCCCGGCGCAACGAGGTGATCGCCTTCGTGCGCTCGGGCCTGCAGGATCTCTCGCTCTCGCGCACCTCGTTCGGCTGGGGCATCCCGGTGCCGGACGCGCCGGGGCACGTGATGTACGTGTGGTTCGACGCGCTCGCCAACTACATGACCGCGGTGGGCTACCCGGACACCGGAAACGGGCTTTATCCGCGCTACTGGCCGGCCGATCTGCACATGGTTGGCAAGGACATCGTGCGCTTCCACGCGATCTACTGGCCGGCGTTCCTCATGGCCGCCGGGCTCGAGCCGCCGCGCCGGGTGTTCGCCCACGGCTGGTGGACCATGGAAGGCCAGAAGATGTCGAAGTCGCTGGGCAACGTTATCGACCCGCGCGCGCTGGCCGCGCGCTGCGGGGTCGATGCGCTGCGCTACTTCGTGTTGCGCGAGGTGCCGTTCGGCAACGACGGCGATTTCTCGCAGCGCGCGCTGATCGGCCGGCTCAACGGCGACTTGGCCAACGACTTCGGCAACCTGGTGCAGCGCGTGCTGAGCATGGTCGCCAAGAACTGCGCGGCCAAGGTGCCGGCGCCGGGACCGCTCACGGACGCGGACCGGGCGCTGCTTGCCGCCGCCCACGGGCTGTTGCCCCGGCAGCGGGAGGCCATGCGCGCGCAGATGTTCCACACCGCGCTCACGGACCTGTGGGAGGTCGTCGGCCGTTCGAACCGTTACGTCGACGAACAGGCGCCGTGGGCGCTGCATCGCCGCCGCGGTCTGGCGCGCATGGCGACGGTGCTGTGGGTGCTGGCCGAGACGATCCGCCACCTGGCGATCTTGGCCCAGCCGGTCGTTCCGGGGGCGGCAGCCAAGGTGCTCGACCAGCTCGCGGTGCCGGCGGACACGCGGGACTTCGCGCACCTGGGCCCGGCCGGCGCGCTCGTCGCCGGCACGCCGGTGCCGGCGCCGTCGGCGGTTTTTCCGCGCTACGTCGAGGAAGGCGTGCGCTAGTGCTGGTCGACAGCCACTGCCACCTGGATTTTCCCGAGCTGGCCGGGGACATGGCGGGCGTGCTCGCGCGCGCCGAGGCGGCTGGCGTCGGGCTGATGCAGACGATCGGCACCCGGCTGTCCACGTTCGAGCGCGTGCGCGCCATCGCCGAGGCCCACGACCGCGTCTACTGCTCGGTCGGCGTCCACCCGCACAACACGGCGAGCGAACCGGTCAGCGCCGAGGCACTGGTCGCGCACGCCGCCCACCTAAGGGTCATCGGCATCGGCGAAACCGGGCTCGACTACTACTACGACCACGCCCCGCGCGGCATCCAGCGCGAAGCCTTCGGCATTCACGTCGACGCGGCGCGCGCCTGCGGCCTGCCTCTGATCGTGCACACGCGCGATGCCGACGACGACACCGTCGAGGTGCTGGGCGGGGCGGGCGAGGCGAGGGGAGTGATCCACTGCTTCTCGTCGGATCGGGCCATGGCGCGACGCTGCCTCGATCTGGGCTTCGTGATCTCGTTCTCCGGCATCGTCACGTTCAAGACCGCGAACGAGCTGCGCGACGTCGCCCGCATGGTGCCGCTCGACCGGATGCTGGTGGAGACCGACGCGCCGTACCTGGCGCCGGTGCCCATGCGTGGCAAGCCCAACGAACCCTCGTTCGTCGCCCTGACCGCCCGACTGGTCGCCGAGCTCAAGGGGGTGGCGCCCGAGGCCCTGGCCGAGGCGACGACGGCGACCTTCTTCCGCGTGTTCGCCAAGGCGACGCCGTGCGCGTGACCGTGCTGGGCTGCGGCGCCTCGGGCGGCGTGCCCGTGCTCGGTTGCCGCTGCGCCGTTTGCGTGTCGCCCGAACCGCGCAACCGGCGGCGAAGGTCGTCGGTGCTGATTGAAGCGGGCGAGGTCCGCCTGCTGATCGACGCTTCGCCGGACCTGCGGGCGCAGCTCCTCGATACCGGGACGTCGCGGCTCGATGCCGTGCTGTTCACGCACGCCCACGCCGATCACTGCCACGGGCTCGACGATCTGCGCCTGGTCTGCCGCACCATCGAATCGCCGCTCGACGCCTGGGCCGCGCCGGAAACCCTGGCCGAACTGGAACGGCGGTTCGGCTATGCCTTCGGCGCGGGGCCCGGGCCGACGGGAGGCTGGTTCCGCCCTGCGCTCGTGGCCCGCGCCATCGCGGGGCCGTTCGCCGTATCCGGCGTCACGGTCCGGCCGTTCGTCCAGCACCATGGGTCGACGATGACGACACTCGGGTTCCGCGTCGGCGGCTTCGCCTATTCCACCGACGTGAGCGAGCTCGACGACGAAGCGTTCGCGGCGCTCGAAGGCATCGACACCTGGATCGTCGATTGCCAGAGCCGCGGCCCGAACTACATCCACTCGCACCTGGAAAGGACATTGGGGTGGATCCGGCGCGCGGCGCCGCGCCGCGCGGTGCTGACCCACATGGGCCACGAGCTCGACTACGACGGCATCAAGGCCGAGCTGCCGGCGGGCGTGGAGCCCGCCTACGATGGCTTGGTCATCGAGCCGTCGGGCGCCGCCTAAAGGCACCATGAAAGCGGTCTCGCGCACCTGGGTCTGGCGCTTCGCGCAGCCGCCGAACCAGGTGTGGGAACTCCTGGCCGACACCAAGCGCTTCAACGAAGCCGCCGGCGTCGCCCGCCACGATGTCGCCGAAACCGCCAATCCTGACGGCAGCGTGACGTACACGGCGAAGCTCGCGGTCGGTCCCTTCGTCGTTCGCTGGGAGGAACGGCCGCTCGAGTGGGTCCGCCCACAGCGCTTCCGGCATTGCCGCGTGTTCGCCAATGGCCCGTTCCGCTCGCTGTGCGCCAACGCCGAGCTAACCCCGGAAAACGGCGGCTGCCGCGTCGACTACCGGCTCGACGTCGTGCCGGCCGGGCTGCTCGGCGCGCTGATCCTCAAGGCCGGGTTCATGCGCCGGGTCGGACGCACTTTCACCGCCCTGGCCGGCGACGTCCGCGCCTACCTGGATGGCCATGCCGAGCGGCCGTACCCGGCGGTGTACCGGCTCGACCAGAACCAGGAGGCGCGGCTCGACGCCTTGATCGCCCAGATCGAGGCGACGGCGTTCGGACACGGCCTGGCGCGGCGCGTGGCCGACCATATCGTCCGTGCCCAGGAGGCCGACCTGGTGCGCATGAGGCCGCTCGTGCTCGCGCGCCACTGGAACGCCGAGCCGCGCGACGTCGTCGAGTGCATGCTCCAGGCGACCAGGGCGGGCCTGCTGGAGCTGCACTGGGAGTTGCTGTGCCCGAACTGCCGGGGCGCCAAGGCCAGCGTGGCGACGCTCGACGCGCTGCCGACCGGCGCGCACTGCCCGTCGTGCAACATCGACTACGGGCGCGACTTCGCCGCCAACGTCGAGATCACGTTCCGTCCGGCCGCGAGCGTGCGCGATCTGCCGGGCGGCGAATTCTGCCTGTTCGGGCCGATGACGACGCCGCACGTCCTGGTCCAGCAGACGCTGGCGCCGGGCGAGCAGCGCGAGGTCATGGCGCGCCTCGCGCCCGGCGCCTATCGCCTGCGCACGCTCCACCCCGGCGGCGAGGCGACGGTCGACACCGACGGCGCGGCGTTCCCCGAGACCGTGTACGACGGCACAGGGGTTTCGGCCGGCGGGCCGTCGCCCATGGGCCAGGTGCGTTTGGTCAACCGCGGCTCCCGCGAGGTCACGTTGCTGATCGAGGAACGCGCCTGGGTGCGCGACGCGCTGACCGCCCATCGCCTGACGACCAGCCAGGCGTTTCGCGACCTGTTCGCGGCCGAGGCCCTGCGGCCGGGGGACGAGGTGGCGATCGCCACCGTGGCGCTGCTGTTCACCGACCTGGAGGGCTCGACCGCGCTCTACAACCGGGTCGGCGACGCCCCGGCGTACGGTCTGGTGCGGGAGCATTTCGCGTACCTCGCGCGCGCGATCCGCGACCACGACGGCGGCGTCGTCAAGACGATCGGCGACGCGGTCATGGCGGCGTTCAGCCGGCCGGTCGACGCGGCCGGGGCCGCCCTGGCGATCCGGCGCAACGTGGCCGCGCTGAATGCGTCACACAGCGGGGCGACGCACGGCGGGGCGACGCTGGTGATCAAGATCGGGGTTCACGTCGGGCCGTGCATCGCGGTGACGCTCAACGAACGGCTCGACTACTTCGGTTCGACCGTCAACATGGCGGCGCGGCTCCAAGGCCATTGCCACGGCGGCGAGATCGTGCTGTCAGAGACGATGGTCGGCGACCCGGACGTGGCCCGGCTGCTCGCGGACGGTCCGATCGTCGAGGATGCCGCCCAGTTGAAGGGGTTCGACGAGCGCGTCCGGTTCCATC
The DNA here is from genome assembly GCA_964530335.1 of uncultured Rhodospirillaceae bacterium. Classification (GTDB taxonomy): domain Bacteria; phylum Pseudomonadota; class Alphaproteobacteria; order SP197; family SP197; genus VGDP01. Next base: position 64,556 of record CAZGYG010000001.1, on the reverse strand, counting down.
GGCTGCCGGCCGCGCCGGAACCCGCTACGGCGAAGATTGGAGGCATGCCATGAAGCTCGACGGTTCCTGTCACTGCGGCGCGGTGCGTTTCACGGTCGAGGCGGAGACGCCATATGCGCCCTACATGCGCTGCTACTGCTCGATCTGCCGCAAGACCGCCGGCGGCGGCGGCTACGCCATCAACATGTTCGCCAAGGCCCGGACGTTGAAGGTGCGCGGGGGCAAGCACATTCGGGTCTACCGGGCGCGCACCGACCGCATCGCCGACGCGCCGGACGAGCCACGGGGCAAGGGCAGGCTCAGCGAGTGCCGGCGAAGCTTCTGCGGCAAGTGCGGCAGCGCGCTGTGGGTGTTCGACCCGCGCTGGCCCGATCTGCTGCATCCGTTTGCCTCGGCGATCGACACGCCGCTGCCCAAGCCGCGGCGGCGCAAGCACGTCATGCTCGATTTTCGGGCGCCCTGGGTCGAGGTGCCCAGGCGGAGCGCGCGGGACCTTCATTTCCCGACCTATCCGTGAAACGGCCACGGACTGGCGAAATTACCATAATCAATATTATGCGATATATCGCATGAGCGAGACGGAGAGGCGCCCATGACCAGCGGCAACATCCCCCGCCTGCTCGGGATCATGGCGCGTCTGCGCGATCCGGCAGCCGGTTGTCCGTGGGACCGTGAGCAGACCTTCGCCACGATCGCGCCGTACACCATCGAGGAAGCCTACGAGGTCGCCGACGCCATCCGGCGCTCCGACTGGGCCGATCTGGTCGCCGAGCTCGGCGACCTGCTGTTCCAGGTGGTGTTTCACGCGCGCCTGGCCGAGGAAGCCGGCCGGTTCGGCTTCGACGCCGTGGTCGACGCGCTGTGCGACAAGATGGTTCGGCGCCATCCCCACGTGTTCGGCGACGCCGTCGTTGCCGACGCGGCGGCGCAGACCGTGGCCTGGGAGGCCCACAAGGCCGCCGAGCGCACCGGCGGCGCGCTGTCCGGCGTGGCGCTCGCCCTGCCCGCGCTCGAACGTGCGCGGAAGCTGCAAGTTC
>CAZGYG010000001.1:47903-63419 GCA_964530335.1 uncultured Rhodospirillaceae bacterium | reverse complement strand
TCCGGCGTGGCGCTCGCCCTGCCCGCGCTCGAACGTGCGCGGAAGCTGCAAGTTCGTGCCGCAAGCGTCGGATTCGATTGGAACAACGTCGATGCCGTCACGGCGAAGATCGAAGAGGAACTGGCCGAATTGGCGGCGGCCCGCGCCGAAGGCGCGCCGGCGGCCAGGCTGGAGGACGAGGTTGGCGACCTGTTGTTCGCCGTCGTCAACCTTGCGCGTCACTTGAACATCAACGCCGAAGCCGCGCTGCGCCGGACCAACGCCAAGTTCATTTCGCGTTTCGGCTACGTCGAGGACGCGCTCGCGGCGTCGGGCCGTTCGACCGCCGAGGCCTCGCTCGACGAGATGGAACGGCACTGGCAGGCCGCCAAGAGCCACGAGCGGCCAGCCGAACAGGATTGAGGGTTCAGGCCGGGCGCGTGCCGCGGGGTGCATCGCGCGGCGCGGCCGGCGGACCGTAGAGGTCGCGGGCGCGCAGCTCGAAGGCGTGAACCAGGCGGCGGACCGCCTCGCCGAACAGGGCACCTATGACCCGGCGCAGAAGCGCCGAACGGAATTCGAACGCCACGTCGAACTCGACCAGGCAACCGCCTTCGGCGCGGTCGGAAAAACGCCAGCGGTTGTGCAAGTGGTGGAACGGCCCGTTCAAATACCCGACGTCGATCGCCCGCCCCGGATCGAGGGTGACGCGCGAGGTGAAGGACTCGCGCAACATGCGGAACCCGATGACCATGTCGGCGACGAGCGCCGACCCGTCGCGCTCGCGCACGCGGACCGCGCGGCACCACGGCAGGAACTCCGGGTAGCGTTCGATGTCGGCGACCAGCCCATAAAGCTGCTCGGCCGTGTAAGGCAGCACGCGGCTCTCGGAATGAGCCGGCATCTAACCCGCGGCGGCCAGCCGATCGACACGCGCCTGACGGAGCGCCCTGAAATCGCGGTCCGCGTGGTAGGACGAGCGTGTGAGCGGGCTCGCCGCCACCATCAGGAAGCCCTTGCCGCGCGCCGCCTCGGCCAGCTCCGCGAACTCCTCGGGCGGCGCGAAGCGTTCGACCGCGTGATGGCGCGGCGTCGGTTGCAGGTACTGACCCATGGTCACGAAGTCGACGTCGGCGGCGCGCAGGTCATCGAGCACCTGGAGAATCTCGGCGCGGGATTCGCCAAGCCCGACCATCAGCCCCGACTTGGTGAAGATCGTCGGGTCGCGCTGCTTGACCGTGGCGAGCAATTGCAGGCTGGCGAAGTAGCGCGCGCCGGGCCGCACCTCGCGGTAGAGCCGGGGCACGGTCTCGATGTTGTGGTTGTAGACGTCAGGGCGCGCGGCGATCACCGCCTCGCCCGCGCCCGGCTTGCGCAGGAAGTCCGGCGTCAGCACCTCGATCGTGGTGGTCGGGGTCGCCGCGCGAATCGCATGGATCACGCGCACGAAATGCCCTGCGCCGCCGTCGTCCAGGTCGTCGCGGTCGACCGAGGTGACGACGACGTGCTCGAGCCCCATGGCCGCGACGGCGAGCGCGACGCGCTCGGGTTCGCCGGCATCGACCGTGTCGGGCTTGCCGGTCTTGACGTTGCAGAAGGTGCAGGCGCGCGTGCACACCTCGCCCAGGATCATCACCGTGGCGTGGCGCTTGGACCAGCATTCCCCGATGTTCGGGCAGGCCGCTTCCTCGCACACCGTGTGCAGGCGCAACTCGCGCACCAGCCGCCGGGTCTCGTGATAGACCTCGCCGCCCGGCGCGCGCACGCGAATCCACGCGGGTTTGCGGGGCAGCGGGCGAATGGCGGCGGACTCGGTCACGGCCTAGATGTGGATCGCGCGGCCGTACGCCGCAAGCACGGATTCGTGCATCGCCTCGGACAGCGTCGGGTGCGGGAACACGGCGTGCATCAGTTCCGCCTCGGTCGTCTCGAGCGCCTTGGCGATGCCGAAGCCGTGGATCAGCTCGGTCACCTCGGCGCCGATCATGTGCGCGCCCAGCAGTTCGCCGGTCGCCGCGTCGAAGATGGTCTTGACCAGGCCTTCGGGCTCGCCCAGCGCCAGCGCCTTGCCGTTGCCGATGAACGGGAACCGGCCGACGCGCACCTTGCGCCCCTGCTCGGTCGCCGCCCGTTCGGTCAGCCCGATGCTCGCCACCTGCGGCCGGCAATAGGTGCAGCCGGGTATCGCGTCCTTGGCCAGCGGGTGCAGGCCCTTCACCCCGGCGATGCGTTCGACGCAGATCACGCCTTCGTGGCTCGCCTTGTGGGCCAGCCACGGCGGCCCGGCCACGTCGCCGATGGCATGGACGCCCGGCTCGCCGGTGGCGCCCCAGGCGTCGGTCACGATGTGACCCTTCTCCACCTTGACGCCTGTTCCGTCGAGCCCGAGGTCCTCGACGTTGCCGGTGATCCCGACCGCCAGGATGACCCGGTCCACCGTAAGGCTGTGGGTCTTGGCATCGCCGGTCTCGACCACGGCGGTGACGTTGCTCTTGGCCTTCTGCACGGATTTCACCGTGGCGCCGGTGTGGATGCGCACGCCCTGCTTCTCGAACGCCTTGCGGGCCAGCGCCGAGATGTCCTCGTCCTCGACCGGCAGGATGCGCGGCAGCACCTCGACCACGGTCACGTCGGCGCCGAGGTCGCGGTAGAAGCTCGCGAACTCCATGCCGATGGCGCCCGAACCGACCACCAGGATCGACGACGGCAGCTCGGCCGGCACCATGGCTTCCTTGTAGGTCCAGATCAGCTTGCCGTCGGGTTCGATCCCGGGCAGGAATCGCGCCCGCGCGCCGCTGGCCAGGATGACGTGCTTGGCCGCGAGCGTGGCGATCTCCTTGCCCCCGGCGCTGACGGTCAGCTTGCCCTTGCCCGCGAGCCTGGCCGCGCCCTCGAAGACCGTGACCTTGTTTTTCTTCAACAGGTGGCGCACGCCGTCGTTGAGCTGCTTGGCCATGGCCCGGCTGCGCGCCACGACCTTGGCCAGGTCGAGCCGCGCGCCATCGACCACGATGCCGTAGTCGGCGGCGTGGCGGATGAGGTGGTTGATCTCCGACGTCCTGAGCAGGGCCTTGGTCGGGATGCAGCCCCAGTTGAGGCAGATGCCGCCCAGGTGCTCGCGCTCGATGCACGCGGTCTTGAGGCCGAGCTGGGCGGCGCGGATCGCGGCGACGTAACCGCCCGGCCCGCCGCCGACGACCACCAGGTCGAAGCCCGTCTCGGCCATGGCGGCGCCCCTAGAGCAGCATGGTCAAGGGCTCCTCGATGAAGCCCTTGAACGCCTGCAGGAACGCGGCCCCGAGCGCGCCGTCGATGACCCGGTGATCGCACGAGAGCGTGCAGGTCATCATCGTGGCGATGGCGAGCGCGCCGTCCTTCACCACCGGGCGTTGCTCGCCCGCGCCGACCGCCAGGATGCCGGCCTGGGGCGGGTTGATGATCGCGTCGAATTGCCGGATGCCGTACATGCCGAGGTTCGAGACGCTGAACGAGCCGCCCTGGTACTCCTCGGGCATCAGCTTGCCGTCGCGGGCGCGCTTCGCCAGCTCCTTGACCTCGTTGGAGATGGCGGCAAGCCCCTTGTGGTCGGCGTTGCGCACGATCGGCGTCACCAGCCCGCCCTCCAGCGCGACCGCGACCGCGACATCGACGGTCGACCAGCGGCGCAGCGCCGCGTCGGTCCACGCGGCGTTGGCGTCGGGCACCTTGCGCAGCGCCAGCGCCACCGAGCGCACCACGAAGTCGTTGACCGTGAGCTTGTAGGCGTCCGAGCGGCCGTTGAGGTCCTTGCGCAAGGCCAGCAGCCGGTCGATCGCGCACTCGATCGTCAGGTAGAAGTGCGGCACGGTCTGCTTCGATTCGACCAGGCGCCGCGCGATCGTCTTGCGCATGGTGGTATGCGGCACGTCGGTGTAGGCGGCACCGGGTTGCGGCGCGGGCATGGCGGGGGCGACCGGCGCGGGCCGCGCCGGCCCCTTGGCGAGCGCGGCCTCGATGTCCGCCTTGATAACTCGGCCGCCGGGGCCGCTGCCGCCGATCGCACCGAGGTCGAGCCCGGCCCGTTCCGCCATGCGCCGGGCGAGCGGGCTCGCGGCCACGCGACCGTCGCCCTTGGCCGGCGCCAGTGCCGGGGGCGCGGGTGCCACCGGTGCCGGTGCCGGCGGCGTCGGTGGCGCCGCCTTGGCCGCGGGCGTCGCCGTGGCAGCGGCGAGCGCTGAACTGTCCTCGCCCTCCGCGAGCAGAACCGCGATCACCGTGTTGACCGGAACGCCCTCGCTGCCGGCGGGCACCATGATCTTGCCGAGCGTGCCTTCATCGACCGCTTCGACCTCCATGGTCGCCTTGTCGGTCTCGATCTCGGCGATGATGTCGCCGGCGCTGACCGTGTCGCCTTCGTTCTTGTGCCACTTGGCGAGGTTGCCCTCGGTCATGGTCGGCGAGAGCTGGGGCATCAGGATCTTGATCGGCATCGGCGAGTTCCCAATTTCACGGGTCAGGTGCGGTAACACACAGCCTTCGCCGCCTGGACGACGCGCTGAGCGTCGGGCAGCGCCAGCTTCTCCAGGTTCGCCGCGTAGGGCAGCGGCACGTCGACCCCATGCACCCGCGCGACGGGCGCGTCGAGCTCGTCGAACATGCCCTCCATGGCGAGCGCGGCGATCTCGGCGCCGATCCCGGCGAACGACCAGCCTTCCTCGACGGTGACCAGGCGGTGCGTCCTGGCGACCGACGCCGCGATGGTCGCCGCGTCGAGCGGCCGGATGGTGCGCAGGTCGATGACCTCGGCCGCGATGCCGTCGCCGGCCAGCGCTTCGGCCGCATCGAGCGCATAACCGACCGCGATCCCGAAGCCGACGATGGTCACGTCCGCGCCTGCGCGCGCGACGCTGGCCTGGCCGATGGGCACCACATGGTCCGGATCGTCGGGCACCTCGAAGCTGCGGCCATAGAGAATTTCGTTCTCCAGGAAGATGACCGGGTTCGGATCGCGGATCGCCGACTTGAGCAGCCCCTTGGCGTCGGCGGCGCCGTAGGGCGCGACGACCTTGAGCCCAGGCACATGGCCGTACCAGCTCGCGTAGCACTGGGAATGCTGGGCGGCGACGCGCGAGGCGGCGCCGTTGGGCCCGCGAAACACGATCGGGCACGCCGCCTGGCCGCCCGACATGTAGCGCGTCTTGGCGGCGGAATTGACGATCTGGTCGATTGCCTGCATGGCGAAGTTGAAGGTCATGAACTCGATCACCGGCCTGAGCCCGGCCAGCGCCGCGCCGACGCCGATGCCGCAAAACCCGTGTTCGGTGATCGGGGTGTCGATCACCCGGCGGTCGCCGAATTCCTCGAGCAGGCCCTGGCTCACCTTGTAGGCGCCCTGGTATTGCCCGACCTCCTCGCCCATCAGGAAGACGGCTTCGTCGCGGCGCATCTCCTCGGCCATGGCGTCGCGCAGGGCCTCGCGCACGGTCACGACGGCCAACCGCCCCTCCCCCGGTCAGGCGTCCGCGAGAACGTCGGTCATGAGCTCGGCCGCGTCCGGCTCGGGGCTCTGCTGCGCGAACTCGGCGGCCTCGGCGACCAACGTCTTGACCTCGCGGTCGATGTCCTTGAGCCGGACGTCGTCGGCGAAGCCGCCGTCCACGATGCGCGCGCGCACCTGCTCGATCGGGTCGCGCTCGCTGCGCATCTTGGCGACCTCCTCCCTGGTCCGATACTTGGCCGGGTCGGACATGGAATGGCCGCGGTAGCGATAGGTGCGCGCCTCCAGGAGGATCGGTCCCTGGCCCGAGCGCGCGTGCGCCACCGCCTGGTCGCCCGCCGCCTTCATGGCCAGCACGTCCATGCCGTCGGCGACCATGCCGGGAATGCCGAACGCCTCGCCCCGCTGGTGAAGCTCGGTGCCCGCCTTGGTCCGCGTGATCGCGGTGCCCATGGCGTACTGGTTGTTCTCGATCACGTACACCACGGGCAGCTTCCACAGGCTCGCCATGTTGAAGGACTCGTAGACCTGGCCCTGGTTCGAGGCGCCTTCGCCGAAGTAGGTCAGGCAGACCGCGTCCTCGCCCCGGTACTTGGCGGCGAACGCGAGCCCGGTGCCGAGCGGCACCTGCGCGCCGACGATGCCGTGGCCGCCGTAAAATCGGCGCTCGGTCGAGAACATGTGCATCGAGCCGCCTTTGCCCTTCGAATAGCCGCCGCTCCGCCCGGTCAGCTCGGCCATCACCCCCTTCGGATCCATGCCACGGGCCAGCATGTGGGCGTGGTCGCGATAGCTGGTGATGACGTAATCGGTCGGCCGGATGGCGTGCTCGAGGCCGACGACCACCGCCTCCTGCCCGATGTAGAGGTGGCAGAACCCGCCGATCAGACCCATGCCGTACATCTGGCCGGCGCGTTCCTCGAAACGCCGCATGAGCAGCATCTCGCTGTAATAGGTCAGCAATTCCTCGCCGGTCGGCGCCTGGGCCTCGGCGTCGAGGTTCTTGGATTTCCGCGCCGTCGCCACGCCGGTGCCTCAAAGGTGGGGATGGGCCGCGCCTCGCGAACAAGGCGGGGTCACGTTACGCCGCGGGCGGAATCCGGGCAAGCCGACGCGCGGCCGCCGGTGGGCATCGTCCCACTCGGTCGAGGGAACTTTCCCTAAAGATTACGCCGGGCGCACGACTTACTGCGCCGGGGCGTCGTAGATGACGACTTCGTCGGCGCGTATGTAGCCGAAGGTGGCGCGCACCTGCTCGTCCAGCAGGTCCGGATCGAGGCTCTCCGAACGCATCAGGCCGACGCGATGCTCGAGCTCGCGTTCCGCCGCCAAGCTCGACTCCGTTTCGGCCTCGGCCGTCGCGAGCTCGTCGGACAGCCGCGTCCAGGCGCCGAGCCCACGTTCGCCAAGCGTCAGGTGGTAGCCGAAATAGGTCAGCGCGCAGATGCCGATGAAGGCCCCGGCGTGACGCCTGAGCCGTTCGGCCAGGTTGCGGGTTGCGCTCTTGGCGTGGCGGGTCATGGCCCGACTGAATCACGCACCGCCGGGCGCGTCAACGCGATAACGCCCGCGCAACTCGGAACGGCCGGCGAACCGGCCTGCGGCGCCGAGGCCTTCGGCGATGCGCAGGAGCTGGTTGTATTTCGCTGTGCGGTCGGCCCGGGCGAGCGAGCCGGTCTTGATCTGGCCGCAGTTCACGGCAACCGCTAGGTCGGCGATGGTGGCGTCTTCGGTCTCGCCCGAACGGTGCGACATGACCGCGCCGTAGCCCGCCCGCCGCGCCTGGCGGCAGGTTTCGAGCGTTTCGGTCAAGGTGCCGATCTGGTTGACCTTGACCAGGATGGCGTTGGCCGCGCCGTCGCGCACGCCGCGGGCAAGCCGGGCCGGGTTGGTCACGAACAGGTCGTCGCCGACCAACTGCACCTGCCGGCCGAGCGCTTCGGTCAGGGCGCGCCAGCCGTCCCAGTCGTCCTCGGCCAGTCCGTCCTCGATCGAGGCGATCGGGTAGCGCGCCACCAGGTCGGCGTAGAACGCGATCATGCCGGCGGCGTCGAGCGCCCTGCCCTCGCCCTTGAGCCGGTAGAGCCCATCGGCGAAGAGTTCGGTCGCGGCGACGTCGAGCGCGAGCACGAAATCCTCGCCGGGCCGATAGCCCGCGGCCTCGATCGCCGCCAACACGAAGTCGAGCGCGTCCGTTGTGCCCGCCAGGTCGGGGGCGAAGCCGCCCTCGTCGCCGACGTTGGTGTCGTGCCCGGCATCCTTGAGCCGCCGGCGCAGGGCATGGAACACCTCCGCGCCCATGCGGATGGCCTCGGCCATGGTCGGCGCGCCGACCGGCATGATCATGAACTCCTGGACGTCGAGCGCGTTGTCGGCGTGCGCGCCGCCGTTCAGGATGTTCATCAGCGGAACCGGGAGCGTGCGGGCGTCGAGGCCGCCGACGTGTCGATAAAGCGGGAGGCTTTTTTCCGCCGCCGCCGCCTTGGCTACCGCGAGGCTGACCCCAAGGATCGCGTTGGCGCCGAGCCGGCCTTTGTCCGGCGTGCCGTCGAGCGCGACGAGCGCCCCGTCGATGCCGGCCTGGTCGGCCACGTCGCGGCCCGACAGCGCGTCGAAGATCTCGCCGTTGACCGCGGCGACGGCCTTGATGACCCCTTTGCCGCCGTAGCGTTTGGGGTCGCCGTCGCGCAGCTCGACCGCTTCGTGACGGCCCGTCGAGGCGCCCGAAGGCACGGCGGCGCGGCCCAGCGCGCCCTGCTCGGTCGCCACGTCGACCTCGACCGTGGGGTTGCCGCGGCTGTCCAGGATTTCCCGCGCGCGGATATCGACGATCGCGCTCATGGCGTCCCAATCCACAACGATCTGCGTGGCGTTATAGGACGGGATAACCCAGGCGCGCCATGGTTTGCCGGGCGAGGCGTGCTTATTGGGTCGGACGTTTCGCCAGCCGGTCGAACTCGACCAGCCGTTCGAGCACCTCCGGCATGTCCGCCAGCGCCATCATGTTGGGCCCGTCGGACGGCGCGTGGTCCGGATCGGGATGGGTCTCGATGAACACGGCCGCGACGCCGACGGCGACGGCCGCGCGCGCCAGCAACGGGGCGAACCGCCGCTCGCCGCCGCTGGCGCCGCCCTGCCCGCCCGGCTGCTGCACCGAATGGGTGGCGTCGAACACGACCGGAAACCCCATCTCGGCGAGGATCGGCAGGGCGCGCAGGTCTGAAACCAGGGTGTTGTAGCCGAACGAGACCCCGCGCTCGGTCACCAGCACCCGGTCGTTGCCGCTCTCCGTCACCTTGGCGACGACGTGGATCATGTCCCACGGCGCCAGGAACTGGCCCTTCTTGACGTTGACCGCGCGGCCCGTCCGCGCCGCCGCCACCAGGAGATCGGTCTGGCGGCACAGGAACGCCGGGATTTGCAGCACGTCCACCGCCTCGGCGACCGCCGCGCACTGCCCGGGCTCGTGCACGTCGGTCAGCACCGGGCAACCGTAGGTCTCGCGCACCTCGGCCAGGATCGCCAGCCCCTTCGCCATGCCAATGCCGCGCTTGCCGGCGAGGCTGGTGCGGTTGGCCTTGTCGTAGCTCGACTTGTAGACGAGCCCGATCGAGGCCTTGGCGGTCATCTCGACGAGCGCGTGGGCGGTCTCGAGCGCGAGAGTGCGGCTTTCGATCTGGCACGGCCCGGCGATCAGGGCGAGCGGCCGATCGTTGCCGAACGCCACCTGGCCGACGTTGACGGTGCGCGGCGCGGTCATGGCTAGACGAGCCGGGAGTTCGCCACCGCCGCCTTGACGAACGAGGTGAACAGCGGGTGCGGCGCGAACGGCTTGGACTTGAGCTCGGGGTGGAACTGGACGCCGATGAACCAGGGATGTTTCGCGAGCTCGACGATCTCGGGCAGCAGGCCATCGGGCGACATGCCGGAGAAGCGCAGGCCCTGCGCTTCGAGCTGGTCGCGGTAGTTGATGTTGATCTCGTAGCGGTGGCGATGGCGCTCGCTGATCCTGGTCGTGCCGTAGGCCTCGGCCACCAGGCTGTCCGGCGCAAGGTCGCAGTCGTAGGCCCCGAGCCGCATGGTGCCGCCCAGGTTGTCGCCGGCGCCGCGGCGCTCGACCAGGTTGCCGCGCATCCATTCGGTCATCAGCCCGACGACCGGATGGGGCGTGGCGCCGAACTCGGTGGTCGAGGCGCCCTCGAGCCCGGCCAGGTTGCGCGCGACTTCGATGACCGCCATGTGCATGCCGAAGCAGATGCCGAAGTACGGGACCTCGCGCTGGCGCGCGAAGGTGGCCGCCGCGATCTTGCCTTCGGTGCCGCGTTCGCCGAAGCCGCCGGGGACCAGTATGCCGTTGACCGATTGCAAGGTGTCGACCACGTCCTCGCGCTCGAAGACCTCGGAATCGATCCACTTGAGGTTGACCTTCACGTCGTTGGCAATGCCGCCGTGGGCCAGGGCCTCGGCCAGCGACTTGTAGGCATCGAGCAGGCCGGTGTACTTGCCGACCACGGCGATCGAAACCTCGCCGTCCGGTTCGCGTATGCGCCGCGCGATATCGCCCCAGCGGCCGAGATCGGGCTCCGGCGCGTCCTCGATGCCGAAGGCGGCCAGCACCTGCCGGTCGAACCCGGCCGCGTGGTAGGTGACGGGAACCTCGTAGATCACGTCGGCGTCGACGGCCGGGATCACCGCTTCGGGCCGCACGTTGCAGAACAGCGCGATCTTGCGCCGGGCGGATTCGGGGATGGCCCGGTCGCAGCGGCACAGCAGCACGTCGGGCTGGATGCCGATCGAGCGCAGCTCCTTGACCGAGTGCTGGGTCGGCTTGGTCTTGAGCTCGCCGGCCGCGCGCACGTAAGGCATCAACGTCAGGTGCACGAACACCGCGTGGCGGCGCGGCAGGTCGTTGGCGAGCTGGCGGATCGCCTCGAGGAACGGCAGGCCTTCGATGTCGCCGACGGTGCCGCCGATCTCGCACAACAGGAAATCGACGCCGTCGTGGTCGGCCTGGATCATCTCCTTGATCACGTCGGTGACGTGCGGGATGACCTGGACCGTGCCGCCCAGATAGTCGCCGCGACGTTCGCGCCGGATCACCTCGGAATAGACCTTTCCGGCGGTCTGACTGTCGCTGCGCCGGGCCGGAACGCCAGTGAACCGTTCGTAGTGCCCGAGGTCCAGATCGGTCTCGGCGCCGTCGTCGGTGACGTAGACCTCGCCGTGCTGATACGGGCTCATGGTTCCCGGATCGACGTTGAGGTATGGATCGAGCTTGCGCAGCCGGACGCTGTAGCCGCGGGCCTGCAGCAGCGCACCCAGCGCCGCGGCGGCGAGTCCCTTGCCGAGTGACGAGGAAACCCCGCCCGTGATGAAGACGTAGCGCGTCACGGGCGGGAACCCTACCACGATTCGCCGCCGACGCAGCATGCCATGCGCTGGGCTACTCGGCGACGGGAACGGTGGGCTCGGCGGGTGCGGGCGGTTCGGTCGGCGTCGTCGACTCGGAGGCCGGGGCGCCTTCCATGATCGAGGTCGGGCGCGACGATTCGCGCGAAACCAGCGCCAGGGCCAGCGACAGGACCATGAACGCGGTGGCCAGCCCGGCCGTGACGCGGGTCAGCAGGCTGGCCTGGCCACGGCCCGATAGGAACCCGCCCATGCCGCCGGAACTCATGCCGAGTCCGCCGCCCTCGCTGCGTTGCAGCAGGACCACGCCGACCAGCGCGATCGCGGTCAGGACCTGAAATACGACGAGGACGGTTTGCATGGCACGGTGAGCGGCCCAGCGGCGCGCGCTGCGTGTACCACGCCCCTACAGGAGCGCGCAACGTCGGCAGATCGCGACGAAGTCCTCGACCTTGAGACTCGCGCCGCCGACCAGGGCGCCATCGACGTTTTCGATCGCCAGGATTTCGGCCGCGTTCCGCGCGCTGAGCGAGCCGCCGTAGAGCAGCCGCATATGGCCATCCTGGGGGCCGAACCGTTCCACGAGAACCTCGCGCAGCCGGGTATGGACATGGGCGATCTGGATGCGCATGGGGGTGCGTCCGGTACCAATGGCCCATAGCGGTTCGTAGGCGACGACCGTATTGGCCGACGTGGCGCCGTGGGGCAGCGAGCCCGCCACCTGGGCGGTGACCACCTCGTCGGTCCGCTCGGCGTCGCGCTCGGCCTCGCTTTCGCCGATGCACACGACGGCGATGAGTCCGGCACGGTGCGCGGCCATCGCCTTGGCCCGCACCTTGGCATCGTCCTCGCCGTGGTCGCGGCGCCGTTCGGAGTGGCCGACGATGACGGCGGTGCAACCGAGGTCCGCCAGCATCGACGCCGAGATGTCGCCGGTGAATGCCCCTTGATCGTCGGCGTGGCAGTCCTGGCCGCCGAGCAGGACCGCCGTCGGGGCGAGCGCCTTCGCCAGCATGCTGATCAGCGTCGCCGGCGGACAAACCAGCACGTCGCACACCAGCGGCGCCGCCGCGAGCGCCGTCGTCAGCGCCCGGGCGCGCCAGAAGGCATCGGCCGTAAGGCCGTTCATCTTCCAGTTGCCGGCAATCAACCGGCGCGGCGGTTCGGCCATGGCGCGGCATTCGTGGCTTGTCGGCGCCTACCTAACACGGCGGCCAAACGACGCCAACCGACGCGGCCGTTGCGACTGGCCGGAACGGCGCCCTATGATGCCCGTGCGCTCGCCATCCGGCGCGCCAACGTCACCCTGGTTTCGTCGCCCTGGTTCACGGGTTTCCACCGATATGCTGAGATCGATCCGCAAGAGCGCGGGCACCTGGGTCGTCCGCATCTTCCTGCTCATGCTGGCCGCCCTGTTCGGCGTCGGCATCTGGTCCGATCCGGGCAGCATGCTGCGCGGCCGGTCGAGCAACGCGATCGCCAGCGTCGGCGGCGTCGACATCGACACCCCGACCTTCGGCCGCGAATACCAGGCCGACGCGACCCGGGTCCGCGCCATGCTCGGCGCCAGCTTCGACGCCGACCCGGCAACCAAGATGATGGTCGCGCTCGGCACCATCGAGAGGCTGGCGACCGGCACCCAGATCGCGCTGCAGAGCGAGCGGCTTGGCCTCGCGGTCGGGGACGACGCGATCCGCCGGGACGTGCTCGGCAATTCCGCGTTCCACGACTCGGCGGGCGCCTTCAGCCAGGACCTGTTCCTCGGCCGGCTGGCCCAGCGGGAGATGAGCGAAGCCTCCTACGTGGCCTTGCTGCGGGCCGATCTGGTGGGCCGCCAAATGGTCGGTTCGGTCACCGCCGTGGCCAACGTCCCGGCGACGCTGGCCGAGCGCATCTACGCGATCCGCCACGAAGCGCGCGTCGCCGACTACCTGGTGGTGACCGCCGCGAGTCGTCCGCTGCCCCCCGACCCGGACGAGGCGACGCTCCAGGAGTTCTACGGCGCGCACATCGACCGCTATACCGCGCCGGAATACCGCTCGATCACGTACCTGTGGCTGCACCCGCTCGATCTTGTGGCCGAGGTCGGCGTCGGCGACGACGAGGTCAAGGCGCTCTACGACCAGCGGATCGATTCGTTCCGCCGGCCCGAGCGGCGCACGGTCGAGCAGATCCTGGCGCCCGACAAGGCCGCCGCCGAGGCCATCGTCGCGCGCCTGGCCGCCGGCGAAGACTTCGCCGCGGTCGCGGCGTCCGTGGGCCAGAGCCCGGACCAGACGGCGCTCGGCACGCTGACCGCCGTGGAACTGCCCCTTCCGACCCTCGCCGAAGCCGTGTTCGCGCTGCCCGCGGCCAGCGTTTCGGCGCCGATCGCAACCGCGCTCGGGTGGCACGTTCTGCGCGTCGCGGCGATCGAGCCGGAATCGACCATGCCCTTCGACGAGGTCAAGGCCGGCCTGATCGCCGAACTCGCGGCCGACCGCGCCACGGACCTCGCCTTCGAGGTCGCCAACGAGGTCGAGGACGCGCTGGCCGGCGGCGCCATGCTCGAGGACGCGGCGCGCGGCGCGAACGTCGCGACGCAAACCGTCGCCGCCGTCACCGCCGGCGGGCGCGACCCGGAAGGCGGCGACGTGGCGCTGCCCGAGCCCAGGGATCAGGTCCTCGAAAGGCTATTCGAGGCGCCCGAAGGATCGGTGGCGGCGATGGTCGAGACCGCCGACGGCGGTTTCTTCCTGGCCCGGGTCGACGGCGTGACGCCGAGCCAGCCCATTGCCCTGGCGGAGGCACATGACAGGGTGATCGCGGACTGGCGCGACCAGGCGCGTGACGCCGACGCGGCCTCGACCGTGGCCGATGCCCAGGCCCGGCTTGCCGCGGGCGAAGCGTTCGAGGCCGTGGCCGCCGGGCTCGGCGCCACGATCGCGCGGTCGGCGCCGCTCAGCCGCGCCGCGGGGGCGGCCGACGCGCCGTTTTCCCCCGACCTGCTCGAGCGCCTGTTCGTGGCGCGCGAGGGCGACATCCTGGCGGCGCCGTCGCAGGCCGGCGACGGCCATGTGCTGGTGCGAGTCGGCGCGGTCACGGCCGCCGATTCCGGCGCCGATCCCGAGGGCCTGGCCGCCGTCAGGGCCGATCTCGAGCGGAGCTTCGCCCAGGAACAGATGGAGCAGTTCCGCGCGCTGCTCGATCGCCGGTATCCGGTCGATGTGCTGAGCGAGGCGCTCGAGGCCCTGCTGTGACCAGGCGCCGTCGGCGCGCGTAACGCCCTTGCGCGCGCAACCCGATTTCACCGGCTTCGCGCCCAGCTACGAGGCAGGGCGGCCCCAGGTCGTGTGGAGCCGCCTGGTCGCGGACCTGGAGACGCCGGTCTCGGCCATGCTCAAGCTGGCCGAAGGCCGGCCGTTCAGCTTCCTGCTCGAATCGGTCGAAGGCGGCGCGGTGCGCGGGCGCTATTCGATCATCGGCCTCGAGCCCGACGTGATCTGGCGCTGCGTCGGCGACCGGGCCGAGATCAACCGCGCCGCGCGCGTCGACCCGGACGGCTTCGTCCCCGACGACGGCGGCGCGATCGCGTCGCTGCGCCGCCTGGTGCGCGCCTCGCGCATCGAGCTGCCCGAGCGGCTGCCGCCGATGGCCTCGGCGCTGGTCGGCTACATGGGCTACGAAATGGTGCGCCTGATCGAGCGGCTGCCGACGACCAAGCCCCAGCCGCTCGGCCTGCCCGATGGTCTGTTCGTCCGCCCGACCGTGATGGCGATTTTCGACAACGTCGAGGACACCATCACCATCGTCACGCCGGCGTGGGTCGAGCCCGGGGTAGCGGCCCACGCCGCCTATGACGCGGCGTGCGAGCGGCTAGCCAAGGTCCAGGCCGATCTGGAGCGCGCGCTGCCGCACCAGCGTTCCATGGCCGGCGCGACAGTGCCCGAGCCGGTGTCGAACACGCCGCAGGCCGCGTACTTCGCCATGGTGCGCCGGGCCAAGGAGTACATCGCCGCCGGCGATGTCTTTCAGGTCGTGCTGTCCCAGCGCTTCACGGTTCCGTTCCCCTTGCCGCCGTTCGCGCTCTATCGCGCCCTGCGCCGCGTCAACCCGTCGCCCTTCCTGTTCTTCCTCGATTTCGCCGGCTTCGCGGTGGTCGGCTCGAGCCCCGAGATCCTGGTGCGCGCGCGCGACGGCCGGGTGACGATCCGCCCCATCGCCGGCACCCGCCCGCGCGGCGCCGACCGGGCCGAGGACGCGGCGCTCGCCGCCGAGCTGCTGTCCGATCCCAAGGAGCTCGCCGAACACCTCATGCTGCTCGATCTCGGGCGCAACGACGTGGGACGGGTCGCGCGCATCGGCAGCGTCGAGGTCACCGAGCGCAACGCCGTCGAGTACTACAGCCACGTCATGCACATCGTCTCCAACGTCGAGGGCGCGCTCGACCCGCGGCACGACGCGATCGACGCGCTGATGGCGGGGTTTCCCGCGGGCACGGTCAGCGGCGCGCCCAAGGTGCGCGCCATGGAGATCATCGACGAGCTCGAGGTCGAACGGCGGGGCATCTACGCCGGCGGCGTCGGCTACTTCTCAGCCAACGGCTCGATGGACAGTTGCATCGCCCTGCGTACCGCGGTGGTCAAGGACGGCGTCCTCTACATCCAGGCGGG
>CAZGYG010000001.1:0-47803 GCA_964530335.1 uncultured Rhodospirillaceae bacterium | reverse complement strand
GACAACTACGACAGCTTCACCTACAACCTGGTCCACTTCCTGGGCGAGCTCGGCGCCGAGGTCGTGGTCAAGCGCAACGACGCCGTCACGGTCGACGACATCGCGGCGGCGCCACCGGCGGGCATCGTGATGTCGCCGGGCCCGTGCGACCCGGATCGCGCCGGAATCTGCCTCGAACTGGTCACCCGGCTAGCCTCGCGGCTGCCGATCCTGGGCGTGTGCCTGGGCCACCAGGCGATCGGGCAAGCGTTCGGCGGGCGGATCGTGCGCGCGCCGGCGATCATGCACGGCAAGCTCAGCGCGATTCGCCATACCGGCAAGGGCGTATTCGCCGGCCTGCCATCTCCGTTCCAGGCGACGCGCTACCATTCGCTGGTGGTCGAACGGGCGTCGCTGCCCGAGGTGCTCGAGGTTACGGCGGAGACAAAGGACGGCGTGGTCATGGGCGTGCAGCACCGCGCCTTGCCGGTGTTCGGCGTGCAGTTCCATCCCGAAAGCATCGCTTCGGAGCACGGCCATGCCCTGCTCGCGAACTTCCTGCGCGCGGTGCCGGGGATGGCGCCCCGGCGCAACGCGGCATGAGCGAGGAACGTTCGCTCAAGGGCGCCCTGGCCAGGCTCGGCGCGGGCGCGGCCCTTGACGTCGAGGAGGCGCGCGACGCGGTCGACATCATCATGTCGGGCGAGGCCACGCCGGCGCAGATCGGCGGCTTTCTCATGGCGCTCAGGGTGCGCGGCGAGACCGTCGAGGAGATCACCGGCGCGGCGACCACCATGCGCGCCAAGATGCGGCGCATGACCGCGCCGCCGGGCGCCATCGACGTGGTCGGCACCGGCGGGGACGGCCGCGGCACGCTCAACGTCTCGACCGCCGCCGCCCTGGTCGTCGCCGGCGCTGGCGTGCCCGTCGCCAAGCACGGCAACCGCGCGATGTCGTCGAAGTCCGGCGCGGCCGACGTCCTGGCCGCGCTCGGCGTCAACCTGGACGCGGATTTCGACGTCGTTCAGCGCGCGCTCGACGACAATGGCTTCGCGTTCATGCTGGCGCCGCGCCACCACGGCGCCATGCGTCACGTCGGGGGCGTGCGGGTCGAGCTTGGCACCCGCACGATGTTCAACCTGCTCGGGCCGATCTGCAACCCGGCGGGCGTCGCCCGGCTGCTGGTCGGCGTGTTCTCGGCCGACTGGGTCGACACCATCGCCCGGGTGCTCGGCCGCCTCGGCGCCGAGCGCGCCTGGGTCGTCCATTCGAGCGACGGCTGCGACGAACTGACCCTCGCCGGCGCCAATACGGTCGCCGTGCTGGACGCCGGCCAGGTCAGCCACATCGCCGTCGGGGCCGCGGACGCCGGCCTGCCCGCGCACGGGTCCGGCGACATCCTGGGCGGCTCGGCCGAGGACAACGCGGCGGCGCTCAAGGCCTTGCTGGGCGGCGCGCCCGGGGCTTACCGCGACACCGTGCTGCTCAACGCCGCGGCGGCGCTCGTGGTCGCCGGCAAGGCGCGCGACCTCAAGTCCGGCGTGGCGGCGGCGGCGGCCTCGATCGACAATGGCGAAGCCCGGGCCCGGCTCGACCGGCTGGTGGCCATCACCCAAGGCAGGGCCTGACCATGACCGACGTGCCATGACCGACATGCTGGCGCGCATCGTCGCCGACAAGCGGCGCGACGTGGCCTTGCGCAAGGCGCGGCGGCCGCTGGCGACGCTGCTGGCCGAGGCCCGCGCGGCGCCGGCCCCGCGCGGTCTCGCGGCGCGCCTGGCGGAAGCGGCGGCGAGCGATTTCGGCCTGATCGCCGAGCTCAAGAAGGCGAGCCCGAGCCACGGCCTGATCCGCGCCGACTTCGACCCGGCCGCCCTGGCCCGGGCCTGCCACGCGGGCGGCGCCGCCGCGCTTTCCGTGCTGACCGACGTGCCGTACTTCCAAGGCGCGGACGCGCACCTGGTGGCGGCGCGCGCCGCGGTCCCCCTGCCCGTCCTGCGCAAGGATTTCACGATCGACCCGTACCAGGTGGTCGAGGCGCGCGCGATTGGCGCCGACGGCGTGCTGCTGATCATGGCCGCGCTCGACGACGCGACCGCGGCCGAGCTGATGGCGACCGCGGTCGAGGTCGGGCTCGACGTTCTGATCGAGGTCCACGACGAGGCGGAGCTCGCGCGCGCCTTGCCGCTCGAACCGCCGCTGCTCGGCGTCAACAACCGGAATCTGCGCACGCTCAAGACCGATCTGGCGACCAGCGAGCGCCTGGCCGCGCGCGCCCAGGGCCGCGACCTGGTCGCCGAAAGCGGCATCCAGGGCCACGCGGACATGTTGCGTCTGGCCAACGCCGGCATCCGCCGCTTCCTGGTCGGCGAATCCTTGATGCGCCAGGCCGACGTGGCCGGCGCGACGGCCCGGCTGCTCGGCCGCGCCGCGCCGCGAAGGGCGTCGGCGTGACCAAGCTCACGCACATCGGCGACGACGGCAAGGCGGTCATGGTCGACGTGACCGCCAAGGGCGCGACCGTGCGCGCCGCGACGGCGCGCGGCCGGGTGCACATGAAGCCCGAGACCGTGGCGCTGATCGACGCCAAGGGCGTGCCCAAGGGCGACGTGCTGGCGACGGCGCGCATCGCCGGCATCATGGCGGCCAAGCGCACGCCCGACCTGATTCCGCTGTGCCATCCGCTGCCGCTCGGCGCGGTCACGGTCGACGTGGTGACCGATCCAGCCAACTCGTGCGTCGTGATCGAGGCGACGTGCAAGGTGGTCGGCCCCACCGGGGTCGAGATGGAAGCGATGCTCGCGGTCGCCGCCGCGGCGCTGACCGTCTACGACATGTGCAAGGCGGTCGACCGCGCCATGACGATCGAGCGCATCGAGCTGGTGCGCAAGTCCGGCGGCCGCTCCGGCACGTTCGAGCGCTCGTGACGGCGCTGCTGGCGGTCGATGAGGCCGTGCGCCGGGTCGTCGGCGCGTGCCGCCCCGTGCCGTCCGAGCAGGTCGCCCTGGCGGAGGCGCACGGCCGCGCCTTGGCCGAGGACGTCGTCGCCCGGCTAACCAAGCCGCCGTTCGATTGCTCGGCCATGGATGGCTACGCGGTCCGCGCCGCCGATCTGGCCGCAGTACCGGCGCGGCTCGAACTGATCGGCACGTCCCACGCGGGCAATGGCTTCAGTGGCCGCGTCGGCCCCGGACAGACCGTGCGCATCTTCACCGGCGCGCCCATGCCGGCGGGGGCCGACGCGGTGCTGATCCAGGAGAACGCCGAGGCCGAGGCCGACCGCGTCGTGGCGAGGAGCGGCGTGACCGCGGGCCTGTACGTGCGGCGGGCGGGGCTCGACTTCGCGACCGGCGACCGGGGCCCGCGCGCCGGCACGCTGCTCGGGCCACGCGCGATCGCGCTCACGGCGGCGATGAACGTGCCCTGGGTGCGGGTCCGCCGCCGGCCGCGCGTCGCCGTGCTGTCCACCGGCGACGAGATCGTCATGCCGGGCGATCCGATCGGACCCAATCAGATCGTCAGCGCCAACGCCCTCGCCCTCGCCGCCATCGTG
Source organism: uncultured Rhodospirillaceae bacterium (assembly GCA_964530335.1). Classification (GTDB taxonomy): domain Bacteria; phylum Pseudomonadota; class Alphaproteobacteria; order SP197; family SP197; genus VGDP01. The sequence continues at coordinate 44,271 of CAZGYG010000001.1, read as the reverse complement.
GCCGAGGCCGGCGGCGTGCCGCTCTCGCTCGGCATCGCCCGCGACACGCCCGAGGCGCTGATCGCCGCGATGGCCGAGGCCGAGGGCGCCGATCTGGTCGTGCTGACCGGCGGCGCCTCGGTCGGCGAGCACGACCTGGTGCGCCCGGTGCTCGGCCGCGAGGGGCTCGACATCGGTTTCTGGCGCATCGCCATGCGCCCGGGCAAGCCGTTCCTGTTCGGCGCCTACCGGGGCGTGCCGCTGCTGGGCCTGCCGGGCAATCCGGTGTCGTCGCTGGTCTGCGCCATGCTGTTCGTGCGCCCGGCCGTGCTCGCGCTCCAGGGCCTGAACGCGGCGGCGGAGCCGTTGCGGCTCGGCGTGCTCGGGCGCGCGCTCGGCGCCAACGACGACCGCCAGGAGTACCTGCGCGCGGCCCTGGCGCAACGCGCCGACGGCACCGTCGTCGTGACGCCGTTCGACCGCCAGGACAGTTCGATGCTGGCGACGCTCGCCGAGTCCGGGGCGCTGGCCGTGCGCCCGCCCCACGCGCCCGCCGCCGCCCCCGGCCAAGCCATCGCCTACATACCCCTGTAATTGATGGGGCTTGACCTCGCATCGGAACTAAACTAGAACATGCGTGAACGTTTAGGTTTTGTTCTAGATTTTGTTGCGAGGCCGACCATGCTCACCAAGAAGCAGCACGAGCTCCTGCTCTACATCCACCGCCGGCTCCAGGCCGACGGCGTTTCGCCCTCGTTCGAGGAGATGAAGGAGGCGCTCAAGCTGCGGTCCAAGTCGGGCATCCACCGGCTGATCACCGCGCTCGAGGAGCGCGGGTTCCTGCGCCGTTTGCCCCATCGCGCCCGGGCGCTCGAGGTCGTCAAGCTGCCGCCGGGCGGCGGCGTGGCCGGCTTCACGCCGAGCGTTATCGCCGGCAATAAGGTCGAACCCTTCGCCGCCAGGCGGCCGGAACCGGCCGGCGAGCCGGGGCGCGGCACGACGATCCTGCCGCTCTACGGCAAGATCGCCGCCGGTACGCCGATCGAGGCGCTGCGCCATCCCGAGGACTCGATCGAGGTGCCGGCCGCGCTGGCCGGCGGCGGCGAACACTACGCTCTCACCGTCGAAGGCGACTCCATGATCGATGCCGGGATCCTCGACGGCGACGTGGCCGTGCTTCGCCGCTGCGACAGCGCCGAGAACGGCGACATCGTCGTCGCCCTGATCGACGAATCCGAGGCCACCCTCAAGCGCCTGCGCCGCAAGGGCGCGTCGGTCGCGCTGGAACCCGCCAACGCGAAGTTCGAGACTCGCATCTTCGGACCGGACCGGGTGCGCATCCAGGGCCGGCTCGTCGCGCTCTATCGTTCGTACTGAGCGGCCTTTCGCAGCCATCGATCGGACGCGGCTAGCGGCGGCCCCGGGTCCACGGCCGGTCGCCCAGCGTCTCGGCGACGGTCGTGACCTCGATCTCGTCCTCGCCAAGCCACAGCGCGTGAGCGCCGAATTGGGCCAGCCGTGCCTGGTCGATGACCAGGTTCACCCCCGGACATTCGATGCCCGAACGGCCCGGCACCACCACCACATCGGCCACCGGGCAGACGCCATCGAGCAGTGACGGCTCGCTGACGATGGCCACCGCGCGACCGTTGCTGGTGTAGACGCAGGTCGTTTCATCGCACGCGATCCAGCCGTTCGCCTCGCCGGCGCGCGGCCAGGGCGCCCATGCGGTCTGACCCGCTTGGCGCAGCCAGGTCTCGGCGACGTACCGCGCCTTGCGCCGCGACGACACCGCCCATTCGCCGTCGGGCCCGCGCGCGGCGACGATCCTGCCCGTGGCCTCGATCAGCATGTCGGGCGGCGCGTGGACCGCCCACAGGGCGCCGGCGACGGCGAACCCGATGACGCCGAGCCAGCGCACGCGCCCGCGCCAGAGCGTGAGCCAGAGCCCGCCGGCCGTGACTGCGAGCAGGCTCGCGAATGGCGCCGCGGGCACGGCCAGCGCGGCGGCCGGCCACGCCGCGACGAAGCGCGCTACCGCCAGGATCGCGTCGATGCCCCAACCCATGGGCACCAGGGCCAGGCGCTCGAGCCCGAGTGGCGCGAGCACGAGCGCCGCCAATCCCCACGGCATGACCCAGATGCCGGTGATCGGTATCGCCAGCACGTTGGAGGCTACGCCCCAGGTGGTGATCCGGCCGAAGTGGTAGGCGACGAACGGCGTGGTGGCCGCGCCGGCGACCAGCGAAGTCAGCGCGCTTCCGGTAACGTAGACGGCGACGCGCCGGCTCAAGCCGCGTCCGGCGGTCGCGAACCAGCCGCGGTCGCTCGCCTCCTCGAAGAAGGCGATCAGGGCGACCACGGCGGCGAACGACATCTGGAAGCTCGCGCCGAGCATGCTGTCCGGCTGGGCCAGCAGCAGGATCCCCGCGGCCACCGCGACCAGGCGCATCGAGAACGGCGAACGGTCGAGCAGCACGGCGGTCAGCGCGATCGTCGTCATCAGGAACGCCCGGAGCGTCGGCACCGCCACGCCGGACAGGCCGAGGTAGAGCGCCGTCGCCGCCAGCGCGGCCACCGCCGCCCACTTCTTGATCGGGTAGCGCAGCGCCACCGGCTCGATGAGCGCGAGGGCGGCGCGCACGAGGAAGAACACGAGCCCGGCAACCAGCGACAGGTGCAGCCCCGAGATCGAGAGCAGGTGGTAGAGCCCGGAATCGCGCATGGCCAGGTCGATGTCGTCGGGGATCGCGGCGCGCTCGCCGGTCAGCAGCGCCGCGGCCACAGCGCCGGTGTCACCGGGTAGCGCCGCATGGACCCGCGCCGACAGGTCGTGGCGCACCGTGCTCAGATACCAGGCGAAGCCCTCCGGTTCCGCCGGGGCCACGATCCTGCCCTTGCCGTACGCGAAGCCGAATCCGCCGAGCTGCTGGAAGTAGGCGGGGCGCGCGAAATCGAACGCGCCGGGCGCCACGGGAGTACCGGGCGGCCCGATTTCCGCGTAAAGCCGTACCCATGTCCCCGGCGCCGGCGGCGCGACGTGCCAGCCCATGGCGGCGATGCGAACCCGCTCGGGCGTCTCGCGCCGATCCAATCGCCAAATGTCGAGCTCATCGAGCACCAGGCGCACGCCGGAATGCCAGGGCTCGGCGTGGACCACCCGCCCGATGACCACGGCCGGGTCCTCCGCCATGGGGGCGATCGGGGCGTCCACGGACGCGACGCGCGCCTGCGCCGCGGCGAAGCCGAGCGCGAGGGCGAGGCCCGCGCAGGCGAGAGGGCGCGCGTTGTCCCGCCGCCAGACCGCGACCAGGGCCGCGAGCAACGCCACGCCGCACGACGCGCCGAGCCACGGCGCGGGCTCGGCCGGCAAGGCGAAGTAAACGCCGATGCCGACGCCCACGCCGACCGGCAGCCACAAAACCCAGCGGTCCCGCTCCGCCGCGAGCGCCGCCAGGAACGTGCCCAGAGGATGTGTCGTCATCGGCTCCAGCTTGACGCGCCGCGGGACGGGACGCTAACTCGCCCCTGCCACTTCGAGGTTAGCCCATGGCCGATGCCCGTGCCGATGTTCCAGGGCCGGCGCCACCCCTAGCGGATGCGCTGCTGCCGCGCGACATCGCCCGCGCCGCCGAGCACCTGGGCGCGGCGAAGGCCGCGTTGGACGCGACGAGCCTGTTCGTCCTGGCCGTCCTGGCGGGTTCGTTCATCGCCTTGGGCGCGATGTTCTCGACCACGGTGCTGGCCGGCGACGGCGACCTGCCATGGGGTGTGGCGCGCCTGCTCGGTGGCTTGGCGTTTTCGCTCGGCCTGGTTCTGGTGTTGGTCGGCGGCGCCGAACTGTTCACGGGCAACAGCCTGATGGTCATGGCCTTGGCCGCCGGGCGCATCACGGCCGGTGCGCTGGTGCGGGCGTGGGGCATCGTCTACGTCGGCAACGCCGTGGGCGCGGTGGCGACGGCGGCCATGGTCGTGCTCGCCGGCCAATATACCTTCGCCGGCGGCGAGGTCGGCCGTGTCGCCCTGGAGACGGCGCGCGCCAAGACCGAGCTCGGCTTCGGCCAGGCCGTGGTGCTCGGGGCGCTGTGCAACGTCCTGGTCTGCCTGGCCGTATGGCTCAGCCTCGGGGCGCGGCGCGTCTCCGGTAAAGTCCTGGCCATCGTGCCGCCGACCACCGCCTTCGTCGCGGCCGGCTTCGAGCACTCGGTCGCCAATATGTACATCATGCCGGTGGCGGTCATGATCCGCGAGTTCGCACCGGCCGAGTTCTGGAGCGGGATCGGCGCGACGCCGGTGGACTTCGCCGCCGTCAGCATCGGGGCGACCGTCGCCAACCTAATCCCGGTGACGATCGGCAACGTCATTGGCGGCGCCGGGCTGGTCGGCCTCGTCTATTGGTTCGTCTACCTGAGGCCCCGTAACCCGCGATGACCGTCGTCACCCGCTTCGCGCCGTCGCCGACCGGATATCTGCACATCGGCGGCGCGCGCACCGCGCTGTTCAACTGGCTATATGCCCGGCACACCGGCGGCACATTCCTGTTGCGCATCGAGGACACCGACCGCGCCCGTTCGACGCCCGAGGCAATCCGCGCGATCCTCGATAGCCTCACCTGGCTCGGGCTCGACTGGGACGGCGAGGCCAACTACCAGTCCCAGCGCCTCGCGCGCCACGCCGAGGTCGCGCGGCAACTGCTCGACCAAGGGCACGCCTACCGCTGCTTCTGCACGCCCGCCGAGCTGGCCGAGATGCGCGAGCTGGCGCGGGCCGAGGGTCGACCTTCCCGCTACGACGGGCGCTGGCGCGACCGGGACCCGGCCTCGGCCCCGCCGGGCGTCGACCCGGTGATCCGGCTCCGGGCACCCAGGGACGGCGCGACGCTGGTCGAGGACGGGGTGCAGGGCCCGATCACGGTAGGCAACGATCAGCTCGACGACATGGTGCTGCTGCGCGCCGACGGCACGCCGACGTACATGCTGGCGGTGGTCGTCGACGACCACGACATGGGCATCACCCAGGTCATTCGCGGCACCGACCACATGACCAACACGTTCCGCCAGGTGCAGCTCTTTCGCGCACTCGGCTGGGGCGAGCCCGCGTTCGCCCACATCCCGCTGATCCACGGGCCGGACGGCGCCAAGTTGTCCAAGCGGCACGGCGCGCTCGGCATCGAAGCCTACCGGGACATGGGCCTCCTGCCCGAGGCCATGCGCAATTATCTGCTCCGGCTCGGCTGGAGCCACGGCGACGACGAGATCATATCGACCGAGCAGGCGGTCGCCTGGTTCGGCCTCGAGGCGGTCGGCCGGTCGCCGGCGCGCTTCGACATGGACAAGCTGCTCGCGCTCAACGCCCACTACCTGCGCCAAGCGGACGATGGCCGCCTGGCCGAACTGATCGTCGCCAGCCGGCGCGCGCCGCCTGACGCGGACGCGATCGCTCGGCTAGGCGCGGGTCTCGCGGGGCTCAAGGCGCGCGCGCGAACGCTCGTCGACCTGGCCGAGGCGGCCGAGGTCTATCTTTCTGGAACGTCGATCGAGCCCGACGCCAAGGCGCTGGCACTGCTGACCGCTCAAGCCCGGCGCCGGCTCGGCGGCCTGCGCGCCGGCCTGGCCACCGTGGAGCCGTGGACCGCGGCGGCGCTGGAACAAGCGGTTCGCGCCGCCGCCGAGGCCGATGGCGACAAGCTCGGCGCGCTCGCGCAACCGCTGCGCGCCGCGCTGACCGGGCGGGCCGTCTCGCCCGGCGTCTTCGAGGTGATGGCGATCCTGGGCCGATCGTTGACACTGGCGCGGCTCGACGCGCAGGCGTCCTGACCATGATTGCGGGCCCGGCGCATAGGCGCTAACAATTGCCCGGGCCAGTACCGGGCGGAGACATGGCATGGCGACCAAGAAGGCTGCGGCCGACGCATCGGAATCGGCGACGCTGCGCGTCGGACAAGGCGACCAAGCCAAGACCGTCGAGCTGCCGATCCTGGCGGGCACGATGGGGCCGAAGGTCATCGACGTCCGCCAGCTCTACGCCAAGACCGACACCTTCACGTTCGATCCCGCCTTCATGGCGACGGCGAGCTGCGAATCGAAGATCACCTTCATCGACGGCGAGAAGGGCATCCTGCTGCACCGCGGCTATGCCATCGCCGACCTGGCCGAGCACTGCGACTTCCTCGAGGTCTGCTACCTGCTGCTCAACCACGAGCTGCCGACGGCCAAGGAAAAGGCGCGGTTCGTGCACGACATCACCTACCACACGATGGTGCACGACCAGTTGAACTACTTCTTCCGCGGCTTCCGCCGCGACGCCCATCCCATGGCGGTCATGGTCGGCGTGGTCGGGGCGCTCAGCGCGTTCTACCACGACGAAACCGACTACAACGAGCCGCACGCCCGCACGATCGCGAGCTACCGGATGATCGCCAAGATGCCGACGATCGCCGCGTCCGCGTACAAGTACTCGATCGGCCAGCCGATCACGTATCCGCAGAACCGGCTCGGCTACGCCGCGAACTTCCTGCACATGATGTTCTCGACCCCGTGCGAGGACTACAACGTCAGCCCGGCGGTCGCGCGCGCGATGGACAAGATCCTGATCCTGCACGCCGACCACGAGCAGAACGCCTCGACCTCGACGGTGCGCCTGGCCGGGTCGTCGGGCGCCAATCCGTTCGCCTGCATCGCCGCGGGCATCGCGACCCTGTGGGGCCCGGCCCACGGCGGCGCCAACGAAGCCGTGATCCGCATGCTGCGCCGCATCGGCACGAAGGACCGCATCCCGGAATTCATCGCCCGGGCGAAGGACAAGGACGACCCGTTCCGCCTGATGGGGTTCGGGCATCGCGTCTACAAGAACTTCGACCCGCGCGCGACCATCATGCGCCAGGCGGCCCACGATGTCCTGGAGGAGCTCGGGCTCGGCGACGATCCGTTGCTGCCGATCGCCATGGAGCTCGAGAAGATCGCGCTCGAGGACGAGTACTTCGTCTCGCGTCGGCTTTACCCGAACGTGGATTTCTACTCGGGCATCATCCTCCAGGCCATGGGCATCCCGTCGCGGCTGTTCACCGCCGTGTTCGCGGTGGCGCGGACCGTGGGCTGGGTCGCGCAGTGGAACGAGATGATGGAAGATCCGGGACGCAAGATTGGACGTCCCCGGCAGATCTACACCGGGTACCAGCAGCGTACCCTGGTGCCGATCGCGAAGCGAGGCTAGAAACCGTGGTCCGCCGCGCCCATCGACGCCACGACGGCGACGGCACCTGGCGCGGCGCGCGCCCGCTGTTCACCTGGCTCGGCCGGCGCGGCGGGTTCGCGCTGCCCCTGCCCGCCAACGACAACCGCGCGCCCGCGTTTCACCGGGTCCGCCGGCTGGCCTCGCCGAGCGCGGCCTTCGAGGCGCTCAAGGCCTTGGTCACCCGCCGGCGCTGAAGCGCGGCAGGCAGCGGCCATCACGCCCTGCCCTTGATCGCATCGAGGACAACCCGGGCGGCGGCTTGGCTCGGCGGCTCCGACACGTCGCGCAACCGGGCCACGACCCGCGCGAGGACGTCCCGTTGCGCGCTCCGCCGCGGCCCCTCGTCGATCAGCGGGTCGAGTGCCTCGGCCAGGGCGGCGGGCGTGCAACTCTGCTGCAGCAGTTCGGGCACCGCGCCTTCCCCGGCCAGGATGTTGACCAGTCCGATCCAAGGCGTGCGCACAGCCCGGCGCGCGACGAGCCCGGTGAGCCGACCCGCGCGGTAGGCGACGATCATCGGCAGCCCCGCCGCCGCGAGCTCGAGTGTCACGCTGCCCGACGCCGCGATCGCCGCCCGGGCGACGGCGAACGCCGCATAGCGCGCGGCCGCGCCGCGCACGACACGAACCGGCACGGGCCAATCCGCCACGCCCGCGGCGACCTGGCTGGCGACCACCGCGACGGTCGGCACGAGCGCCACGACGTTCGGGCGCCGCCGGGCCAGCCGCTCGAACGCGCCGGCGAACACGGGCAGCAGCCGGCGCACTTCGTCGGGCCGGCTGCCGGGCAAGGCGACGATCGGCAGGGCCGCGGGCCCGAGTCCAAGCGTTTCTCGCAGCGCGCCACCGTCCGCCCCGGCGATGGGTTCCTCGATCACCGGGTGCCCGACGTAGGTCGCCGCCAGGCCGACCGCGTCGAAGTAGGGCTTCTCGAAGGGAAACAACAGCAGGAGATGATCGAGGAAGCGGGCGACGGCCTCGGCGCGGCCCGGCCGCCACGCCCACACCGTTGGCGCGACGTAGTGGATGCGCGGCACGCCGAGCCCGCCCAGTCGCCGCGCCAGGCGGAAGTTGAACCCGGGCGAATCGATGGTCAGCACCGCGTCCGGTCGCAGCCGGCTGGCGTCGTCGACCGCCTGGTGCAGGCGGCGCAGCAGCAACGGCAGCCGCTCGGCCACCGCGTCGAGCCCCATGACGCTCAAGTCGGACATCGGAAACAACGGGATCAGGCCCGCGGCCTTCATGCGCTCGCCGCCGACGCCGGCGAAGCGGGCCAGCCCGCCGGTCCGCTCCTTGATCGCGGTCATCAGGCGGCCGCCGATCGTGTCGCCCGATGGCTCACCGGCGACAATGAAGAACTGCGGCTCAGGCCCGCGCACGACAAGCTCAGGCCGAGTCGACGGCGACGCCGACGACGAACAGCCCGACCTCGTCGGCCAGCGCGACCAAACCCGGGCGATCGAGCACGAGCGTCGCCCCCGCCTCGAAGGCGATCCCGGCGAGTCCGGCGGCAGAGGCGGCCGCGACGGTGGCGGGGCCGATGGCGGGCAGGTCCACCCGCCGCTCCTGCCCCGGCTTGGCGATCTTGACCAGGACTCCGCCCCGCTCGCGGGGCAGGCGCGCGCAACGCTCGAGCAGGGCATCGGTGCCTTCCGCCGCTTCAACCCCGAGCACGACGCCCTGGCGGACCACGACCGCCTGGCCGGCGTCCACTTGCCCCAGCGCCCGCGCCGCGCGAACGCCGAGCGCGATGTCGTCGCGCGCGGCGGCGTCGGGTTCGACCCGGCCGAGCGGGCCAGCAGGCGCCAGCATGTCGTCGAGCACGGCTTCGATGCCAACGACCCGGAAGCCTTCGGATTCGAGCTCGGCCACGATGCGCGCGAGCAGCCGGTCGGCACCGCGACCGCCGGCGCGGAGCGAGGCCAGCATCTTGAGCCCCCGGGCGTCGAGGCCGATGCGATCGAGCGCCGGCATCGCGACCGGGCCGGCCAGCACCACTTCGCCGACCCCGGCCGTGGCCAATAAGCGCAGCGCCTGGTCGATCGCGCCGAGGCGCACCCACGCCTGGGGCACGCCGGCCACGGCGGCCTCGTCGGCGATGCCTTCGAGCCCGAGCACGAACACCCCCCGGCCCCGCGCCAGCGCCGCCTGAACGATCCGGCCCGGCAGCGGTCCGGCGCCGGCGATGACGCCCAGCCTAACCGTCGAGTCCATTCCGGGGCTGGCAGATGGCGCGCGACGAATCGGCGCGGATGAAATCGACGATTTCCATGACCGGCCCCTGGTCGTGGAACAGGCTGGCGACGTCGTCGAGCCGTTCGGTCATCGACCCTTCGCGCGCGAACAGCAGGCGGTAGGCGTTGCGCAGCACGTGGATCGCCTCGCGCCCGAAGCCGCGGCGCTTGAGGCCAACGACGTTGAGCCCGGACAAGTGCGCCCGGTCGCCGATCGCCGAGCCGTAGGGGATGACGTCGTGCTCGACCCCCGACATGCCGCCGACCATGGCGTGCCGGCCGACGCGCACGAACTGATGCACCGCCGACAATCCGCCGAGCACCGCGTAGTCTCCGATGTGAACATGCCCCGCCAGGGTCGCGTTGTTGGCCATGATCACGTGGTCGCCGATCTGGCAATCGTGCGCGATGTGGGCGCCGACCATGAACAAGCCGCCGCTGCCGATGACCGTGCGCATCCCGCCGCCGGTGGTGCCGGGGTTCATGGTGACGTACTCGCGGATCGTGTTGTCCGCGCCCACGACCAGCTCGGACGGTTCGCCCTGGTACTTGATATCCTGCGGCGGCAGGCCGATGCAGGCGAATGGGAAGACGCGCGTGCGCTCGCCGATTCGGGTCCGCCCGTCGATGACGACGTGGCTGGCAAGCTGGACGCCCTGGGCGAGCTCGACATCCGGCCCGACGACGCAGTACGGGCCGATGGTGACGTCGGCGGCCAATCTCGCTTTGGGATCGACGATGGCGCTGGCGTGGACGTTCGCCGTCAAGACTGGCGCCATCAAGACTGGCGCCATCAAGAATCGAGAATCATGGCCGCGAACGTCGCCTCGGCGACCAGCACGCCGTCGACGCGCGCCTCGGCCGAGAACTTCCACACCGACGCGCGCTGCTGGCGCTTGACGACGTGGACGTAGAGCGTGTCCCCCGGGTGCACGGGCCGGCGGAAGCGCGCGGATTCGATCGACATGAAATAGACCAGCTTGCCTTCCGAGTCGGGGCCCAGGGTATGGATGACGAGCACGGCCGCGCTCTGCGCCATCGCCTCGACGATCAGCACGCCAGGCATCACCGGGTGCCCGGGGAAGTGACCGGCGAAGTACGATTCGTTGATCGAGACGTTCTTGACGCCCGTGGCGCTGGCGCCCTTCACGAGATCGATCACCCGATCGACCATGAGGAACGGGTGGCGATGGGGGATCAACGCCATGATCCGCTGGATGTCGGCGACTTCGCCCTTGGCTGCTGAAACCGCGTCGTTCATGGCGATTTGCTCCCCCTCCTGCCCAGGCGCGCGAACGCGGCCATCTGGCGCCGCCAGACGCCGATCGGAACGGCCGGTGCGCCAGCATAGACGCCGCCCGGGGCCAGATCGCCTTTGACGCCGCTGCGCGCCGCCACGATCGCCCCGGCGCCGACGGTCAGGTGGCCCGCCAAGCCAACTTGGCCGCCGATCACGACGTAGTCGCCGAGCACCGTGCTGCCCGCGATGCCGACCTGGCCGGCAATCACGCAACCCCGTCCAATCGTGACGTTATGCGCGATCTGGACCAGATTATCAATCATCGTTCCCGGGCCGATCACGGTGTCGCCCACGCTGCCCCGATCGACCGTCGTGTTGGCGCCGATCTCCACGTCGGCACCGATCACAACGCGGCCGATGTGCGGAATCCTCAGGTGGCGACCACCGTCGGTCGCGAAGCCGAAGCCCTCGGAGCCGATGCGGGCGCCCTCGTGCATGGCGCAGCGTTCGCCGACCAGGCAGTACGCCAGCGACGCCCCCGCGCCGACGACGGTTTCGGCGCCGACGACGACACCGGCGCCGACGACGGCGTTGGCGGCCACGTGGCAGCGCGGGCCGAGCTCGGCGCCCGGACCGACCACGGCGCCCGCCTCGATCCGGCACGACGGGTCGACGCGAGCCAGCCGATCGACGCGGGCCGTAGCGGCGATGCCCGGCGCCACGGCGGGCCGGGGATGGAGCGCGCGCGCGGCCAGCGCCCACGCCAGATAGGGCTGGTCGGTGACGAGCACGACCATGGTGGGCGGCGCGGCGTCGGCTTCGGCGGGCCGTACCAGGCAGGCCCCCGCCCGCGAGGCACGGAACGCGCCGCGATAGCGCCGGTTGTCGAGAAAGCTCAGGTGCCAAGGGCCGGCGCTCTCGAGCGGCGCCAGGCCGTCGATGGTTCGCTCCGCCGCGGCCCCGTCGGCCAGCGTCGCCCCGGTGAGCGCCGCGATCTCGGCGAGCGTCCGGCGGACCGGAGACGCGAAGAAGCGCTCGTCCGCCATTCACTCCACGCCGAACTCGACCGCGACGTCGGGGAGGCGGCGGTTCAGCTCGGCCATGACGTCATCGGTCAGGTTGTACGACGATTCGACGAGCAGGACCTGGCGCAAGGGCAACACGATGTTGAAGCCCCGCTGCTTGGAGAGTTCGTCGAGGATGGCGATGGTCGCCTGACGGATCGTTTCCTCGCCCGTGGCGAGCGCCCGGTCGAGGCTCTGCTTGCGCGCCTGGACCAGGCGCTGGACCTCGGCGACGCGCGCTTCGAACGCCCGCACTTTCGCGGCAAACTCGTCGGGCTCGAGCGTCGCCTCTTGCGCCTTCAGGTCCTGCTCCTCGGTCCTCAGCTTGTCCTCCTCGAGGGCGACCTCGGCCTGGAAGGCTTCGCGCTGCGCCGTCACCTGCCGGCGCAGCGACTGGCCCGCCGCGGAATTCCTCACGACCCCTTCGAAATCCACGACGGCGATCACGCTGGGCGCCAGGGATTGGCCGCGAACCGTCGCCGGCCCCAGGATGACGGCCCCGGCGATCAGAGCGACCAGCCAAGCGCGCCCGTTCATCGCCTAGAACCGCGTACCGAAGCTGAAGCGGAAGAGTTCGGTCTCGTCGAAGTCCTCCTTGACGATCGCTTCGGAGAAATCGAGCTTGATCGGGCCCAGCGCCGAAACATAGGTGACGCCGATGCCCACGGCGACGCGCGGCCTGGTCGTGTCGACGATCCCTGGTCCGCTGGCGTCGGTGTCCCACGTCGTGCCGACGTCAGTGAACACCCGCCCGAGGATGCCGAGTTCTTCCGGCAAGCCGAACGGAAACGTCAGCTCGCCGCTGGTGACCCAGAACACCTTGCCGCCGAGCGCGTCGTCGGTGAGCCGGTCGCGCGGGCCGATGCCGGCGGACTTGAAGCCACGCATCGACGAACCGCCGAGGAAAAAACGATTGTTGATGCGCACGTCATCGCCGAACAGTCCGGTGATGTGCCCGGAGCGTATCGCGAGACTGCCGACCCAAAGGTGCTCGAACTCGTAATAGCCGGCGGTCTGCAACTGGTGACGGACGTAGTGCACGCTGCCGCCGACGCCGGCGAAGTCCTGGGACGCGCGAACGAAATAGCCGCCGGTCGGATTGGCCCGATTGTCCAGGCGGTCGTACGACAGATCGTGGCCGACGGACGACGTGACCGCCGCGCCCTCCTGCTCACGCACGAACAACGAGGCTTCGGCGTCGACGTCCGAAATGCGGTCGTGGCGGATGGTGTAGCGCAGCGAGTGGCTAAGGTGCTCGGTCAAGGGATAGCCCATGCGCAGGCCGAACCCGGTTTCGGCCTGGTCGAACGAGCTTTCCCGCTGCAGGTCGGTGATGCGGTGGAACACGTCGAAGCCCGCGGACAGATCGTCGCGCTCCAGGAACGCCGGCTCGGTGAAGCTCAGGTCGATCTCCTGGCGCCGGCCCGACAGCGTCGTGCCGATGATCAGGTCCTGGCCCTTGCCGAGCAGGTTGCGCTCGCGCAACTGGACGTCGCCCAGCGGTCCGTCGAACGTCGAGAACCCGAGGCCGAACGTCAGCTCGCCGGTCGACTTTTCGGCCACCTCCACGTTGATCACGGCCTGATCGGGCGCCGATCCCTGTTCGGTCGTGATCTCGACCGTCTCGAAGAAATCGAGGTTCCGAATGCGCTGCTCGGAGCGCCGGAGCTTGGCCGTGCTGAAGGCATCGCCCTCGGCGAGCTTGATCTCGCGCCGGATGACCCGGTCCAGCGTGCGAAGGTTGCCGTCGATGTTGATCCGCTCGACGTACACGCGCGGCCCCTGGGCGACATCGTAGGTCACGTCGATGGTGCGCGCCTCGACGTTGCGCCGGATCACCGGGTTCACCTCGACGAACGCGTAACCGAGGTTGCCCACCGCGTCGACCAGGTCCTGGATGGTCGTCTCGACCTTGTCGGCGTTGTAACGTTCGCCGGTGAAGGTCACGACGTAAGGGTGCAGGTCGGTCGACGGCAGGTCGGTCAGGCTGCTGCGGACCCGGATCTCGCCGAATTTGTAGCGCTCGCCCTCCTGCACCGCGAAGGTGATGAAGAACTCGCGGCCGTCGGGCGTCAGGTCCGCGGTGGCCGACAGAATCGAAATGTCGGCGTAGCCCTCGGACAGATAGAAGCGGCGGACCAGCTCGCGATCGAAGGAAAGGCGGTCCGGGTCGTAGGTGTCGGTGTCGGACAGGAAGCGGTACCACGCCGATTCCTTGGTCTGGATCACGTCGCGCAGCTCGCCGTCGGAAAAGTGCTCGTTGCCGACGAAACTGATGCGCCGCACCTTGGTGCGCTCGCCCTCGTCGATCTCGAACACCAGATCGACCCGGTTCTGTTCCTGGCGGATGACCTTGGGCTCGACGGTCGCCGCGAACCGGCCGCTGCGCCGGTAGAGTTCGAGGATGCGGGCGACGTCCGCCTGGACCCGCGCGCGGGTGTAGACGACGCGCGGGCGCAGCTGGATCTCGGCCTCGAGCTCCTCATCCTCGATCCGCTTGTTACCCTCGAAGGCCAGGCGGTTGATGATCGGGTTCTCGACCACGCGGACGACCAGTTCGTCGCCCTCGAGCCGGATCGTCACGTCGGCGAACAAGCCTGTCGCGAACAACGCCTTGAGCGAACGGTCGACCGCCGAGGGATCGAGCGCCTCGCCCGGCCCGATCGCCATGTAGGCGCGCACGGTTTCGGCCTCGACACGCTGGTTGCCCTCGACCCGCACGTTGCCGACGATGACCGTCTGGGCCGAGGCCGCGACGAACGGAACGGCCAGCCCGAGGCCCAAGGCGACGGTCGCCACCAGGGCACCGATCGCGGTGCGAAACCGTCGCCGCAAGGGAAGCGCGCGGAGAAGCCCGGTCGTCACGATCCCCCACCCCGATGCGGCCCCGCCCAGATGGCATCCGGCCATGGCCGCCACGACCTCGGTTAACGTCCGCCGTCAGTTACTACACGATTGGCCCGCCTCGCAAAAGGGCCACACCGCGCTCAAGGACCCACGACCACGTACCTACGACCACAGGCCGGTGACGAATTCGACGACTCCTAGGTGGATGAGGTCGTTCCACGTCGCCAGCACCATCAGGCCGACGACCAGGGCCAGGCCGACCCTGAGGCCCAGTTCCTGCGCGCGCTCGCCGAGCGGCCGCCCGCGCGCCGCCTCGATCGCGAAGAACAACAGGTGCCCGCCGTCGAGCACGGGGATCGGGAACAAGTTGATCAGGCCGAGGTTGATCGACAGGAAGGCCATGAACCAGACCATGGTGACGAACCCGGACTCGGCCACCTGGCCAGACATTTGCGCGATGCGCACGGGACCGCCCAGGTCCTCGGTGCCGCGGGTGCCGTTGATGATCTCGCCCACGGCCTCGAGCGTCGCGGTGATGATCGTCCAGGTTTCGCGCACCGCGGCGACTGCGGCAGCCACGGGCGCGCGCCGCTCGTACACGACCTCGCCCGAGCGAACGACGCCAAGCTCGCCGACCCGCTGGACCGACCCCAATCGGGTCTCCCGCTCGACCAGATGCGGCGTCGCGGTGAGCGTAACCTCGGCCCCGGCGCGCCGCACGACGATGTGCAGCGACTTTCCGGCGCTGTCGCGGATCACGACTTGCAGGTCCTCGAACCTCTCGATCGGTTCGCCGTCGATGCTGAGGATCAGATCGCCGGGCTGGAACCCCGCCGCCTCGGCGGCGCTGGCGGCCTTGATCTCGCTGATCTCGGGCGGCGTGACCCGTTCGCCGAAGGTCGCGAACAGGATGGCGAGGGCCACGATCGAGAACACGAAATTGGCGATCGGTCCGGCCGCCACGACCGCCGCCCGCTGCGCGACGTGCTTGGCGGCGAACGAGTCGCCATGCGCGGAGCCGCCTTCGCTGGGCTGCTCGCCGAGCATCTTGACGTAGCCGCCGAGCGGCAGCAGGCAAATCTTCCAGCGGGTGCCGCGGCGGTCGGTCCAGCCCCGCAACTCCGGCCCGAACCCGATCGAGAACACCTCGATGCGGACGCCGTTCAGGCGTGCGACGAAGAAGTGGCCGAACTCGTGGACGAACACGATCACCGTAATGATGACGATAAACGCCACGCCGTTGGCCCAGACGAAGCTCAAGACATCCGTCATGGCGTCAAGCCACCGATGTGACGGGAACGCCGCGCTGGACACGGACCGCCGCCTCGCGCCGGGCCTCGCCGTCGAGCGCGAGCACGTCGTCGAGGTCGGCGGGCGAACGGCGCGGCAGCGCCGCGAGCGTCTCGGCGACCACGTCGACGATGCGCAGGAAGCCGATGCGCCCGTCGAGGAAGGCGGCCACGGCGACCTCGTTCGCGGCGTTGAGGACCGTGGGCGCCCCCGCGCCGTCGCCGAGCGCCTGACGCGCCAGGGCCAGCGCCGGGAAGCGTTCGTGGTTGGGCGCTTCGAACGTCAAGCTCGCGATCCGGGCCAGGTCGAGTCGCTCGGACGGAGTCGTTATCCGATTCGGCCAGGCGAGCGTGTAGGCGATCGGCGTGCGCATGTCCGGCGAACCGAGCTGGGCAAGTACCGAGCCGTCGACGTAGGCGACCAGGCTATGGACGATCGATTGCGGATGGATGACCACGTCGATGCGGTCCCCGGGCATGGCGAACAGATGGTGGGCCTCGATGATTTCGAGTCCCTTGTTCATCATGGTCGCCGAATCGGTCGAAATCTTGGCGCCCATGGACCAGTTCGGGTGGGCCACCGCCTCTGCCGGGGTCACGTTCGCCAGGGTCGCGCGCTCGCGCGTGCGGAACGGACCGCCCGAGGCGGTCAGGATCAGCTTCTCGATTCCCGCGCGATTCTCGGAGTCGAACACCTGAAAGATCGCGTTGTGCTCGGAATCCACCGGCAACAGCACCGCGCCGCAGCGCCGGACTTCGGCCATGAACAGGTCGCCGGCGGAAACCAGGCATTCCTTGTTGGCGAGCGCGACGATCGCGCCCCGACGCACGGCCGCCAGCGCCGGCGCCAGCCCAGCGGCGCCGACGATCGCCGCCATGACCCAGTCCGCCGGCCGTTCCGCCGCCTCGCGGACGGCATCGGGACCGGCGCCGACGGCGATCCCGGTACCGGCCAGGGCATCGGCGAGGGCATCGCGCCGCTTCGCGTCGCCGATGGCGACGAAGCGCGGCCGGAAGCGCAACGCCTGCTCGATCAGCGTCTCGACGCGGCCGTGGGCGGTCAAGGCCTCGACGCGAAACCGCTCGGGCGCCCGCGCCACCAGGTCGAGCGTGCTGCGCCCGACCGACCCGGTCGAGCCGAGCACGGTGATGGCGCGCACGGTCATGGCATGCTCCGGACCAGCCAGGGATCGGACCCGCCCAGCGCCATGACCAGGGCGAGCACCGGCGCGGCGGCGAGCAGGCTGTCGAGCCGATCGAACAGGCCGCCATGGCCCGGGATGAGCGCGCCGCTGTCCTTGCGCCGGAAATGCCTTTTGATCACGGATTCGGCCACGTCACCAAGTTGCGACACGATGCTAAGAATTATCGCCAACATGATCAATAATAACGGTGTTTCGGCAAGACCGAAAGCCGTTCCCAGGGCGGCCACGGCGCCGGCGCCGGCTATGCCGCCCAAGGCTCCGGCCCAGGTCTTGCCCGGGCTCCAGCGCGGCACCAGGCGCGCTCCGCCGATCGCGCGGCCGACCAGGAACGCGGCCGTGTCGGTGGCCCAGACCACGAACAGCAAGCCAAGCACCAGGATCGCGCCGTCCTCGGGCCGGGCGCGCAGGGCGAGCAGCGCCACGGCCGGAACCCCGATGTACAACGCGCCGCCTATGGCCCACGCGGCCTTGGTCGGACCGGGACGGCGAATGGCCCACACGGCCGCGATGACCGGGACCGCGAGCGCCAGGACCGCGAGCGCCGAGAACGGCCCGTGCAGGACGGCGGCGAGCCAGGCGAGCGTCACCGTCACGGCGCTGCTCCACGCGGGCACGGCGACCAGGCTGCCCCACTCCCACGCCAGTCCAAGCGCCACCACCAGGACCAACACGGCGAACACCAAGCCCCCGGCCAGCGCCGCGGCCACGGCCACGGGAGCCAGCAGCCCGGCGGAGATAGCGCGCACCCGCAGCTCATGGCCGGCGCCGTCAGCCACGCAGGGCACCGTAGCGGCGATCGCGCCGGTGGTACTCGGCGACGGCCGATTCCAGATCGCTCCGCTTGAAGTCGGGCCACAGCGTCGGCAGGTAGATGAGCTCGGTGTACGCGGCCTGCCAGAGCAGGAAGTTGCTGAGCCGTTGCTCGCCACTGGTACGGATCAGGAGGTCCGGATCCGGCAGGTCCCGGGTATCGAGGTAACGCCCGACCAGGTCCTCGGTCACGTCTTCGGGCGCCAGCTTGCCGGCGACGAGGTCGCGGGCCATGCGCCGGGCGGCGCGCACGATCTCCTGGCGCGACCCGTAGTTGAGCGCGACCGTCAACGTCAGCGCGCGGTTGGCGGCGGTCATCGCCTCGCCTTCGGCGATCAGGGCCCGGATATCGAGCGACAGCCCCTCGACGTCGCCGATGAAGCGCAGGCGCACGCCACGGCCGGCCAACTCGCCGATCTCGCCGCGCAGGTACGCGCGCAGCAGGCCCATGAGGTCGTCGACCTCGCGTTCGGGACGCTTCCAGTTCTCCGACGAGAAGGCGAAGATCGTCAGGTAGTCGATCCCCATCTCGAGGCATCCCTCGACCGTGCGCCGCACGGCCTCCATGCCCTGGCGGTGGCCCGCGATGCGCGGCAGCCCGCGGGCGCGCGCCCAGCGGCCGTTGCCATCCATGATGATGGCGACGTGCCGCGGCACGCCGGCTTCGACGTCCTTCGGCTGGGCGAAGGCCATGGGCTCAGACGTGCGCAATCTCCGCCTGCTTCTGGTTGACCATCTCGTCGATCGTCTTGACGTGCGCGTCGGTCAGGCTCTGCATTTCGGCAGTGCGCTGCTCGTGCTCGTCGTCCGACAGCTCGCCGTCCTTGTGCTTGCGTTTGAGCAGTTCCATGCCGTCGCGCCGCACGTTGCGGACGGCCACGCGCGCCTGTTCGCCGTACCTCGAGGCGACCTTGGTCAGTTCGGCGCGCCGCTCCTCGTCGAGTTGGGGCACCGGCACGCGGACGAGCTGGCCATCGGACGACGGGTTGAGCCCGAGGCCCGCGTTGCGGATCGCGTTCTCGACCGCCTTGACGTTGCCCTTGTCCCACACCTGAACGGTGATCAAGCGCGGCTCGGGCGCGTTGACCGTGGCGACCTGGTTGATCGGCATGTCGGCGCCGTACGCCGGGACCATGACCGGATCGAGCAACGCGGCGGACGCGCGTCCGGTGCGCAACCCGGCGAGCTCCTTGCGCAACGCCTCCAGCGCCCCGTCCATCCTGCGCTTGATGTCCTTGGATTCCGTCTCAGCCATGGGCCGGCTCCGCACCGATCAGCGTATAGGTTCCCTTGCCCTGGAGCACCCTGGCCAGGCCGCCACGTTCGCGCAACGAGAAGACCACGATCGGCAGATTGTTCTCGCGCGCGAGTTGGATGGCCGGGGCGTCCATCACGTTCAGATCGCGCGTCAGCACTTCCTTGTAGTCCAATCGGTCGAACCGGACGGCCCCCTCGACCCGGCGCGGATCGTCGGAATAGACGCCATCGACCGTGTGGGTGCCCTTGAGCAGCAGATCGCAGCCCATTTCGACCGCGCGCAACGCGGCCGCCGTGTCGGTGGTGAAGAACGGGTTTCCGGTGCCGGCGCCGAAGATCACGATGCGCCGCTTTTCCATGTGCCGGATGGCCCGGCGGCGGATGTAGGGCTCGCATACCGACTGCATGGGTATGGCCGAAAGCACGCGCGTCGGCGTGTCGATTCGTTCCAGCGCGTTCTGCAACGCAAGCGCGTTGATGACCGTGGCCAGCATGCCCATGTAGTCGGCGCCGGCGCGTTCCATGCCGGCAGCCGCGGCGGCCAGCCCGCGGAAGATGTTGCCCCCGCCAACCACCAGGCAGAGCTCGACGCCCAGCCCATGCGCGCCGGCCACGTCCGCCGCGATGCGCCCGACCGCGTCCGCGTCCAGGCCGTAGCCCTGGTTCCCCATCAGGGCTTCGCCCGAGACCTTCAGGAGGACGCGGCGATAGCGGCACACATCGGCCATCAAGCGTTCCTCGGCACAAGCCGGCAGGGGCCCTTCGATCACGCGGTCGCGGCTCTGGCCCGGCGTCCGCCGAAAACCATATACCATCGCCTGGCGGCTGCCAGCCCCGAACCCTGGGCTAGCGCGCGAGCTCGGCCACCTCGGTGGCGAAATCGCCGGTGCCGCGCTCGATGCCCTCGCCCAGGGCGAAGCGACTGAAGCCCTTGACCGCGATCGGCGCGCCCGCGTCCTTCGCGGCGCGCTCGACGACCTGGGCGACGCGGCTTTCGTTGTCGACGACGAACACCTGCTCGAGCAGCACCACCTCCTGGTAGTACTTGCGCAGGCGCCCCTCGACCATCTTGGCGACCACCGCTTCGGGCTTGCCCGATTCCTTGGCCTGATCCGCCAGAATCCGGCGTTCGCGGTCGACCGCGCGAGGGTCGAGATCGGACGTCGACACCGACTCCGGCTTGGTCGCGGCGACGTGCATCGCGATCTGCTTGCCAAGCGCCTCGGCGACCTCGCGCTTGCCCGCGGTCTCGAGCGCGACCAGTACGCCGATCCGTCCCAATCCGGGCGCGACCGGCAAGTGCGCGTAACTGCCGACCGCCCCGCTCGTCACGGATTGCACCACCGTCCGGCGCACGGCGATGTTCTCGCCGATCGTGGCGATGAGCTCGACCGTGGCCTCGGCGACCGACTTGCCGCTGGTCAGCCGCGCCGCCAGCAGACGGTCGAGGTCGCCACCGCAGTCAAGAGCCAGCCGGGCGACATCGCGGGCGAACGCCTGGAACGCCGGATTGCGCGCGACGAAATCGGTCTCGCAGTTGACTTCCACCAGCGCGCCCCTGGTGCCGTCGACGATCGTCGCGACGACACCCTCGGCGGCGACACGCCCGGCCTTATTCGCCGCGGACGCCAGCCCTTTCTTGCGCAGCCAGTCCACCGCGGCTTCGACGTCGCCCGCCGTCTCGATCAGCGCCTTCTTGCAGTCCATCATGCCCGCGCCGGTCTTGTCGCGCAGCTGCTTGACCAGAAGCGCCGTGATCTCGGCCATCGCCCCACCCTCGTTCAGCGTTGTCTCGGCGCGCTCAGCCCGCGGGCTGCTCGGCGGCCGCCGCGGCGATCTCCTCCGGCGCGGGCATCGCCTCGGCCGGGCCCTCGGCGCGCTCGCCCACGTCCTCGCCGCGCGCCGCCATCTCGCGGGTCAGGCCGTCGAGCACCGCCTGGGCCACGAGATCGCAGTAGAGGCTGATCGCGCGGATCGCATCGTCGTTGCCGGGTACCGGAAGCGCGATGCCGTCCGGATCGGAGTTGCTGTCAACGATGGCCACGACCGGGATGCCGAGCTTGCGCGCCTCGGCGATCGCGATCGACTCCTTGTTGGTGTCGATGACGAACAGCAGGTCCGGCAGGCCGCCCATTTCCTTGATGCCACCGAGCGCGCGGTTGAGCTTGTCCCGTTCGCGCGTGAGCCTGAGGATTTCCTTCTTGGTCAGACCCGAGGTGTCCTCCTCGAGCCGGTGGTCGAGCTCGCGCAGGCGGCTGATCGAGTTCGAAACCGTCTTCCAGTTGGTCAGCATGCCGCCGAGCCAGCGGTGGTTGACGTAGTACTGGCCGCAGCGCGCCGCCGCCAGGGCCACGATATCGGCCGCCTGGCGCTTGGTGCCGACGAACAGCACGCGCCCGCCGCCGGCGGCGACGTCGCGCAGCGATTCCAGCGCGCGCGCCAGCATGGGCACGGTCTGCTGCAGGTCGATGATGTGGACGTCGTTGCGCACACCGAAGAGGAAGGGCGCCATCTTCGGGTTCCAGCGCCGGGTCTGGTGGCCGAAATGGACGCCGGCCTCCAGCAATTGGCGCATGGTGAACAGGGGCACGGTCATGCGTTCGTTCTCCGGTTGTTCCGCCGCGGACTTTGGCCCGACCGAAGCCGGGCACCGGGACGATTGTCCGCGTGAGGGGTTTAAGGCGGGCCGCTTGTAAACCGAGCCAGGCCCGAGGGCAAGCGCGCCGGCTCAGGCGCGGGCGAGCGCGACCCCGGGCAGGTCGGAAAGCCGGCTGATCAGGCCGGGTGTCAGGGCGAATCCGCCGGGCAATGCGACCACGACCTCCTCGCCGCCGTTCCTGGACAAGACCAGGTTCACCCTGCCCTTGCCGGCCTTGGCCTCGCCGAGCGCCAACCTCAGCCCGGCCAGGGCGGCCTCGGCCGTGACTGCGAGCGACAGCTGGGTCAAGGGCGCCACCGCGCCGTCGAGCGGCTCGACGTGGCGCGCGGCGAGCTTGACCGTGTCGTCGTCGCGCCTGGCCTCGACGGTGAGCAGGACCGGCGCGCCCGAATCGAGCAGCTCGCGCGCCCCGGCCAGAAGGTCGGCGAACAGCACCACCTCGTAGGTGCCACTGGTGTCGCTCATCTGCGCGAACGCGAACCGGCGCCCCTGGTTGCCGGTCCGCTCGCGGCGCGCGAGCGGCACGCCGGCGACGCGGTATTCGCTGCCCCGCCCCGCGGCCATGGCGGCGTCGATCTCGGCGGCGGGCGTGACCCCCATGGCCTCTAGCGCCGGCCCGTAGCTCGCCAACGGGTGCGCCGACAGATAGAAGCCGAGCGCATCGTGTTCGTGGCGCAGGCGCTCGACCGGCGACCATTCGGCGACCGGCGGCACGGCAAGCGGCGGCTTTGCCACGGCGTCCTCGTCGAACAGACCGGCTTGGCCGTGGTTCCGTTCGCGGCTGGCCGCGCCGGCGCGTCCGACGATCGCCTCGACCGCGGCCAGCGCGCGGGCACGGCTCGGCACCAGGGCATCGAAGGCCCCCGCGTTGGCCAGCCCTTCGAGCTGGCGCTTGTTGACCTGACGGGCATCGATCCGGTCGGCGAAGTCCGCCAGGTCACGGAACGGCCCGCCGCGCGTGCGCTCCGCCACCAGCGCCTGCATGGCCTGCAGGCCGACGCCCTTGATCGCCGCGAGCGCATAGCGGATCGCGCCCTCGCCATGGGCGCCGATCTCGACCGCGAAGTTCGACTCCGAGCGATTGACGTCCGGCGGCAGCAGCGGGACGCCGACGCGTTCGGCTTCCCCCCGGAACACGTTGAGGCGATCGGTGCCGCCGAGCTCGAAGCTCATCGACGCCGCCAGGAACTCGACCGGATGGTTCGCCTTGAGATACGCGGTCTGGTAGGCGATCAGCCCATAGGGCGCGGCGTGACACTTGTTGAAACCGTAGTCGGCGAAGCGCGCCATCAGGTCGAACACGTTCTGGGCCTGGCTCTTGGCCGTGCCGCGCGCCACCGCCCCGGCCACGAAGACCTCGCGCTGGGCCTCCATCTCGGACTTGATCTTCTTGCCCATGGCGCGGCGCAGGAGGTCCGCCTGGCCGAGGCCGTAGCCCGCCAGCACCTGGGCGATCTCCATCACCTGTTCCTGATAGACGATGACGCCGTAGGTCTCGCGCAGCACGGGCTCGAGCTGCGGCAGCAGGTAGTTCGGCTGCTCCTCGCCGTTCTTGCACGCGCAGTAGCGCGGGATGTTCTCCATCGGGCCGGGCCGATAGAGCGCCACCAGCGCCACGATGTCCTCGAACGCGTCCGGCCGCAGGCGGCGCAACGCATCGCGCATCCCCGCCCCTTCGAGCTGGAACACCCCGACCGTGTCGCCCTGGCCGAGCATGGCGTAGGTCGCCTCGTCGTCGAGCGGAATCCGGCCGAGGTCGAGCGGCGTGCCGCGGCGGCCGATCAGCACCGCCGCCCGCGCGAGCACCGAAAGCGTCTTGAGGCCGAGGAAGTCGAACTTGACCAGGCCCGCCTTCTCCACGTCCTTCATCGAGAATTGCGTGACCGGCATGGTGGAGCGCGGATCGCGGTAGAGCGGCACCAGCTCCACGAGCGGGCGATCGCCGATGACCACGCCGGCCGCGTGGGTCGAGGCGTGGCGGTGCAGCCCCTCCAGTCGCTGCGCGATGTCGAGCAGCCGCGCGACCTGCGGGTCCGCGTCGCGCGCCTCCTGGAGCTGGGGTTCGCCCTCGATGGCCTTGGCCAGCGTGACCGGGTGGGCGGGATTCTGTGGCACCAGCTTGCACAGGCGGTCGACCTGGCCGAACGGCATCTCGAGCACGCGGCCAACGTCGCGCAGCGCGGCCCGCGCCTGAAGCGTGCCGAAGGTGATGATCTGCGCTACCCGGTCGTGGCCGTAGCGATCGCAGACGTAGCGCAGCACCTCGTCCCGGCGTTCCTGGCAGAAGTCGATGTCGAAGTCCGGCATCGATACCCGTTCCGGATTGAGGAAGCGTTCGAACAGCAGCCCGTGGCGCAACGGGTCGAGGTCCGTGATGGTCAGCGCCCACGCCACGACCGAGCCCGCGCCCGAGCCACGCCCGGGGCCGACCGGGATTCCCTGGCGCTTGGCCCACTGGATGAAGTCCGCGACGATCAGGAAGTAGCCGGGGAAGTTCATGGCGATGATGACACCGAGCTCGTAGTCGAGCCGGGCCAGGTACGGCGCGGCGGCGGCCCGCCGCGCGTCATCGTCCATCTCGGGCCGGTAGACGGCCTGCTCGAGCCGACGTTCCAGGCCTTCGCGCGCCTGCCGGCGCAGCTCGTCGGCCTCGCCCACCCCCTCGGGCGTCGGGAATCGCGGCAGGATTGGGGCCCGCTTGGGCGCCATGGCCGCGCAACGCCGGGCGACGACCAGCGTGTTATCGATCGCCTCGGGCAGGTCGGCGAACAGCTCGCGCATCTCCGCGGCCGACTTGAAGCCGTGCTCGGGCGTCAGGCGCCGGCGGCCTTCGCGCCCGACCGTTTCGCCGTCGGCGATGCACAGCAGCGCGTCGTGGGCCACGTACATGTCGCGGCCGGCGAAATGCACGTCGTTGGTGGCGAGCAGTGGAATGTCGCGGGCGTAGGCGAGCTCGAGCAGGCCCGGCTCGACCCGAGTCTCGGCCTCGAGCCCGTGACGTTGAAGCTCGACGTAAAGCCGGCCCGGGAACATCGCCGCCAGACGGTCGAGCAGGTCGCGCGCCGCCGGCATCTGGCCATCGGCGAGCACCGCGTCGAGCGGTCCGCTCGGTCCCCCGGTCAGCGCGATCAGGCCGTCGGCATGCCGGGCCAGGGCGTCCCAGGTGACGCGCGGCGCCTCGCCCGGCTCGGTTTCGAGGAACGAGGCGCTGGTCAGCCGCGAGAGATTGCCGTAACCCGCCTCGTCCTTGGCGAGCAATGGCAGAAAGCTCCGCCGCCGATGATTGGCCGGGCGTTCCTCCTCGTCGCCGACGGCGAGCAGGCAACCGATGATCGGCTGAACGCCCGCGGCCGCGAGCGTGGCGGAAAACTCGAGCGCACCGAACAGGTTGCCCGTGTCCGTCACGGCCACGGCCGGCATGGCGTTGGCGACGCACAGCTTCGCCAGGTCGGCGATCTTGAGCGCACCCTCGGACAGCGAGAACGAGGTGTGGACGCGCAGGTGAACGAAGTCGGCGTGACTCATGACGGCCGAGGATTCCACAATCCGCCGCCGCCGTCAGGCGCCTTCGAGGACACCGTTGCGCAGCCTCAAGATGCGGTCCATGCGCCGGGCCAGTTCGAGGTTGTGGGTCGCCACCAGGGCCGCGACTCGGGCGGATCTGGCCTGCTCGATCAGGCTCGCGAAAACGACCTCGGCGGTGGCCGGGTCGAGATTGCCGGTCGGTTCGTCGGCCAGCAGAACGGCGGGGTCGTTGGCGAGCGCCCGGGCGAACGCGACGCGCTGCTGCTCGCCGCCGCTGAGCCGGGCCGGCCGGTGGCCCGCGCGCTCGGCGAGGCCGAGTCGGTCGAGCAGGTCCGCCGCCTTGCGCCGCGCCTCGGCGCGCGCGACGCCGGCGACGAGCTGCGGCAGCACGACGTTTTCGAGCGCCGAGAATTCCGGCAGCAAGTGATGGAACTGGTAGACGAAGCCAAGGTGGTCGCGTCGCAGCCGGGTGCGCGCCCCGTCATCGAGACGGGCGCAAGCCTGGCCGCCGACGTACACCTCGCCGCCATCGGGCGTTTCGAGCAGCCCGGCGACGTGGAGGAGCGTCGATTTGCCGGCCCCGGACGGGCCGACCAGGGCGACGATCTCGCCCGCCGCGAGCGCGAGCGAGGCGCCCTTCAGCACCTCGATCCGGTTCGCCCCTTGGACGAAGACGCGACGCACGCCCTCCAGCGCGAGCGCCGGGTCACTCATAGCGCAGCGCCTCCGCCGGATCGAGCCGCGCCGCCCGCCACGCCGGGTAGAGCGTGGCCAGGAACGACAGCGCGAGCGCCATGACCACGACCACCGCGACCTCGTTCCAATCGACCCGGGCGGGCAGTCGGCTCAGGAAGTAGATTTCGGCGGCGAATAGCTCGGTGCCGGTCAGGCGCTGCAGGACCTGACGCAGCTCCTCGATGTTGAGCGCGAAGGCGACGCCAAGCACGAATCCGAGCGCCGTGCCGACGACCCCGATGGTCGACCCGGTCAGCAGGAAGATGCGCAGGATCGTGCCGCGCGTCGCGCCGATGGTGCGCAGGATGGCGATGTCGCGCCCCTTGTCCTTCACCAGCATGATCATGCTCGAAACGATATTGAACGCCGCGACGACGATGATCAGCGTCAGGATCACGAACATGACGTTGCGCTCGACCTGCAACGCGCCGAAGAACTGGGCGTTGGTCTGCTGCCAGGTCACGACGCGCCCGGCGCCAGCCACGGCCGTTTCGATCGCCCGCCGCGCCCGTTCCGGGGCTTCCGGCGTCGTCACCGCGACCTCGATCGCCGTCACCGCGCCGGGGAAACGGAAATAGGCCTGCGCCGTCGCCAGCGGCATCAGCACCACCCCGTTGTCGTACTCGTACATGCCGACCTCGAACAGCGCGAGGACCGGGTACGCGACCAGCCGCGGCAGGGTGCCAAGCGCGGTCGCCTGACCCTTGGGCGAGATCAGCGTGATGGCGTCGCCGACCCGCAGCCCAAGCCGGTTGGCGAGCCGGCTGCCGATGACCACGCCTTCGGTCGCGCCGAAGCGATCCAGGCCGCCGGCCACCAGGTTGTCCGCGATCAGCGCGCGCCCGGCCAGGCTCTCGGGCGCGACGCCGCGCACCAGCACCCCGGCGCTGCGGCCCGAGGGCGCGGTGGCCAGCACCTGACCCTCGACCACCGGCACGACGGTGATGACCCCGTCGACCCCGGCGATGCGCGCGGCCAGGCCTTCGTAGCCCGCGAGTCCTCCGGCGCCGGCGACCACCGTGATGTGCCCGGTGAAGCCCAGGATGCGGCCGACCAGCTCGTGGCGAAACCCGTTCATCACCGCGAGCACGACGATCAGGGCGCCCACGCCCAGCGCGATGCCGAGCAGCGAGAACCCGGCGATGACCGAAACGAACCCTTCCTGCCGGCGGGCGCGAAGGTAGCGGAAGGCGACCGTACGGACGAACGGCGAGATCATCGTGCCGCGCGTAAGTAAGGTGACAAACAATTACACATTTGCAGATAGTTACTAGATTTTCTTCGATTGCAACTTCGGCACTCGTCGCGGCTCCGGCGGTCGCCGCACCTTAGCCCAGGGGGCGACGATGCGCTACTCGCAACCCGGCGGCAGCACCGCGCCCGGCCCGATCGTGACGCCGTCGAATTCGACCGAGCCGCCCTCGCCGAGCGTCACGGTGCCAATCTCGGCGGTGGCGTCGAATTCGGAATCCCGCAGCCAATGGTCGAAGTCGTGATCCGGCGGCCAGTCCCGGTCCCGGTCGGCCCGGGCGATAGGCACCTCGATATCGACCTCGACGTCCTCCGCGGCGATCATGGGCGGTGTGCCGTAATCCAGATCTGCCGGAACCACGGCGCGGCCATAGACATCGACGCCCGGCTGGAACGCGACATCGTCCGCCGGCACGTAGGCCGCCAGCGGCGCGCAGCGGTCAGGCATGACGAAGATCAATTCGTCCGCCGCCGCGGGCGCCGCCCAGAGCAATAGCCAGAGCAACAAGATGATCGCGAGGCGCATGCCGCAGGCTCGGCTGGAAGCGTTAGCGTCCGGTTAGCGCGCCGCGAGCCACGGCGGACCCAGCGCCACGATACGGTCGAACATAGGGCACGACCGCTCGTGCGCACCTGGAAGATAGCCGGTCGAAACCAGGAATTCGTTGACGATTTCGCCGCCGGTGAAGCGGAACGTCGCGCGAAACAGCTTGGTCCAGGCCTCGAGCGGACGGGGATGGTGCCCGTCGAGCCAGGCCTTGAAGGACCCGAACTCCGCCTGGAGCTCCTGGATGCGCCGGGCGTTGGCGATCGCCGCTTCGACCTTCAGGCGGTTGCGGATGATGCCGGCGTCGGCAAGAAGCCTGGCCTTGTCGCCCGCGCCGAACCGGGCGACCTCGGCGACGCGAAATCCGGCGTAGGCGCCGCGGAATCCCTGCCGCTTCTGGAGAATGGTCCGCCACGACAGCCCGGCCTGGTTGATTTCCAGCACCAGCCGCTCGAACAGCAGGTCGTCGTCCGCGAGCGGAAAGCCATACTCGCGGTCGTGATACGGCCCGTGCAACGGATGACCCATGGCTACGTCGCAGTAGCTGGTCACGGTACGCCGCTCTCGATCAGGGCGTCGAGCTCGAGCCAGTCCTCGGCGATGGCGAACCAGACCAGGGTGGTCAGCAGGCCGGCGATGAGCGTCGTCGCCCCCGCCTTGGTCCACAGGCGCGGGCGGTCTGGCGCGCCGGCGAAGTGCTCGGGCGGCGGCGCGTCAACCGGCTTGATGCCGAGCGGCAGCACCATGAAGAACACACACCACCAGATGATGACGTAGACGACGAACGTGCCGAACGCGCCCACGGGCTCACGCCTGCTCGAGCTCGATCAGCGTGCCCGCAAAGTCCTTGGGGTGCAGGAACAGCACCGGCTTGCCGTGGGCACCGATGCGTGGCTCGCCATCGCCCAGCACGCGCGCGCCCGCCGCCTTCAAGCGATCGCGCGCGGCCCGGATATCCGCGACCTCGTAGCAGACATGGTGGATGCCGCCTGCCGGATTCCTGCCCAGGAACCCGGCGATTGGCGAATCCGCGCCCAGCGCGCCCAGGAGTTCGATCTTGGTGTTGGCGAGCGTCACGAACACCGTCGTCACGCCGTGCTCCGGCTGGGGCACCGGCTCCGATACCTCGGCGCCCAGGGTGTCGCGATAGAGCGCCCGCGCCGCCGCGAGGTCGGGCACGGCGATGGCGACGTGGTTCAGGCGGCCGATCATCGGACGGCCCTGAGCTCCCGCGCTCGGAGCGTCACGGGGTCGCGCGCGACGCGCCCTGGGTCTCGTTGGCCAGGGCGTCGACGATCGGACAGTCGGGCACGCGCCCGCCTCGGCAGCGGGCGACCGCGGTCGCCAGCGTCTGCTCCATGCGCCCGAGCCGTTCCAGCTTGGCGCGAACTTTCTCCAGGTGACGGGTTGCCAGCGCGCGAACCTCTCCGCAGGTCAGGGAACCGCGTTCCATGAGGCGAAGCAAGTCCCGCACGTCGGCGAGCTCGAACCCCAGATCGCGACAGCGCAGGACGAACGCAAGCTGTCGGACTGTGCCGTCGTCGTAGATGCGATGGCCGCCGGACGTGCGCGCCGGCACGGGTAGCAGTCCCTCTCGTTCGTAGTACCGGATCGTTTCCGGATGACAGCCCGTGGACTTCGCCAGTCCGCCACGGGTGTAACTCGGCAATCGCGCCATTGTGATCGCTCCCGCGTGAAGATCGCGCTTGCACCTGTAGCGGGTACAGGTCCCACGATATGCCATCCGAGTTCGAATCGACAGCGAGGACGGCGGGTGACGATGTTTCGGACGAGTTCGGCGCGGGTGGACCAACCCCTCCACGGCGCCACGGAGCGCGGCGGGCGCGGGGCCGGACTATCGGCGGCCGCCGGTTTCGCCGGTGCCGTGGCGATGGTCGCGTGCTGCATCGCGCCGCTCGCGCTGTTCCTGCTCGGCGTGAGCGGACCGTGGATCGCGACCCTTACGGGGCTCGGCGCGTACAAGACGTGGATCGCGGCCGGAACGGTCGGCAGCCTCGGCCTCGGACTGGCCCTGGCGTATCGGCCCCAGCGGGGCTGCGAGACGGGTTCGACATGCGCTACCGGCAAGCCTCGGCGGCTGGTGCGCGGCGCCCTGTGGCTCGGGATGGGTCTGGCCGTGGTCTCCATCGCCTTCACCCTCATTTCACCGTTTCTCCTGGGAGCCTGAAAGCCATGCTTGCTCACGCCTTAGCCGCGGCCTCGGCCGTGACGCTGTTCGTCGCGCTGGCCGCTGGGTTTCCAAATTCCGGCTTGGCCGCGCCGAGGACCGTAACCCTCAGCGTGGACAATATGTACTGCGCCTCCTGCCCCTTCATCGTGAAGGAAACGCTGGCGGCCGTGCCCGGCGTGACCGATGTCGCGGTCAGTTTCGAAGCCAAGACCGCGACCGTCAGCTTCGACGATGCCGTCGCCGGTATCGACGATCTGACCGCGGCGACCGCCGGCGCAGGCTATCCCTCCCGCGAGGCGCAACCATGACTCGCTCGTCGATCCTCGTTGGGACCCTCACCTGCCCGTTCTGCGGCCGGTCCAATCGGGAGGCCATGCCCGAGGACGCCTGCCTCTATTTCTATGATTGTCCAAGTTGCGGCGGTCGTCTCATGCCGCGCCGGGGGGACTGCTGCGTGTTTTGTAGCTACGGCGATGTGCCCTGCCCGCCCGTGCAAGCGAGCCGAGGGTGCGGCGACGCGGTCAGACCCGGGTCACGCTGACCTCGACGATCGGGCGCTTGTTGCGCGCCGCGCGCAGGTTGCGCCGCACCGCCTGCCGCGCCGCCTCGCGCACCGCGTTGTCGTCGCGGCGGTCCCTGGCGCCCAGGCGCTCGACCGCCGCGCGCACGTCGTCGGACGCCTCGGCCAACCGGAGGTCGGCCTCGCCGTCCTCGAACACGCCGAATGCCGAGACCATGGGATCGGCGATCACCTCGCCCCGGTCGTCCACGACGATGGCGACGAACGCGGCGCCTTCGCGCATCAGTTTCTTGCGGTCGCGCAGCACGGCGCCCTTGATCGGCACCGTGGTCGTGCCGTCCCAGGCCAGGCGACCGGACGGCACCCGGTCCACGACCCGCGCCGGGCCGGGCGCCAAGCGCACCACCGCGCCGTTCTCGGTGACGATGACCTCGGGCACCTGGAGCGCGCGCGCCAGCGCCCCGTGGGCGCGCAGGTGCCGGGCCTCGCCGTGGACCGGCACGGCCACGCGCGGCCGCAACCACTGGTACATGCGGGTGAGTTCGTCGCGCGAAGGGTGCCCCGAGACGTGCACGAACCGATCGTGCTCGGTGATCACCTCGACGTCGCGCCCGACGAGCCGGTTGATCAGGGCGTAGATCGGCCGCTCGTTGCCCGGGATGATCTTCGACGAGAAGATGGCCAGGTCGCCGGCCCCGAGCGCCACGTAGGGATGGGCGCCGCTGGCGATGCGGCTCATCTGGGCGTTGGGCTCGCCCTGGCAGCCGGTGCACAGGTAGAGCACCTTGTCGGGCGCGAGCTCGACCGCCTCCTTGTCGGAGAGAAACCGCACCCCCGGCGGGATGTATCCGGTTTCCCGCGCCGCCTCGAAGATGCGCCACAGCGAGCGGCCGACCATCACCGGCGACCGCCGCGTCTGCTGCGCTACGTGGTGCGCGGTCAACATGCGCGCGACGTTGCTGGCGAACGTCGTCACGGCGACGCGCCCGGTGGCGGGGCGCACCAGCTCGGTCAGGCTCGCCCGCACCTCCGCCTCCGAGCCGGACGTGCCGGCGCGCAGCGCGTTGGTCGAATCGCAAACGATGGCGAGCACGCCTTCGCTCCCCAGGCGTTCGAGCGCCGCCTGATCGGTCGTGCCGCCGACCAGCGGCTCGGGGTCGATCTTCCAGTCGCCGGTGTGCACGACCGTGCCGGCCGGGGTGCGTATGACCACGGCGTTCGGTTCCGGGATCGAATGGGTCATGGTGACCAGCTCGATGGCGAACGGTCCGACGGTGAACGTGGCGCCGAGCGGCACTTCGGTGATCTCCAGATCCTCGATGCCGTCGATCGGATCGTCCGCGATCTTGCGCCGGAGCAGCGCCGCGGCGAACGGGGTGGCGTAGACCGGACAGCCCAGCCGCGGCCACAGGTACGGCACCGCCCCGAGGTGATCCTCGTGGGCGTGGGTCAGGATCAGGCCGACCAGGGACGCGCGGTGCGCCTCGATGAAGCCGAGGTCCGGCATGACGATGTCGATGCCGGGCAGTTCACCATTGGCGAACGTGATGCCCAGGTCCACCATCAACCACTTGCCGCCGTAGCGGTAGAGATTGGCATTCATGCCGATCTCGCCCGTGCCGCCGAGCGGCAGGAAATCGAGCTCGCCCTTGTCTCTCCTGGCCGCCATCCGTTCAGCCCGGCCGGTTGCGCCGGTGAAGCTCGCGCAGGCCCTTGATCGTCAGGTCGCGGTCGACGATCTCGATCACGTCGGTCGCCGCCTCGAACAGCGGCGCCAGGCCGCCCGTCGCGACCACCCGCATGGGCTGGCCGAACTCGGCGCGGATGCGCGTGACCAGCCCCTCGACCAGCCCGACGTAGCCCCAGTAGATGCCCGACTGCATCGCCGGCACGGTCGACTTGCCGATCACGGCGGGCGGCCGCTCGACCGCGACGCGCGGCAGGCTCGCCGCGGCGCGATGCAGCGCCTCGAGCGCCAGGTTGGCGCCGGGCGCGATGATGACGCCGTGCAGGTCGCCGTTCGCGTCGACCACGTCGAATGTCGTCGCCGTGCCGAAGTCGACGATGATCATGGCGCCGCCGAGGGTGACGTGGCCGCCGACGGCATTGACCAGGCGATCCGCGCCGACTTCCGACGGCTGGTCGACGAGCACGCGCATGCCGAGCTCGACGTTGCGGCCGACGATGAGCGGTTCCTTCTGGAAATATTTGTCGGCCAGCCGCTGCAACGCGAACAGCCCCTGGGGCACGACCGACGAGATGATGACGTCGGCGATGTGCTCGAGCTTGAGGCCCTCGAGCCCCATGAGCTGGGCCAGCATGGCGGCGTATTCGTCGGCCGTCCGGTCGGTCCGCGTTGCCACGCGCCAATGACCGCGAAGCGCCTCGCCCTCGAACACGGCAAAGACGGTGTTCGTGTTGCCGGCGTCAATCGCCAGCAGGCGCGGTCCCGTCACGCGCCGCTTCCCAGAACGACCTCGCCGGCGACGACGAGCCGGCGCGCGCCTCCGGCCAGCTCGGCGACCAAGGCGCCGGATTCGTCGATCGCCGCGAAGCGTGCCTCGAAGCTCTCGCGTTCAAGGTTGACGCGGATCGGCCCGCCGAGCCCGGCCGCGCGTCCGAGCCAGGCGGCGCGCACGGGCGCGAACCCCGCCGCTTCCCAGCGCCGCCGCCACGCGTCCAGGTGTTCCACCACGCGGTCCTCGAAGGCTTCGAGCGACACCGATGCGCCGCACGCGGCCAGACTGGTGGCCGGCCAGGCACCGTCGCCCGGATGCGTGGCGACGTTGGCGCCGATGCCGACCACGACCCACGCGAGCGCCGCGCCCGCGGTTTCGCTCTCCAGTAGGATGCCCGCGACCTTACGCCCGTCGATCAGCACGTCGTTCGGCCACTTCACGCGCACCTGACACTCGCCGGGCAGCACGGCCGCGCAGGCCTCGGCGACGGCGATTGCGGCGACAAACCCGAGCTGACCGGCGCGGGCCGGCGCGACAGCAGTGCGCAGCACGACCGAAAGGTAGAGATTGCCGCGCGGCGACGACCACGGGCGGCCGCGCCGGCCGCGCCCGGCGGTCTGGGTCGCGGCGACGACGACCGTACCGTCAACGGCACCCGACGCCGCCAATCGCCGCGCCTCGTCGTTGGTCGAGCCGATACTCGCCAGCCGGACGCGCGGCGGCGCTGCCGCGGTCACGGCAGCAACGCCTCGGCCGCCTGCTGCGCGCCCGCCAACAGCGGCTCCGGCGCCATGAAGAAGAAGACGATGAGCACGCCGCTGACCAGCACAACGGCCGCGAGCTCGCGCCCCATGGGCCGGTCGAACGCCGCCGCCGGCTCGTCGAAGTACATCACCTTGACGATGCGCAGGTAATAGAACGCGGCCACGACGCTCGACAGCACGCCGATCACGGCGAGCGCGTAGAGCCCCTCTTGGATCGCGGGCAGGAAGACGTAGAGCTTGCCGAAGAACCCGGCCAGCGGCGGAATTCCGGCCATCGAGAACATGAACGCCGCGAGCGCGAGCGCGAGCGCGGGGTTGGTGCGCGACAACCCGGCCAGGTCGTCGATCTGCTCGACCATCTTGTCCTGGCGGCGCATCGCCAGGATGCAGGCGAAGGTGCCCAGGTTCATCGCCAGGTAGATGGCCAGATAGATCACGACGCCGCGCACGCCGTCCGGCCCGCCGGCCGCGAGCCCGACTAGGGCGTAGCCGACGTGGCCGATCGAGCTGTACGCCATCAGGCGCTTGATGTTCGTCTGGCCGACCGCGGCGACGGCGCCCAGCACCATCGACGCGATCGCCAGGAAAATGACGATCTGCTGCCACTGGGCCGCGAGCTCGCCGAACGGCTGCAACAGGACGCGCAGCAACAGCGCCATCGCCGCGAGCTTCGGCGCGGCGGCGAAGAATGCCGTGACCGGCGTCGGCGCGCCTTCGTAGACGTCAGGCGTCCACATGTGGAACGGCACCGCCGAGACCTTGAAGGCCAGTCCGGCGATCACGAACACCAGGCCGACGACGACGCCGATGTCCGGGGCATCGGCGAAGGCGCTGGCCAGGACACCGAACGAGGTCGTGCCCGAGAAGCCGTAGACCATCGAGGCGCCGTACAGCAGCAGGCCCGACGACAGGGCGCCGAGAACGAAGTACTTGAGCCCGGCCTCGGTCGAACGCAGCGAATCGCGTTGGAACGCGGCCACGACGTAGAGCGCCAGGCTCTGGAGCTCGAGGCCGACGTAGAGGCTGATGAGGTCGTTGGCCGAGACCATCATCAACATGCCGAGCGTCGCGAACACGATGAGGACCGGATACTCGAACCGCTCGAGCTTCTCGCGCCTGAGGAAGCCGAGCCCCATGACCAGCGTCACCGCGGCGCCGATCAGGACCAGCGCCTTCATGAAGGCGGCGAAACCGTCGGTCACGAACAGCCCACCGAAGGCCACGGCCTGAACTTCGGCCCGGTCCACTACGATAACGAGCGCGACCGCCAACGCCCCCAGCGCCAGCCACAGCACCAGCCGGGTCGCGCGGTCGCCCAGGAACACGCCGGTCATGAGCAGGGCCATGCCGCTCGCGGCAAGCCACACCTCGGGCAGTGCGTTCATCATGTCGGCGGACAGAGTCTCGATCACGATCCCGCCACCTCAGGGCAGCGCAAGCAGCGCCGTGCTCGCCGTCGGCGTCGCCTGGGCGATGAGCCGGGCGACCGAGGCGTGCATCACGCGCAGGAAGGGTTCGGGCCACACGCCCATGACCAGGACGCCGGCGACGAGCGGCGCGAATACGACGACCTCGCGCCGGCTGAGATCGAGGATTGACTTGAGGTCCTCGCGCACGAGCTCGCCGAAGATGACCCGGCGGTACAGCCACAACATGTACGCGGCGCCAAGGATGATGCCGGTGGTGGCCAGCACGGTGACCAGCCGGTTGACCTGGAAGGCCCCGGTCAGCACCAGGAACTCGCCGACGAACCCCGATGTCCCCGGCAGGCCGACCGAGGCCAGCATGAACACCATGAACACCGCGGCATAGATCGGCATCCGGTGCACCAGCCCGCCGTAGCGTTCGATCAGGCGCGAATGGATGCGGTCGTAGACGACACCGACGCACAGGAACAGCGCGCCCGAGACCAGGCCGTGGCTCAGCATCTGCACCAGGCCGCCCTCGATCCCCTGGGTCGTCAGCGTGAAAATGCCGATGGTCACGAACCCCATGTGGGCGACCGAGGAGTACGCGATCAGCTTCTTCATGTCCTCCTGCATCAGCGCGACCAGCGAGGTGTAAATGATCGCCACGATGCTGAGCGAATAGATCAGCGGCGTGAAATAAAGTGTCGCGTCCGGTAGCATGGGCAGCGAAAAGCGCAGAAAGCCGTAGGCGCCGATCTTCAGCAGCACGGCCGCCAGCACGACCGAGCCCGCGGTCGGCGCCTCGACGTGGGCATCGGGCAGCCAGGTGTGGAACGGCCACATCGGCACCTTGACGGCGAACGAGGCGAACAGCGCGAGCCACAGCCAGCGCTGCATCACCGGGTCGAAGTCGGCCGCCACCAGGGTCTGGATGTCCGTGGTGCCGACCTGGAAGTACATGGCGAGCAGCGCGAGCAGCAGCAGCACCGAGCCGATCAGCGTGTACAGGAAGAACTTGAACGCGGCGTAGACCCGCCGCGGCCCGCCCCACACCCCGATGATCAGGAACATCGGGATCAGCATGCCCTCGAAGAAGAAGTAGAAGAGAATGAAGTCGAGCGCGCAGAACACGCCGGTCATCATGGTCTCGAGCACCAGGAACGTGATCATGTACTCGCGCACCCGCGTTTCGATCGCGCGCCAGCTCGCCAGCACGCAGATCGGCAGCAACATCGCGGTCAGCACCACGAACAAGACCGAGATGCCGTCGACCCCCATGCGGTAATCGATGCCGTAGGCCGGCAGCCACGGCATGTACTCGACGAACTGGAACTCGGCCGTCGCCGGATCGAACTCGGCCCACAGGATGACCGCCAGGGCCAGGGTGATCAGGGTGGTCCAGAGCGCCACGTTGCGCGCGTTGCGTGCCACCACCGCCGGCTCGCCCCGGATCACCAGGATGGCGAGCGCGCCGACCAGCGGCAGGAAGACGATGAGCGAGAGCAGCGGCGTCTGGTCCATCGCCTCAGTTCCCGCCATAGACCAGGTACCAGGTGATCAGCCCGGCGACGCCGATCAGCATGGCGAAGGCGTAGTGGTAGAGGTAACCGGATTGCAGCCGCTTGGCGCGCCGCGCCAGATCGAGCGTCACCGCCGAGATGCCATCGGGCCCCAGCCCGTCGATGACCGCGCCGTCGCCGCCCTTCCACAGCCCGAAGCCGATCGCCTTCGCCGATCGCACGAACAGCCAATCGTAGAGCTCGTCGAAGTACCACTTGTTGAGCAGGAACAGGTAGAGCGCGCGGAACCGCGAAGCGAGCTGTCCCGCCCATGCCGGACGCGCCATATAGAGCGCGTAGGCCACGGCGATGCCGATGACGGCCGCGACGAGCGGCAGCGCCTGCACCCAGCTCGGAACGTGGTGCGCGGCCTCGAGCGCGTCGTGCGCGGGCAGGACGAGTAGGGAATCGCCCCAGAAACGCTCGCCGTTCTCAACCATCGGCAGGCCAAAGTAGCCGGCGACGACGGACCCGAGCGCCAGCACGAACAGCGGAACCAGGATGATCGGCGGCGATTCGTGGGCGTGCTCGAGCGTGTGGGCGTCGCCGCGGAACTTGCCATGGAACGTCATGAACAGCAGGCGCCACGAATAGAAGGCGGTCATCACCGCCGCCGCGATCCCGAGCCAGAAAGCGTAACGCCCGATTCCAGTGCCGGCGGCGAACGAGGCCTCGAGGATGATGTCCTTCGAGAAATAGCCGGCGAAGAACGGCACGCCGGCCAGCGCCAGGCTGCCGACCCACATCAGGCCGTAGGTCACCGGCAGGACCTTGTAGAGCCCGCCCATGCGGCGCATGTCCTGGTCGCCGTGCAGCGCGTGGATGACCGAGCCCGAGCCGAGAAACAGCAGCGCCTTGAAGAAGCCGTGAGTGAACAGGTGGAAGATGCCCGCGCCGTAGGCCGAGACGCCGCAAGCGAAGAACATGTAACCGAGCTGGCTGCACGTCGAATACGCGATCACGCGTTTGATGTCGTTCTGCACCAGGCCGATGGTCGCGGCGAAGAACGCGGTCGAGGCGCCGACGAACGCCACGACCTCGAGCGCGGTCGGGGCGTACTCGAACATCGGCGACAGGCGCGCCACCATGAACACCCCGGCGGTCACCATGGTCGCGGCGTGGATCAGCGCGGAGACCGGGGTGGGACCCTCCATGGCGTCCGGCAGCCAGGTGTGCAGGCCGAGTTGGGCGGACTTGCCCATGGCGCCCATGAACAGCAGCAGGCACAGCGTCGTCAGCGTATCGACCTGGAAGCCCAGAAACTCGAAGGTCGTGCCGACCTTGTCCGGCACGGCGGCGAAGATGGCGTCGAGCTCGATGGTCTGGAACGCCAGGTACGTGCCGACGATGCCGAGCGCGAAACCGAAGTCACCCACCCGATTGACGATGAACGCCTTGATCGCCGCGGCGTTCGCCGCGGGGCGCTTGTACCAGAAGCCGATCAGCAGATACGAGCAGAGCCCGACGCCCTCCCAGCCGAAGAACATCTGCAGCAGGTTGTCCGCCGTCACCAGCATCAGCATGCTGAAGGTGAACAGGCTGAGGTAGGCGAAGAACCGGGGAACCCCCGGATCGCCGTGCATGTAGCCGATCGAATAGACGTGGACGGCCGCCGAAACCGTCGTCACGACGATCAGCATCACCGCCGTGAGCGCGTCGATGCGCAAGGCCCAGGTCGCCTCGAACGAGCCCGAATCGATCCAGGTGAAAACGTAGATCGAGGTCTCGGCGCCCCCGACCACGTCGAACAGGGCGATCCACGACAGCACCGCGCACACGATCAGCGGCACGCAGGTCACCGCGTGGGCGCCGCGGTCGCCCAGCCAGCGCCCGAACAGGCCGGCGAGCGCGGCGCCGAGCAGCGGCAGGAAGACGATGGCCGAGAACACGCCCTCAGCCCCGCATCAGGTTGATGTCGTCGACTTCGATCGAGCCGCGGTTGCGGAAGTAGACCACCAGCACCGCGAGCCCGATCGCCGCCTCGGCGGCCGCGACCGTCAGCACGAGCATGGCGAACACCTGCCCCACCAGGTCGCCGAGCGCGGCCGAGAACGCCACCAGATTGATGTTGACGGCGAGCAGCATCAGCTCCACCGACATCAGGATGATGATGACGTTCTTGCGGTTGAGGAAGATGCCGAACACGCCGAGCGTGAACAGGATCGCCGCGACCGTCAGGTAATGGGCGAGGCCGATTTCCATCTACACCCCCTCGCCCGACTTGGCCTTGCGCACCTCGATCGTATCCCTGGGCCGACGCGCGACCTGGCGCGCGATCTGCTGGCGCCTTACCCCCTCGCGCGTGCGCAGCGTCAGCACGATCGCCCCGATCATGGCCACCAGCAGCACCAGCCCGGCCGACTGGAACAGGTACGCGTAGTCGGTATAGAGGATGTCGCCCAGCGCCCGCGTGTTGTGGACCTCCGCCGGCGGCGGGGTCGGCGCGCCGGCGCGGGCGCCGGTATCGACGCCGAGCGTCCAGCCGCCAAGCACGAGCAGCAGCTCGGCCAGCAGCACCAGGCCGATCGCCGCGCCGACCGGCAGATGGCGCGCGAAACCTTCGCGCAGCCGCACGACGTCGACGTCGAGCATCATGACGACGAACAGGAACAGCACGGCCACGGCGCCGACGTAGACGACGACCAGGATCATCGCCAGGAACTCGGCGCCCAGTAGCACGAAAAGCCCGGCGCCGTTGAAGAAGGCGAGGATGAGGAACAGCACCGCATGCACGGCATTGCGCGCCGCGATGACCATCACCGCGGAGGCCACCGCGACGCCCGCGAACAGGTAGAAGGCGAGCGCCTCGACGAACATGCGATCAGCGGTACGGTGCGTCGGCGCGCAACCGCTCGGCCAGCTCGCGCTCCCAGCGGTCGCCATTCGCCATCAGCTTCGCCTTGTCGTAATAAAGCTCCTCGCGCGTCTCGGTCGCGTACTCGAAGTTGGGGCCCTCGACGATGGCGTCCACCGGGCACGCTTCCTCGCACAGCCCGCAGTAGATGCACTTCGTCATGTCGATGTCGTAGCGGGTGGTGCGCCGGCTGCCGTCGGCGCGCGGCTCGGCCTCGATGGTGATGGCCTGCGCCGGGCAGATCGCCTCGCACAGCTTGCACGCGATGCAGCGTTCCTCGCCGTTGGGGTAGCGCCTGAGCGCGTGTTCGCCGCGGAAGCGCGGGCTCAAGGGGCCCTTTTCGTAGGGGTAGTTCAGCGTGACCTTGGGCCTGAAGATGTAGCGCAGCGTCAGCGCCATGCCGCTCACCAATTCGGTCAGCAGCAGGCTACGCGCGGTGCGGTCGAGGAAGGACATCGCGAACTCCGTCAACGGTTTCGCCGCACCCGCCGGGCGCCGACGGGATTAGCACAGGCCCCGCGCACCGACAACCCTGGCTCCTAGTCCGGCAGCCAGCCGAACGCCTGAAGCGCGCCGGCATAGGCGACCACGGCGAACAGCGACAGGGGCAGGAACACCTTCCAGCCCAGCCGCATGAGCTGGTCGTAGCGGAAGCGGGGGAAGGTCGCGCGCACCCACAGGAACACGAACAGCACCGACGATGCCTTGGCCGCGAACCAGATCGGCCCCGGAATCCACGAGAACGGCTCGAACGGGATCAGCGGCAGCCAACCGCCGAGGAACAGGATCGTGGTCATCCCGCTCATCAGGATCATGTTGGCGTATTCGCCGAGGAAGAACAGGGCGAAGGTCATCGCCGAGTATTCGACGTTGTAGCCGGCGACCAGCTCCGCCTCGGCCTCGGGCAGGTCGAACGGCGCGCGGTTGGTCTCAGCCAGCGCCGAGATCACGAAGATCACGAACATCGGGAACAACGGCACGACGAACCACAGGCCCTCCTGCGCGCGCACGACATCGCTCAGGTTGAGCGAGCCAACGCAGACCAGGACCGTGACCATGACGAAGCCGATCGAGACCTCGTAGGACACCATCTGCGCCGCCGAGCGCAGGGCGCCGAGGAACGCGTATCTCGAGTTGCTCGCCCACCCGGCCATGATGATGCCGTAGACCCCGAGCGAGGAGATCGCGAACAGGTACAGCACGCCGACGTTGATGTCGGCGATGACCAGGCCGTCGTCGAACGGGATCACCGCCCAGCCGACCAGCGCCAGGGTGAAGGTCACCATCGGCGCGGCGAAGAACACGACCTTGTCGGCGCGGGTCGGGATCACCGTCTCCTTGAAGAACAGCTTGATGCCGTCGGCGATCGGCTGCAGCAGCCCGAAGGGTCCGACCACGTTCGGCCCGCGCCGCAACTGGATCGCGCCGATGACCTTGCGCTCGACGTACGTCAGGTAGGCGACGCCGACCAGCAGCGGCACGATCACGGCCACGATGCCGAGAACGGTCAAGACCGTCGGCCAGACGTAGAGGTCCCACGCCGCGTCAGCCATGGGTGCCGGTCGCCCGCCCCGGATCGCCGAGCGCCTCGACGCATTTTGCCATGGTTGGCGAGGCGCGGCTGATCGGGTCCGTCATGTAGAAATTCTTGATCGGGCTTTCGAACCCGCCGTCGCCGAGCGTCCCGGCGCGGCCGAAGCCGCCCCAAGCCGCCGGCGCGTGCCCGCCCGGGGCCGCGAACGAAGGATGCGCGGCGGCCAGCGCACGGCGCACGCCGGCCAGGTCGTCGAACGGCAGCGTCGCCCCCAGCGCCTCCGAGAGCGCCCGCACCACGGCCCAGTCCGCGCGCGCTTCGCCCGGCGGGAACACGGCGCGGCGGGCGTGACGCACCCGGCCTTCGGTGTTGACGTAGGTCGCGTCCTTCTCGGTGTACGCCGCGCCGGGCAGGATGACGTCGGCGCGATGGGCGCCGCGGTCGCCGTGGTGCCCGATGTAGACGACGAAGGCGCGCCCGAGCGCCGTCATGTCGATCTCGTCCGCGCCCAGCAGGATCACGGCGTCGAGCGCCGCGTTGCCCGCGCCGGCCACGATGCCCACTCTGTCGCGTCCGCCAGCGCCGGGCACGAAGCCCGCGTCGAGCGCGCCGACGCGCCCCGCCGCCGTGTGCAGCACGTTGAAGCCGTTCCAGCCGTCCTTGACCATGCCGGTGCGCTCGGCCAGCGCGCGGGCCTCGGCGAGCACGGCCCAGCCGTCGGTCCGCGTCAGCGCGCCCATGCCGAGGATCAGCATCGGCGCCTTCGCCGCCGCCAGGGTCGCGGCGAAGGGGTGCCGGCCCGCCGCGAGCTCGGCGAGCGTGCGCGGCCCGGCGCCCAGGCTCTCGATGCGCAAGGTCGGCGTGCCCACCGCGCCCACCGCCGCGACGCGAAAGCCGCCCTGGAGCCAGCGCTTGCGCAAGCGCGCGTTGAGCACCGGCGCCTCGCGGCGCGGGTCGGTGCCGATCAGAAGGCAGGCGTCCGCCCGCTCGATGCCGGCGATCGTCGTGTTGAACAGGTAGGACGCGCGGCACGCGGGATCCAGCGCCGCGCCATCCTGCCGGCAGTCGCGATGAGGCGCGCCCAGCCGGTCGAGCAACTGGACCAGGGCGAACGCCGCCTCGGCATCGACCAGGTCGCCGGCGAGCGCGGCGATGCGCTCGCCCGGGACGCCCTTGAGCCGGTCGGCGACGCGGCCGAACGCCTCGGCCCACGACGCCGGCCGCAGTCGGCCTTCGTCGCGCACCATGGGCGTATCGAGCCGCTGGCGCCTGAGGCCGTCGCACGCGAACCGCGTCTTGTCCGAGATCCACTCCTCGTTCACGTCCTCGTCGAGACGCGGCAGTATCCGCATGACCTCGGAGCCGCGCGCATCGACGCGGATCGCGGCGCCGACCGCGTCGAGCACGTCGACGCTCTCGGTCGCCACCAGCTCCCACGACCGCGCGGCGAAGGCGTAGGGCTTCGACGTGAGCGCGCCGACCGGGCACAGGTCGATGATGTTGCCGCTGAGTTCCGAGCTCAGGGCGCGCGCCACGTAGGTCGAGACCTCCATGTTCTCGCCCCGGTTGACCGCGCCGAGCTCGTGCACGCCGGCCACGTCGTCGAGGAACCGGATGCAGCGCGTGCAGTGGATGCAGCGCGTCATCAGGGTCTTGACCAGCGGGCCGAAGTCCTTGTCCGGCACCGCGCGCTTGGCCTCCTCGAACCGGCTTGCCCCCACGCCGTAGGCCATGGCCTGGTCCTGGAGGTCGCATTCGCCGCCCTGGTCGCAGATCGGGCAGTCGAGCGGATGGTTGAGCAGCAGGAATTCCATCACGCCGTGGCGCGCGCGGCGCACCATCTCGCTGTCGGTCTTGACCACCATGCCTTCGTTGATCGGCCAGGCGCAGCTTGCCACCGGCTTGGGCGAGCGCTCGACCTCGACCAGGCACATGCGGCAGTTGCCGGCGATGGCCAGGCGCTCGTGGTAGCAGAATCGGGGTATCTCCTTGCCGGCCTGTTCGCACGCCTGCAACAGGGTCAGTCCCGCGGCCACGTCGTGGGCTTCGCCGTCGATGGTGATCTTGACCATGCCCTACTCCGCCGCCGCGCTCT
Source organism: uncultured Rhodospirillaceae bacterium (assembly GCA_964530335.1). Lineage (GTDB taxonomy): Bacteria > Pseudomonadota > Alphaproteobacteria > SP197 > SP197 > VGDP01. The sequence continues at coordinate 1,012 of CAZGYG010000001.1, read as the reverse complement.
GCGCCGCCTGATACGCCGCGATCCGCCGTTCCAGCTCGGGCCGGAAGTGGCGGATCAGGCCCTGGACCGGCCACGCCGCGGCGTCACCGAGCGCGCAGATCGTATGGCCCTCGATGCGTCGGCTCACGTCCTCGAGCAGGTCGATATCGCCGAGCGCCGCGCGCCCCTCCACCAGTCGGTCCATGATCCGCATCATCCAGCCGCAGCCTTCGCGGCATGGCGTGCACTGGCCGCAGCTCTCGTGCTTGTAGAAGCGCGACAGCCGCGCGATCGCCTTGACGATGTCGGTCGACTTATCCATCACGATCACCGCCGCGGTGCCGAGGCCCGAGCGCACCTCGCGCAGCGAATCGAAATCCATCAGCACCGTGTCGCAGATCGAACGCGGGATCAGGGGCACCGACGAGCCGCCGGGGATGATCGCCAGCAGGTTGTCCCAGCCGCCGCGCACGCCGCCGGCGTGGCGTTCGATGAGCTCCCGCAGCGCTATCCCCATCTCTTCCTCGACGTTGCACGGCTTGGCGACGTGGCCGGAGATGCAAAAGATCTTGGTCCCGGAGTTCTTGGGCCGGCCGAGCGCGGCGAACCACGCGGCGCCGCGGCGCAGGATGGTCGGCACCACCGCGACCGTCTCGACGTTGGTCACCGTGGTCGGGCAGCCGTACAGCCCGGTCGCGGCCGGGAACGGCGGCTTCAGCCGCGGCATGCCTTTGTTGCCCTCCAGGCTCTCCAAGAGGCCCGTCTCCTCGCCGCAGATGTAGGCCCCGGCGCCGCGATGGACGAACAGGTCGAAGTCGAACCCGGTGCCGCAGGCGTCCTTGCCGATCAGGCCGGCGTCGTAGGCCTCGGCGATGGCGGCCTCCAGGCGTTCGGCCTCGCGATAGAACTCGCCCCGGATGTAGATGTACCCGGTGTGGGCGGCCATGCCGGCGCCGGCGATCAGCGCGCCCTCGACCAGCTTGTGCGGGTCGTGGCGCATGATGTCGCGGTCCTTGCAGGTGCCGGGCTCGCT